>JBJTWL010000113.1:0-19295 GCA_046081745.1 Flavobacteriales bacterium | reverse complement strand
ATCGATTTTTTTCTTCCTATTGAAGTTTTTTAGCTAAATTCATTGAATCAATTGAAGTTTTTTAGCTAAATTTCTTCAATTGAGAATAACGTAAGGTCATTCATCCTACCCCACCATCTGGTTACAGCCACGGATATCCGCATGATTTACGCGGCCTTCGAGCAGGAAACCTCCTGGTACGAGTTTGCCCAAATCATCGTTAGCAATAAAACTGCAGCTGTTGAGGTTGGCTAAATCAATGATGTTGATGGCACCGCGTTGCCCCTCTGGCACCCGTGCCTTGGGGTCGCTCACGTCGCGCAACACTACCCGCATCCAAGCGGGGGTTTTGAAAATTAAATCCGGTCCGCAATACCCTTGCGACAAGAGTTCCGTCATGCCGTATTCGGAATGAATCTCCGTGGTATTTAAGCCCTGTTTCAAGGCTTCGTGCAATTCAGGTTTCGTAAGCTCTTGCCTTCGGCCTTTCATGCCTCCGGTTTCTACCACCACGGCTTGCGAAAAATCATGGCCCTGCTCCGCTAAGTCCAAGAGCGCATAAGAGACTCCGAACAGCATGCACTTTCCTCCCGAAGCCAGTGCCGCCCTATACCGTGCATGAAGGTGTTCCATTTCGTTCAAGACAAACCCCGACAAGGGATGAGAACTTTGAGTAATCAACCCTTCCACCATGTTCACTAATCCTGAATTTCCTTGTTCAAGATAATTGGGCAACAAAGCCAAAATCACCCAATCTTTCGGATTTCCGAAATATTGCTCGAAACCGAGGGAATAACTTTGTTGATAGAGGCTTGGATCCGTAACAATGTGTTTACTCCTGCCCTGCTCCCCTGTCCCACTGCTCAAGAAAACCAAAGAATCAGCAGGTATGGGTGTGGAAACCACCTCTACCTCTTTAAAAAAACGGATTGGTAGAAAAGGAATATCCGCTAAGGTATTAACCTCTTCCACCTTCATGAGCCGAGCAAAATCGCGGTAGATTGCACAGTTTTTCAATTGAAAGCGCGCCACTTCGACTGCCAATGAATGAAATTCTGCTTCGCTTTGAAGTTCAAAAATGCGCGATGGATTAATCATGTCACAAAAGTAAGAAGTTCTGCAAGAATCATCGGTTTTCCCTACCTTTGAACTTTCCAAACTGCGAATTGTTTCAATCCCATGAAAAAGACTTGTGTACTCCTAATCCAACTTGGTACGCCTGATAGCCCAAAAACCTCCGATGTACGTCGTTACCTTTCCGAATTTCTCAACGACCCTCGCGTGATCGATATTCCATGGTTGGCGCGTATGATTCTAGTGAACGGCATCATTGTTCCCTTTCGAGCACCAAAATCGGCCAAGATATATAAGGAATTATGGGAGCTGGGCCAAGGTGTTTCTCCGTTATTAACCTACACCCAAAACGTGAGTAAATTACTTCAAGCGGAGTACAACCAAGACGAAGTTACCGTAGAATTTGCCATGCGATACCAGAATCCATCTCTTGATTCGGTCCTTGAACGCATCCGCTTAGCCAATTACGACCGCATTGTGTTGTTCCCGCTGTTTCCACAATATGCAAGTGCCTCTTCTGGATCAGCTTTGGAAAAAGCCATGCGCATTATTTCATCGTGGTGGGTTATCCCTGAGGTGGTGGTTGCGGGTCAGTTTTACGACAATCCCCTCTACATCGAGAACATCGTTGAAAATTCAAAGGCCTTTGACCTCAACTCTTACGACCATATTTTATTCTCCTACCATGGATTACCCGAACGTCAAGTGGATAAGGTCTACGAAGGCACGGATTTGTGCGGGGATCAACCGTGTGAAACGGAGCTCAACGATAAGAATAAACTATGTTACAAGGCTACCTGTTATGCAACCACTCGCCTGATTGTTGAAAAAATAGGACTTAAAGAAGGACAATACACCGTTTGCTTTCAATCGCGCCTTGATAAAAAATGGCTCGAGCCTTTCTCGGATAAAATTGTAGAAGAACAAGCTAAAAAAGGAGCTAAACGCTTGTTGGTGTTCAGTCCGGCCTTTGTGGCAGATTGCCTAGAAACGCTCATTGAGATCGGCAGCGAATACCAAGAAATTTTTGAGGAGCACGGAGGCGAAAAGGTGGATTTAGTCCCAAGCAACAACGATCACCCGCTTTTTATCCAGGCCTTGAAACACCAATTAAAGGAAATGGGGATTTAGTTTGAAATCCTTGATTAATCACTATTTTTGCACTGAAATATAATACAATGAATAATACCACAGAAAAACTAAACTACAAAGTAAAAGACATCTCCCTTGCGGAATGGGGGCGTAAAGAAATAAAATTAGCGGAAGCTGAAATGCCAGGGCTAATGGCGCTGCGTGCGGAATACGGTGCATCTATGCCTTTGAGCGGTGCACGAATCGCTGGATGCTTACACATGACTATTCAAACCGCGGTTTTGATTGAAACCCTGGTGGAATTGGGTGCAGAAGTTACTTGGTCATCTTGTAACATCTTCTCTACGCAAGACCACGCTGCCGCAGCCATTGCCGCAGCAGGAATTCCAGTTTATGCATGGAAAGGAATGAACGAAGAAGAATTTGATTGGTGTATTGAGCAAACCTTATTCGCATTTGAAGGCGGTCAGCCCTTGAACATGATTTTAGATGACGGAGGAGATTTAACGAATATGGTTTTCGATCGTTACCCAGAGTTAACTGCAGCGATTAAAGGATTATCAGAAGAAACCACCACCGGAGTTCACCGCTTGTACGAGCGTAAGAAAAACGGAACCTTGGTGATGCCTGCAATCAACGTGAATGACTCCGTTACAAAATCTAAATTCGATAACAAATATGGATGTAAAGAATCGTTAGTGGATGCGATTCGTCGTGCCACGGATGTAATGATGGCGGGTAAGGTAGCTGTTGTTTGCGGATACGGTGATGTTGGTAAAGGCTCAGCGGCTTCATTGCAAGGTTCAGGAGCTCGTGTTATTGTAACCGAAATCGACCCAATCTGTGCGCTTCAAGCTGCTATGGATGGATTCGAAGTGAAGCGCTTGGATACGGTGATCGGATTAGCGGATATCATTGTTACCGCGACCGGAAATAAATCGATTGTAACTGGAAAACATTTCGAAGCAATGAAAGACAAAGCAATTGTGTGTAACATTGGTCACTTCGACAACGAGATTGACATGGCTTGGTTGAACAGTAAATACGGATCTACCAAAATGGAAATTAAGCAACAGGTTGATTTATACAATGTGAATGGAAATGACATCATTGTTTTGGCAGAAGGACGTTTGGTGAACTTGGGATGTGCTACTGGCCACCCTTCGTTTGTGATGTCGAATTCATTTACTAACCAAACCCTAGCGCAATTGGAGTTATGGCATCATTCAGACAAGTACGAAAATGATGTGTATACCTTGCCAAAGCATTTAGATGAGAAAGTAGCACGCCTACATTTATCTAAAATTGGGGTCGAGTTGGAAGTGCTTTCAACGGAACAAGCCGATTACATTGGTGTTGATGTGAAAGGTCCATTCAAGACAGATCATTACCGATACTAGGATTAAAAAATGATACGAAAAGCGGCCGAGGCCGCTTTTTTTGTGCCCAGTTTTAGGGGATTTAAACTCCTCTGAAACTGGAGTTTTGATCCAAACCTAACCGATTTCCTCTTCGGCCAACACCGGCTTTCTAAATACGATTTGACCTTCAAACATATCCATGACCACCGTTTGATGCATGTCCACGGTTTTAGCGATCAAGGCTTTTGAAAGGCTATTCAACACCTCTTTTTGAATGACCCGTTTCACAGGACGCGCACCAAAGAAGGGATCATACCCTAACTCCACGATGTGCTCGAACGCATCTGGAGCAACAAACAATTTGATTCCTTTTTCCTTCAACTGATTCTTCAAGTTATCCAATTGAATTCGTACGATGTCTTTCACATTTGAACGAGTTAATGGCAAGAATAACAAGGTTTCATCGATGCGGTTTAAAAATTCAGGTCGAATCGTTTGCTTTAATAACTCCATTACTTGAACTTTTGCCGTCGTGGCTAATTTCCGGAAGTCGGCCTCCTGTGCATCCTCAAAGGCCTCTTGTAAAATATGTGATCCTAAATTGGAGGTCATGATAATGATCGTATTTTTAAAATTGACCAATCTCCCTTTATTGTCCGTCAAGCGTCCATCATCCAATACCTGCAAGAGTACATTAAATACATCCGGGTGCGCCTTCTCGATTTCATCAAGCAACACAATGGAATATGGTCTTCTACGCACGGCCTCAGTAAGTTGTCCACCCTCATCATACCCCACATATCCGGGAGGCGCTCCAACTAAGCGGCTTACGCTGTGTTTCTCTTGGTATTCACTCATGTCGATGCGGGTCATGGCATTTTCATCATTGAATAAAAATTCGGCCAAGGCTTTGGCTAATTCTGTTTTACCAACTCCCGTAGTACCAAGAAAGATGAAGGATCCAATTGGACGTCTCGCGTCTTGCAAACCAGCCCGAGATCTTCGTACCGCATCCGACAAGGCCTCAATGGCTTCTTCTTGTCCTACTACCCTTTTTTTAAGTTCATCTTCCAACCTGAGCAATTTACTCACTTCACTCTCCACCATTTTTTGAACGGGAATTCCAGTCCATTTGGAAACTACCTCGGCAATTTCCTCGGTATCCACTTCTTCCTTAATCATTTTCGATTCGGATTGAATCTCAGCCAGCGTATGTTTCGAATCTTCTAATTTCCGTTCGGTTTCTTGAATTTTTCCGTAGCGAATCTCGGCCACCTTTCCATAATCTCCGGCGCGCTCAGCCGCTTCCGCTTCATATTTGAGCGCATCTATTTCCTCTTTAGCATGTTGAATAGCCTCCAAAATTTGTTTTTCTGCTTGCCATTTCGAGGTCAAGCTTTGTCGTTTTTCATTAAAATCTGCTAGGTCTTTTTCAACCGTTTCCAATTTCACCGCATTATTTTCTCGCTTCAGCGCTTCTCGTTCGATTTCAAGCTGCATGATCTTACGCTCGATTTCATCTAATTCCTCTGGTTTTGAATTGATTTCCATTCGAAGCTTTGAGGCCGCTTCGTCAATTAAGTCTATAGCTTTATCCGGCAAATGGCGGTCAGAAATATAGCGTTGCGACAATTCCACTGCGGCAATAATCGCTGCGTCTTTGATAATTACCTTGTGGTGGTTCTCGTATTTTTCTTTGACTCCACGCAAAATGGCAATTGCATCTTCGGTATCGGGTTCATCCACGAGTACGGTTTGAAATCGTCGCACCAAGGCTTTGTCTTTTTCAAAATACTTTTGATACTCGTTGAGGGTTGTTGCTCCAACAGCACGTAACTCTCCACGAGCTAAGGCCGGTTTCAAGATATTGGCTGCGTCCATTGCGCCTTCGCCCCCGCCTGCACCCACCAAGGTGTGGATTTCATCAATAAATAGGATGATTTCACCATCCGAATTTATCACTTCCTTCACTACCGCTTTCAAACGTTCTTCAAATTCTCCTTTATATTTTGCTCCAGCGATTAAAGAACCCATGTCCAAGGAATAAACCACTTTTGTTTTCAGGTTTTCGGGTACATCCCCGCTAATAATACGATGGGCCAAGCCTTCGGCGATCGCAGTTTTTCCAACCCCAGGTTCACCAATTAAGATGGGGTTATTTTTGGTTCGCCTTGTTAAAATCTGAAGCACCCTTCTAATTTCTTCATCACGTCCAATAACAGGATCTAGTTTCCCTTTGGCAGCCATTTCATTCAAGTTCTTCGCGAATTTCTCTAAGGATTGATAGGTATTTTCTTGACTAGAACTTTGTACTTTTTCTCCATTTCTCATGTCCATAATGTCTTTTTTTAATTGATTAACTTGTATACCTGAATCTTTAATAAGTTGGGCTAAGGAATCTTTGGATTGACTTAACTGATAAAACAAGGCATCCACTGCCAGGTATGTATCACCCCATGTAGCCAACTCACTTAACCCACGCTTTAACACATCATTCAGTGCGTTAGAAATATGCAATTCACCTCCCTGTACTTTAGGATAACTTTGAACAGTTGCATTTACCGCCGCCCGAAAACGCGCCGCATCCACATGCTGTTTTTCCAATAATGACGGAATAAGATCCTTATCTACCAAGAGTAAACCCAGCATAAGATGACCAGACTCTAATACTTGATGATTATTTTCTTGAGCAAGTTCTTGAGCTTTTTGAATAGCCTCTTGTGAACGAGTCGTTAATTTTGAAAAATCCATACGCTAAGTTTTTTTATCGATTACTGCTTGCTCAAATCATAAACCACCAGAAAAATTCGCGTCAATTTGGCTGAAAGATCATCCTTGAATTGTCATTTTGACTTAATATTTTGAAAATGACTTTAAAATGAAACCATAATTCTGTCAATTCGTTAGAGAAGGCTATGAAACAAATTGGGATATTCTTCTTGTTCGCGCTTTGCGCTGGTAAGTTCTTCGCAGAGCCCATACAACCGGCTCGATCGATAAATCAAGAAGGGATCCGAATTTTAATTCATGAAAACAGGGTTCGTTATGTGATTGCAAGTAAAACAGATTCATATTATAAAATCTCGAAACAAACTGGAATTAAACTTTCTCAGTTGCACCACTACAACGAAGCATTTAAAGAAAAGGACCTCTTAAGCGAGGGAGATATCATTTATTTAGATCCACGTCGCTTTAAATCAAAAAATAAAAAATCGATTGTTTTAAAACAATCAATGAGTGTGCGGGAACTTGCGCAGCGAGAAGCCCTTAAACTCAAGCCACTCATGCGGAGGAATCATGTTTCTTCCGCGGACGAACAACTGCCGTGCGGTAGAGAGGTATTCCTTCGATAATTTGAGAAGGGATGTTTAGTTGTTGTTGTTTGTTGAAAGTCTCCTCCGGGAGACTTTTTTATTTTAAATCAGTTCCTAAACGCTCGTTTGCATAACATTTCATGGCCTCCTCCATAAAAACCTCTTGCTCTTTCAAATCAAGGGAACGCCAATAATCATTGCAATCCATCGCCTCTTTGGAATCTTTATTAATCATCTTTTTACCACAATCACAGGCGTCCATTTTCTGTTGACAGGAAGCGATTGCCAGGATAGTTACCCCGAAAAATACGTATTTTCTCATTGGATTATTTTTACTGCAATTTGATAATAATTATTTACTGCCCCAAGTACCTCATACTTTATATAAAACGCACTCGTCCATTCAGTGAACGCTTTAAATTCATGTTGGGGTACATTAAATTCATCGAAAAAGATCACATCGCCGGGTCGCAAATACGGTGTAATCAAGGTGAGTACATACAAGGTTGCTGTATATAAATCCGCATCCATGTGTATCACTTTTTTTCTTGACGGGTCGAAATTTACTAAAAATGGAAGTAACGTTTGTTGAAACAAGCCTTGATGAAATTGATAACGTTTATCATTAATTTCCGGCAAGGATTCCCCCGAACTCATGTCTCCTTTTTTGAACGGACCCCAATCTTCCGGTAGCCCCGTGAAGGTATCAAAACCATGAAAACGAGCCTCGGGATGAGCGATGCGCGCGGTCCACCACCTGAAGGAATCTCCCTTTGAAACCCCAAACTCTAAATAATCAATAGGACTTTCTAACTCCTCCTGGGTAATGACATATTCGAACAACTGTTCGCGACGGGCATAATCAAATTTGAATGAATAAAAATCGTTGTGTCCTAACTTTTTATGCTGTTGAATCCATTTTGACAAGGCAGCCATGGATCCTATAAAAGAGAACAAATGGGCAGAAAAAAAACGGTGTCCATGAAAGAAGAAAAACAAGCCTTTTAACTTACCCCGTAAAAACATCAATCGTCTCATGTGTTCAAAGGTAGGAAATCAATCGAAAATAAAAGAGGAATTCAAAAACCGAACTTAAGGTTTGATTTTTATAGATAAGAGTTCGAGTTTTTCACTTCGCGAGATTGACCCCGGATTCAACCCTGGTTTTCCCTCAGGAATCCGACAATGTAAATCATGATAGTAATCCACCCACACTGGATAAAAATCCTTAGTTTTCGGATCTATGAACGTCATGGGTTCAAGTTCAAACACCGGCACCCCATGGTTGGCTACTTTAAACGACTCGTACAGTAATTCACTGCAATAATATTGGTCATTATTCAATAAAAACATGTCGTCATACGGTTTGCCTAACAAAGACTTTGAGTATTTAACTGCCCGTGAAACCAGGTCTTTATCGCTTGTTTTTAATCGAGCCACTAGCACCTTATTGCTTCGCTGCAGGAAGTCCGACATGGATGTAATTTGCACTGCCGTACCAATGGCTTCAATCACTTTCAAGGTATCATGTTCTTCAACCACCATGGCACAATGCGAAAAATCCCTTCCATTCACCCCTTCGGTAACAGCTTCAATCGCATTACACATTGGACCACAATCCAAATCTTGAAAAATTAAATCGCCTGCTTTTATCTCCTCATCAACTTTTTCCTCAGCACATGAAGTGCATAGCAACAGACAGGATAAAATCAAGTAGTAAATTCGTTGTAACATTGGGGCAAATATACTAATTTTAAGGCCTATGAAATTACAGATTCTACTCTTCTTTGCATTACTTACTTTGGTAAGAAACAGTCGAGCTCACGAATATCACTTTGCCTTCATGGAATTAGAGTATTATCCATCGGAACAACAATTTCAAGCTACGTTAAAGGTAACTGCTCACGATTTAGCTTATATTTTTTCAAAAAAACATGGGAAAGATTTGAGTGTAGACCAAATCCTTAAATCCGACAGCTTGTATGCCGAATTAAGCCAGTTCATTTGCGGGGGTTTCACCCTATTTCAGAATAATCAAGCGGTTTACTTTAAGGTGGATGGTAATGAATTATCAAAAAACGGAGATCTGATTTTTTACTTATCCTCCGAGCAGATTGAACACCCAGGTAAGTTAACCTTTACCTTCCCTTTACTTACCTTGTATTTCCCAACTCAACAGAACAAGTTAGATTATTTAAAAAAAGGAACTCACTACACCCTAAGCTTTCTTTCTACTGATTACACTAAAGAAATTCCCGTAACTCCATGATAAAAATTATACTTTGCCTTTTCTCGATTTCGATTTCCGTAGCTTACTTTGCTCAAAAGAAGTTCGCTCAACTTGATTTGGAACTACCAACACCTAACGAATATCGAAACGCCGCGGGTGCTCCTGGTCATGGGTATTTCCAGCAACAAGCGGACTATAAAATGAACTTGATCTTAGACGATGCATCGCAAAAACTAAGCGGCACCGAGACCATTACCTACACCAATAATTCTCCCGATGCGCTTCCTTATTTGTGGCTTCAATTAGACCAAAACATTTATGATGAACATTCAGACACCAAGCTGATCGAAGTAGAGAAAATGGAAGATTTCAAGTCGATTGGTGATATCCAAAAACGTTTTTTTCATTACGATGGTGGGTTTAAAGTAGAAAGTATAACCACTACGTCGGGACAACAAATGTCCTACTTCATAAACAAAACAATGCTTCGAATTGATTTAGCCACCCCACTTGCCCCTAAAAGCAGCATCAGCTTTACCGTAAAATGGTGGTACAACATCAATGACCGAATGGCCGTTGGTGGTCGTTCAGGATATGAGTATTTCGAAAAAGACAAAAACTACCTTTACACACTGGCACAGTTCTTTCCAAGAATGTGTGTGTACAGCGACGTGACCGGCTGGCAAAACAAACAGTTCCTTGGACGTGGCGAATTCACCTTACCTTTTGGGAACTATGATGTGAGCATCACCGTACCTTCCGACCACATTATCGCAGCAACGGGAGAACTTCAGAACGGCTCCGATGTACTAAGTGCCTTGCAACGAAAGCGCTTTGAGCAAGCAAAAAAAGCGAATTCTCCAGTACTCATTGTTACTCAAGCGGAAGCAGAGGCGGCAGAAAAAGAGAAGAAATCAAACACCAAAACATGGCGATTTAAAGCGACTAACGTACGCGATTTCGCCTTTGCCAGTTCGCGAAAATTCATTTGGGATGCCCAAAATGTTACGGTCGGAGGCAAGAATATTCTTTGTATGTCTTTCTATCCCAAAGAAGGGAATCCACTTTGGGAACGATATAGTACCAAACTCGTAGCGCACACCATTAAAACGTATTCTAAATACACGGTAGATTATCCCTATCCTGTGGCTATTTCAGTGCACTCTAAGTGGATTGGTATGGAATATCCAATGATTTGCTTTAATGGAGGTAGACCCGAGGAAGACGGAACCTATTCTGAAGGTGAAAAATATGGCATGTGGGGCGTTATCATTCACGAAGTTGGTCACAACTTTTTCCCGATGATTATTAATTCCGACGAACGTCAATGGACTTGGATGGATGAAGGACTTAATACCTTTGTTCAATATTTAACGGAGCAAGAATGGGAACGTGGATATCCATCACGGAGAGGACCCGCACACCTCATTGCTGATTACATGCGCGGAGATCAAAAATTAATTTCTCCCATCATGACCAATTCAGAATCGATTTTTCAATTCGGAAATAACGCCTATGGGAAGCCCGCCACGGGATTAAATATTCTTCGTGAAACCATCATGGGTAGAGAATTATTTGATTATTCCTTTAAAACCTATTGCGAACGTTGGAAATTCAAACATCCAAGTCCAGCCGATTTTTTCAGAAGCATGGAAGATGCCTCCGCCGTTGATTTGGATTGGTTTTGGAGGGGTTGGTTTTATGGAACCGACCCTGTAGATATTGCAATCAAAGAGGTGAAATCGTTTCAATTGAACAGCCAAAATCCAACGCTTGAAAAAGGATTCCTGCAAGCACAAAACGACCATAAAGACATACATATCGGTGTAACAAGGAACGAAACCGACATCAAAGAAACGGTCAATGAACGCGATTCTCTCATAGACGACTATTACGCCAAGCGAAATATCTACTTAGTTGATGCCTTGGATAAAAAAGAATATGAAGAGTTTAAACAGAAAACCAACGAAAAGGATCTTGCCCTGCTTAATTCGGGAAAACACTTCTATGAAGTCCATTTTGAAAATGTAGGCGGGATGGTTATGCCATTAATCCTAAAGTTCACCTTTACCGACGACAGCACGGAAGTAATTCGCATACCGGTAGAAATATGGCGTCAATTTGAAGAAAAGGTGTCCAAGGTGTTTATTTTTGATAAAGAAGTGAAAGAGATTCGGTTAGATCCCTTTCTTGAGACTGCCGATGTTGATTTAAACAACAATACATGGCCAGAAGCAATTCAACCTTCTCGCTATCAATTATTTAAACAAAATCCATCCAAAGAAAACCCGATGCAACGGCAAAAACGAGTCGATGTTATTAAAAATTAAGAAATCATTAAATGTTTGACAACGAAATTGATTAACTTTCGTTAATTAATTGATGCCTACACTACTACGATTTATATTTTTCGTTCTGATCCCTTGGTCTTTTTGGGCTCAAGGGGATGATTGTGGATCAGCCACCCCCATCTTAAATGTTCAAAATTATTGTTCTGGGAATGCCGTATTCACTAATGTGGGTGCAACTCCTAGCGCTTATGGCAATGCCACGTGTTGGCCAGGTAACGCCACCGAAGACGTATGGTTTTCGTTTACTGCGCTTGGTACTGATGTATTAATTTCAGCCAGTGGTGTGGGCGGAGGTGGAACTATGTCGCAACCTAGATTAGCACTGTATGATGGGATTTGCGGAGGAACCTTGAATGAATTAAATTGTTCGAATGGAACTCCTGGATTTGGGACCACACAGATTTATGAGGGCGCACTGGTCCCCGGAAACACATACTACATTCGCATTTCTACCCCACAAGCGAACGAAGGAAGCTTTGAACTCTGCATTAATAGTTATACACCAACCACAAATCCGGGTGCGGATTGCGGTGGCGCTGCCTTCTTATGCAACCAAAATCCGGTTAGTGTAGGAACCCTTGGCGGTGGCGGATTAAACAACGATGAACCAGAACCAGGAACTTGCCTTGATATGCCAGGACCCGATGAATCCAATTCATCCTGGTTTTATTGGACCTGTGCTACCGGTGGACCACTCACCTTTGACATTACTCCAGTGAATCCAATGGATGATATCGATTTCATTTTTTATCAGTTAAACACAAACAATCCTTGCGGTGCAAGAAATCCTGTTCGTTGCTGCTCAAGCAGTTGTTTGAATGCTACAGGTTCAACAGGCATGAGCTTGGCGGAGGTTGACCTTACGGAATGGCCCGGATGCCAGGCAGGATATAACGCATATATTCAAAGTGTAACGATGACCCCAGGGACAAGCTATGCCATGCTTGTAAATAATTTTTCTGCGAATACTGGGTTCACAATTACCTTCAATAATAACAATCCAAACGGAGGTACTTTTGCCGGTCCTGTACCACAAATCACCTCAAGCAACTTAACTATTTGTGTAGGAGATTCTGTGGTATTTAATGGAACAAATTCACAAAATTGTGCCACATACAATTGGAACTTTACACCAAATGCAAGTCCAAGTACAGCCCTTGGTGTAGGATCTCACACGATTACCTATCCCAATGCGGGCACTTATGTTGCCATTTTAAATGGCCTCGACAATACGGGCTGTCAATCTTTGGATTATGTAAATGTAACAGTAAACCCTCCTGTTCAAGTGCTAATTGCACCCGTTGACACCATTTGCAGCGGAGCTAATTTCGTTCAAAATATCAGTTCATTACCCGCAGGAGCTTCTTTCAGTTATACCCCGTCGTTCAACCCCAACCTAACGGGTGCAAACCCAGGTTCAGGAGGAAGTATCAATCAGATTGTAAACAACACAAGTGCAAGTAATCAAAACACCACCTATATAGTAAATGCCAGTTTAAATGGTTGTCAAAACACAGACAGTTGCATACTTACAGTAACTCCCCTCGTTGAACCAACCTTTAATTCGATGGGTCCTTATTGTTTGGGGTTAATTCCTGCCCCGGTGCTCCCTTCTACCTCAACGAATGGAATTCAAGGCATTTGGAATCCACTGGTGGTAAATACACAACAACTCGGAAATTTGAATTATCAATTCACACCAACTCAAGGTCAATGTGCAGATACAGCCTCGTTAACCGTACAGATTTCCGAGAATCCTGGCGTAGCCTTCAGTGCAAATTTTTTACTTGGTTGCTCCCCATTGCAAGGAACTTTGTCAACACAACCCGTCAATGGAGCCACGTACCTATGGCAAATCAATGGACAACAAGTTGGGAATACCTCATCCGTTTCATATAACCTATCCAATGTCGGATGTTATGATGTGGAATTACAAGTTGACATAAGCGGATGCACAGCCTCTGCCCTTCTCAGTGATTACTTGTGTGTGGAAGCCGCACCGGTCGTTAGTTTTTCGTATGTTCCGGGAGAATTCAGTTCACCTTCTGAACTTATTAGTTTTAATAATGGAACACAAGGAGCAAGCAGTTACATTTGGGAATATGGTGACGGAACAGTTAGTACTCAAAGTGAAGGAACCCACACTTATACGAACACAACTGGAGGTTATTTTGTAACCTTAATTGCAAGTTCACCCGCAGGATGCATCGACTCACTGACTCAATTTATCGGGTATGAAGAACCGTTAATTTATTATGTCCCGAATACCTTCACCCCCGATCAAGATCAATTTAATCAACATTGGAAGCCAGTTTTCACCAGTGGGTTTGATCCCTATGATTACCACTTATCTATTTTTAACCGATGGGGCGAGTTGATTTGGGAATCTTTTAATGCTGAAACGGGATGGGATGGAGTTTACGGGGTTGACAAGCAAGTTCAAGAAGGAATTTACACGTGGAAAATCACCTTTGCAACAAAAAAGAATACCGAAAAACAGCAGATTTCAGGAACCTTGAATTTACTTCGTTAATTATTTCATTTTAATCACTTGTTCCAATAAGGTTCGTTCATTGTTTCTTATCACCAAGAAATAAGTCCCTGAGGCTAAGCCATCCATATCACAGAATATGGTATGTACACCACCGGAGAAATTTTGATCAAAATACGTTTTAACGGTAGCTCCGTTGGCATCACGCAATTCACCCATTGCTCTCCCTTCCTGCAGATTTACTTTCACATGAACGCTACTTGGCGTTGGATTTGGATAAACCAACATGCTACCATTCGCAAGCGCTTGTTCCTCTAAACTAACATTACACGTTCCAGCCAAGGAATAAAATTGTACTTGATGTGCAAACAACTGTTGAACTTCATTCGCTGGCACTTGAAACCAATCACGTAAAATCGAGGCATAAACATCCCTAAAATCAATTTGCATGGCAATGCCCGCTTGATCAGGCAAGGAACTCCCAATGGTTGGATTTGGTCCGATGATACCGGATTGAATGCATGTTCCAAACAAAAATAAAGGCGCCGCATCTCCGTGATCCGTGCCTAAGCTCGCATTCGATTCAATTTGACGACCAAATTCAGAAAACGTCATACCCACAACGCGTTGTTCTAATCCCAATAATTGCAGGTCATCTTGGAACGCTGCGATGGCATCCGAAACCGTTTTCAACAAACCACGATGAGTACCCGCTTGTAAATTAGTGGCATCTGCTTGGTTATCATGGGTATCAAATCCACCTAAAGAAAGCACATACACTTTGGTTTTTAGCCCGCCGGAAATCATTTGAGCTACATATTTCAATTGCGTCGCCAAGGTATTTGTTGGATCGTAAAGTCCTGACAAACTGCTTCCGGCTTGTGCCGCTGCATTAATCACCTGTCCAAAACTGTTGGTTTGCTCAATGATTGTCCCAACGAACTCAACATGGTCTCCATAATACGAACCGTCATTAACGAATCCACCTTGATATAAATTAACCGAACTATTTGGGTTTGAAACGGCATGTGAAAAATTCGCTGCAATGCCTTGGCAAGTCGCGGTAACCTCTGACCCCATACTTATTGCGAATGGATCTGGATAGGTAGCATTGGGGTAACCGTTTGGATAATTTGGATTATACGAATCAAAATACCTCCCTAACCAACCTCTTGTTTCGTTTACATCCAAAGAGCCAGAAGTCCAGATATCCATCGACCGGAAATGGGATCTATTTTGTTCGGGGTACCCCACATTTTGAACCACACTCAATTTTCCCTGATCAAAAAGCCCTTTCATTCCTTGTATTTGTGGATGAAAACCAATTTCCGGAGTTACCGAAAGAATTTGATTTTGTGGGATAATAATTTCTGAACGATGCATCATTAAATTGGCATATTGATCCAGTGGAATCACTGTATTCAAGCCGTCGTTTCCTCCATTTAAACGAATCATCACCAACACACGATCTTCGGCACCGGTTGAAAAATTAAACAGTTTTTGACTTAAAGCCTGCATACCAAATCCATTGGAAACGAAGGGTAAACTTGCAGAAGTAAGCGCAACGTTTTTAATAAATTGTCTTCTTTTCATGGGAGTTGAATTAAAACATTTGATATTGAGGCATTTTGAAAATTCGATCAAGTACCAATTGAACACGGTATCTGACGGGATCAACGAAGGTAGGATTTGTAGGGTTATTCAAATATTCTGAATACTGTAAGGTCCATTCGAAGGTGGGTAAATTGTTGGTTAGAATACTTACTAAATCATTATGGGTTGCTGCATCCACGGGTTTTGCGATAAACAACTCGCAAATATCATCTATGACCGCATCGGCACTGCTCGGCATGCTTAAGTTATTCAGGAACGGAATGGTATCTATCTTGAGCGTATATCCGTTAATCGGAATTCCAAACACACACAATCCCGTGGCAATATCAAATCTGAATTTAATGGTTGTTGAATTAACCCAAAGTCTAGAAAAGGCGGGCGCTAAATAAAAAGCTTCCCATCCTGCAACACTGGATGGATTGATAAAATCCAAGCCCATATTTGCTGCTGCATAATAGATGTTGAGGTAAATGTTATAATCAGTCGCTAAATTCACATTGATTTGAGTTTCCGTGGAGTTTAACATACTGAAAACAGTCTCTAACGGGCTTCGAACAATACTCCCCCTGTAGGCTACATCATAAAAATGTTGACTTGTAAACAATTCTTGAAGCACCGGAAGGATCTCATAATTATTCGCAATAAGTGTTTGAGCCATTGCGGGAATAATATTGGTTTCCACGTCAATGGTGAGGTCATAATTAACGAAAAATCGATACAATTCGGTACAAATGAAGGTGGCAACTTGCGGTTGTTGGAAAATGATGTCAATATAATTCGCATATTCCTGTGCGCCCGCATTCGAAACTGTGGCATTACCAAAATGATACGATAAGGTTTTCGTACTGGTATCGTGCAATGGATTTAGGAACAGCGTCTGTGCTGCTGTCAAGGTAGAACTTCGAATCCCTTGAACCAGATAACCGCTTAAAATTTTGGCTCCAGACGCTACATCCAATTCTGTATAATTCGAATAATCTCCTGCAGCAATTTGGTCACCTTTTCCGATGGTAAATAACTCCAATAATTCTCGTGCATAATTTTCGTTGGGGTGTTGAACAGAGTTTGTATTTCCATTCAAAAAAAATAACATGGCAGGGTCTAAGGTAACATCCTTTACTAATTGTTTTACGTTACCCAAACCACTCGTTCTTAATAATTCCAAGAAGGTATATGTTGCTCGTGCATCCGATGAAAAAGCAACCCCAAAATGATTGTGCCAAAAAAAGAACATTTTTTGGCTTATATCCAACGCTTGATAATTCATGTTCTGCATCAACCACCCGGCCAATGATTTCACCCGAGCTGTTTCACACAATTGATTACTTATTGGATTGGAGGGATACAAGGAATTAACCCAAGTTTGCCCCTGTGAAACGATCGTCTCACCAGCATCATAGGCTAACGGTGGATTCAGCGCTCCGACGGTAAGCATTTGATTGACCGCGTCGGTCATGGTCATGGTAGAAACGGCCGTAATTTGTTGGTGGGTTGGGCCAAATATTGTTCTGCGCAGCAAATGGGCAGCTTCAGCACGGGTCCAGGGACCGTTGTAAGGTGTCAAACTCATCGCGTAAAATTTTAAATAAATTTAGTACCTTTTCTCAAGTGTTCAACCAAACATAACATTTATTCAAATGGTAACGAGAAAAAATAGATTTAAAGCCACTTGTTAAATATTTTTACGTAGATTAAAGTAACATTTTGCCTTTGAAAAATTTTATTCTCCTACTACTCACAACTTCGCTACTATTTGTAGCATCTGGACAACAAACGATTACCTTTAACTACACGGGTGCGGTTCAAACATGGATTGTTCCTCCTTGTGTTTACAACATAACTGCAGTGGTTGCAGGTGCAAAAGGTGGTGGAGTTAACGGGGGAAATGGAGCAAGGATTACCGCAAATATAGCAGTAACACCGGGTCAGACCCTTTACATCTATTGTGGAGGGATGGGCACCCAAGGTTCAAATTCAGGCGGATGGAATGGTGGAGGCACTGGGCACATTTCTGCAGGTTCCATCTCCTACAGCTCATGGGGAGGGGGAGGCGGTTCGGACATACGTATCGGTGGACAAACACTGACGAATCGCGTTATTGTTGGTGGAGGTGGGGGCGGAAGAAGCGGGGGATCCTCTCCAGTTTGTGGAGCGAATGCCAATTGCAATAACGGAGCCCAAGGGTGTAACACCTATGGTGCAGGAGGCGGTGGAGGAACGCAAAATGCAGGTGGGAACGGCGGAGCACCATGGGCAGGCGTACCTCCTGGTGGACAAGCAGGTACTTTGGGTCAGGGTGGACAAGGCGGAAATTGGTCTACGGCTTCCGGTGGTGGTGGCGGTGGTGGATATTATGGTGGTGGTGGTGGTGGAAATGATGGTTGCTGCACTGGTGCTAATGGTGGTGGAGGTGGTGGAAGCGGTTCTTCTTTGGTTCCAGCTGGCGGCACGTGTTTAGGTGCCAACAATACCAACCATGGATACGTTACAATTACGTATGCTGGAGGAGCTGCACAGGTAACGGCAACCAGCAATAGTCCTATTTGTTCCGGAACAACCATCCAATTAAACACGAGTGCCCAAGGAACGTATTCCTGGACGGGACCCAACGGTTTTACTTCTTCGCTGCAGAATCCAACGATACCCAACGCAACTGCAGCGAATGCAGGAACCTATACCGTTACAGTGAATTTAGGCGGATGTACGGGAACAGCAAGTACCACCGTAGTGGTCAACCCTTCCCCTACCGTTTCCGTAAGCAATACAACCGTATGTGCAGGTCAACCTGGAACCATTACGGCATCCGTCAACCCGCCCCTGCCGGGAACGTATGTTTGGAATACTGGTGCTACTGGGGCATCCCTCATCGCTTCTCCCAATGCTACAACTCTTTACACGGTTACTTTTACCGCTACAGGCGGCTGTCCGGGAACCGCTACAGGGGTGATTACCGTGAACCCAACCCCTGTTATTTCAGTAAACAACCCCGTTATTTGTAGCGGTCAAAGTGCGACCATGAACGCTTCTGCAACGATTCCTGGAGGAACCTTTACATGGAACCCAGGAGCCACAACTGGCCCCACCTTAACCGTTTCACCCAATGTAAGCACTTCGTATACCGTTAGTTACACGACACAGGCTGGTTGTGCAGCCCAAAATGCTACATCAACAGTAACGGTAAACCCAACCCCTAACGTTACGGTAAATAGCGTGACCATTTGCAATGGACAAACCGCAACCTTGACTGCAACACCTACGGTTGTGGGTGGTAATTATTCTTGGAGCAACGGAAGCACCAGCCAAAGCATCAACGTTACCCCATCCGTTACTACAACTTACACCGTAAATTACAGCACTGCAGCGGGATGCCCTTCACAATCGGCGAGCGGAACGGTAACCGTAAACCCAACGCCAACCATTACCTCAACCAATGCCACTATTTGTGCAGGACAGTCCGCCATTTTGACGGCATCGACGAATACCCAGGGAGGAACGTTTACTTGGAATCCAGGAGGGCTCGTTGGAAGTTCAATTACGGTGAGTCCTCAAACTACCACAACCTACACCTTGAACTATATTTCAGGTGCAGGTTGTACTGCCAACCAGACAACAGGAACCGTAACGGTAAATCCGGTGGCTGCAGTTTCAGTAAATAACGTCACAATTTGTGATGGGAATTCGGCAACTTTGACTGCCACAGCAACCGTTCCTGGGGGAACGTTTACTTGGAATACCGGTGCAACAACTCCTTCCATTACGGTTTCACCGAATGCAACAACTTCGTATACG
>JBJTWL010000112.1:0-5660 GCA_046081745.1 Flavobacteriales bacterium | reverse complement strand
CATTTCCATTGAGGTTCCATCCGGTCGTGTTCATGGTGGGAGATCCTTGAAGTTGTCCAAAGATGAAGTTTTGTGCCGACGTATGGTTGGTCGACATCACCGTGATTGTAATAAGTAAGAAATACCAGCTTTTCAACATGTTTGTTACGCAAAGATAAGCAATCGTTTCGACCTAATCCGAATTCTCGATGGGAGTAGTTTTTTCTATGTAGCTAGCAATGAATCTCTTTTGCTTCCTTCCTCTGGTTTCCTGGTGTTTCTACCTAAAATGAGAATATAACGAGATGAAAATAAAATAAAAAAAGCCCTGACGAAACCGTCAAGGCTTTGGTAGCGAGACCGAGAGTTGAACTCGGGACCTTAGGGTTATGAATCCTACGCTCTAACCAACTGAGCTATCTCGCCATTTTTGAGAGGGCAAATATACTGATTTTTCTTCTTATGCCAAGGTCTTAAGGTAAGAATCTACAAAATCCATTAACTCCCCAATGCGTTTTGGACTCAAATCAAAGGTAACGCCAGCTGTTTCATAAATCTCAGGTAAACTTCGTGTGTATCCCAAGGATAAACCCGCTTTATATTGTTCAATAGCCTTTGTTTCGTTTTCTAAGTTGTTTTTCCAAACGCCAATGGCACCCAGTTGAGCAATTCCGTATTCAATGTAGTAAAAGGGCACTTCAAATAAATGCAATTGTCGCTGCCACGAATGGGCTTGTAAATCTTCAAACCCGGTCCAGTCCGTTAATCCGGTGCCAAAGCGCTTACTGAGCGAGAGCCATTGCGCACTCCGCGCTTCGATGCTGTGCGTTGGATTCGTATAAACCCAATGCTGAAAGGCATCAATTTGGGCAATCCATGGCAATACCTTTAGAATGTCCTCCAGGTGTTCTTCACGCGCTCGGTAAAGTTCTTCAGGATTCGGATAAAATGCACCCCAGTACTTCATGCTCAGTAATTCCATCGACATCGAAGCCAGTTCTGCAGCCTCCGAAGGGATGTTCTTGAATGCGGTTAAGGTTAATTCACGGTTCAAAAAGCTATGTATGGCATGCCCGCCCTCATGGACCATGGTTACTAAGTCTCGATGTAAACCCACTGAATTCATAAAAATAAACGGTACGCCGATCTCATACAGCGGATAGTTATATCCTCCAGGAGCTTTGCCTTCTTTTGATTCTAAATCCAAATGCCCCATTTCTTTCATCGTATGCAAGCAGTCGCCAAAGTAGGAGTCCATTTGATTGAAGATTTCAATGGTCTTTTCAAGCATTTCATTGCCGCTATTAAACGGCTTTAAGGGTTCTTTTCCATCCGGATCTACCTCTAAATCCCAAGGCTTAAAGTTCGATTTACCCAGCTTTTGGAGTTTCTTTTGTTGGATTTCTTTAACCAATGGCACCACCTTTTGTGCCACCGCTTCGTGAAAATCAAAACAGGCCTCTTTGGTGTAGTCAAAACGACCCATGCTTTGAAACATATAGTCGCGGTAGTTATCGAAACCTGCATTTTTGGCAAGTTCATGTCGCTTTTGAATTAAATCAGTATACAGCGCATTCAAGGTGTCAATGTCTTGTCGTCTACGTGTTGCAATTTTATGATATACCTGCGCCCTCAAGGCTTCATTTTGATTTTTCAAATGAACGGAAGCCTGTTGCATGGTTAAGTTTTTACCTTCGTGTGCAATGGTTTGAGCCGCACTGATGCTTCCAAATTCTTGAGATTTTTCACCCAAATAGGCCTCGATGGCAATGTTCTCTTCCCTGAATAATTCGAGCTGGACCCCAACTGAACGAAAATAAATGGCATAGGCAGGATCCTTACTTAATTCCTTGTGAAAAGCACTTCCCATCATTTTTTTATTCAATTCATTAGAAAGCGGAGCCAATTTAGGTTGAATCTCTGTGACAAAGTAAGTATAGGATTCCGTAAGTGCGGGATTGGTGGTATCGATGGACATTTTGATGTATCTCCACGCTCCATCTTCTTCTAAAAAAGCTTCCAATTCACTCACGTCGCGCAACCATTGCTGGTATCCGGTGAGATCGCTTAATTCACGAGACAAGAGTTCCTTGAAATACACTTCAACATCTTCAAACGTATTTAAAAGGATGTCTTTAGCGATGTAGCTTCGTTGTATGGTGGGTGTTTTCATGATGCAAAAGTAATAATTCTCCCTTGGCACCGTGAATATCGGTTCGGTTGTATGAACTTATTTTCTAATTACCTTTGTACCATGAATTTTGATATTGCTATCGTAGGTGGAGGGATTGTTGGAGCAGCTACCTTTTACAAACTGCAGAAAAGAAATCCGTCCTTGAAGTTGGTTCTTTTTGAAAAGGAAAATTTACTTTCAGACCATCAAACCGGCCATAATTCCGGCGTAATTCACTCAGGACTCTATTACAAACCGGGTTCGTTGAAGGCCCGTAATTGCATTCAAGGTCGCCGAGAGTTGGTTGCTTTTGCAAAAGAACATGGCATTCCACATGATGTCTGCGGAAAAGTGGTGGTTGCTACTGAAGAAAAAGAATTACAATACTTAGAGAAAATCTACCAAACAGGCCTTCAAAATGAGATTGAAGGTTTGCGGAAAATCACGCCAGAAGAAGTTAAGGAAATTGAGCCTAATGTGGAATGTATCGCAGGACTGCACGTGGCGTGCACTGGAATTATTGATTTTAGAGCGGCCACTGCAAAAATGGTAGAGTTGGCCTTAGCGATTAATCCGAACTCAAAACTTATGTTGGGCACTGAGGTGCAATCAGTAATGAAAATTGCAGATGGTACCCTTTTCACAACCAATAATGGCGAATTTGAATCCAAGTTTGCGGTCTACTGTGCGGGATTACAAGCGGACCGCTTGGCGCGAAAAGATGGGGTTAAACTAAAGGAGAAGGTCGTTGGTTTTCGAGGAGATTATTACGAATTAACGGATCAAGCCAAGCATAAAGTAAAGCACTTGATTTACCCCACGCCAAATCCGGATTTTCCATTTCTTGGCGTCCACTTTACACGCATGACAGACGGAGAAATTGAGTGTGGTCCCAATGCTGTATTTACCTTTAAACGCGAAGGATATGGTAAAACAGATTTCTCGCTTCGTGATACCTGGGACGCCTTAACATACAAAGGAACTTGGAAATTATTTTTCTCGAATATGTCTTTCGGTATCAACGAATACCGTCGTGCATTTTCTAAGAAATTATTCCTCAAAACCTTGCAGCGAATGATTCCTTCCTTAACGATGGACGACATCAAGCCTGGCAGGTCAGGGGTGAGGGCCTTATTGTTAGCGGAAGACGGGGATACCCGCGACGATTTTAGAATTGAGTATCATGGAAATTCGATTCATGTATTGAACGCTCCATCGCCCGCTGCCACAGCCTCCTTGGCCATTGGGGATTACGTAGCCGATGAGGCGGATAAGCATTTTAAGTTGAAGTAGGTTAACCGACTTTTTCACGTTGAGAGAATAAGACGTTAAGATAATTAATTAGTTTATACGAGGGCTTTCATCGTTAATTATCTTCACAATGTTCTATTTTGCCTTGAGGGCCTGCTTCGCCCGTTCCCAATACACATCCATCTCTTGCAAGTTCATTTCAGATAAGGTTTTCCCTTCTTGGCGCACCGCTTCTTCCATCCATTGAAATCGGGTAATGAACTTTTGGTTGGTAACGGAAAGTGCAGATTCCGGAGAAATATCGAGAAAGCGCGCGTAATTGACCAAGGAAAACAACAAGTCGCCAAACTCTTCTTCTTGTTTTACAGATCCAAGTTGAACTTCCGCCTCAAATTCAGCCAACTCCTCTTTTACCTTGGCCCATACGTCTTCTTTGTTATCCCATTCAAAACCGATGCCTTTCACTTTCTCTTGTATGCGTGTGGCTTTAACCAATGCAGGAAGGGAAGAGGGGACCCCGGAAAGCACGGATTTCTTTCCCTCTTTTAATTTTAACTTTTCCCAATTCGCCTTAACTTCTTCTTCACCAGAAACCGTAATATCCCCGTAAATATGCGGATGGCGGTGTACTAATTTATCGCATATCCCATTCAATACATCCGTTACATCAAATGCGCCTACCTCGGATCCAATTTTGCTATAAAATACCATGTGCAGAAACAGGTCGCCAATTTCTCCTTTAATTTCATCTAAATCTCCTTTGGTAATGGCATCGGCTAATTCGTAGGTCTCTTCAATGGTCAAATTTCTTAGGGTTTCAAAGGTTTGCTTTTGATCCCACGGACACTGTTCCCGTAATTCATCCATAATAGTCAGCAGCCTCTCGAATGCTTGAAGTCGTTTATCCATACGCAAATGTAATGTGATTCCTTGAGTTCATTTCAATAGCTTTATTAACTTTGTTTCAGATGCGTGGTATTCTCCTAATTCTTGCGATGTTTTTGTTTATTTATATCATGGGACAACAGCCGATGGAGCGTGCCTTTGAGTATCGTCAGAAAGTTGGATTTCTTGCAGCTCACCGTGGAGTAATGGCTCATATGCCGACTTCTACTGCGTGGGCAGGGGAGTTGAGTTATGTGTTGCGAACCAAAGGCTTTAAAGCATATCAATCCGCCTATAAATATCCAGTTTTTGGGGCTACTTTATTTTATGGACAAGTTGGAAGTCAATCGATCATTGGTAATTTCATCGGAACCTATGGTTTTGCGGAGCTCCCGATGATTTCATTCCGTAATTACAGAATGGACTTTAAATTAGGTTTGGGCTTAGGCTATAATGGAAATCCATACAATCCCGTATCGAATCCGTTAAACGTGGCCTTGGCTACTCGTTTGAATGGTATGATGTGCTTGGCGGTTAAAAGTTCATATCAGGTTAAAAAGAATGGGTTCAATGTTGGAATCGACATTACCCATTTTAGCAATGCCGCATGGAAAGTTCCAAATTTTGGCATTAATATGCCCTTTGTCTCGATCGGCTATGCACGAACGATTGTTTCTCAGGCAGTTGCAGATACCTACGAAGGGGACCAGTTAATTCCAACGAGCCTACCTTATGACCAATGGTTGTACAGTGCAACTGCAATCGTGAGTGGGAAGCAAATGATGCCCATTGGTGGGCGTCGTTACCCGGTCTTCGCATTGAATGTATCGGCAAAACGATTCTTCAATCATAAAGCTGGTTTGGAGTTGGATTTAGATGTTATTTCGAAGCAAGCTGTGATGGATTACCAACCGTACATCCAAAAATCTCAACTGGATATTATTCAAATAGGAGCTTATGCAGCCTATCTTGTCCCAATGGATCGTTTCCATTTTGTGTTTGGAATGGGAGCCTATTTGCGCGATAAATACAGTCCAGAAGACCCCATGTATCACCGCATTGGTGCACGGTATTATTTGAAGAATGGCATCTTACTGAATTTGACCTTGAAGACTCATTTTGCAAGGGCTGATTATTTGGAATATGGAATTGGTTACACCTTTAATTATCGAAAGAAATGAGGTTGTTAAATATTCTGATTTTCAGTATTTTCTTGTTTTCATGTAAGAAAGCAGAAGACCGTGCATGTTTCAAAAAATCGGGAGAACTTTCTGGAAGAACCTATGCGTTTGGAACATTTAATCAGTTGCACTTAAAAGAGCATATTGTGTATAAATTGATTCAAGATTCCACCAATAAGGTAGTCGTTCGT
>JBJTWL010000111.1:0-4251 GCA_046081745.1 Flavobacteriales bacterium | reverse complement strand
CGTTTGTTTTTACTGTATAATCTTCAGTATTAAGAAGTTTTCGAAGTGACTTTTTGGGTTGGTAGTTGGAAATATCAAAAACTGCCCTGTATTGAGGATTATGCCATTCGATGTTTCCCGCTTCATCAGCCATTGGAAAATAGCCTTCTCGATACCTGGATATTAAAAGCAAGGGGCTTAGTATTTCGTTCTTACTATTCATTTTTAATGGAAGTCAAGCATTTAATCTACCATTTCAACTGGAACCCAATATGCGCATTGTAATAATAGGTTTAGATAAGATAAGAATCGTTTTAATACACAAAAAGAAAATATCGGCCTTTACCAACTTTTTGGATTGTATTTAATCATTCTTTAATAATTTGAGTTCGTTGTATGGTTTGATCTTTTCTCGTTTCAATACTATATATCCCTGAGGCTAAGTGTTCAACCTTCAATTGAGTTCCCTTTGGCAGGATTGTTTTTTCAACGGGAACTGGTTGCCCATACATATTGAATAGTACAATTTGTTCTGGGTTATATCCTTCCACAAACAGGTTATGTGAACACGGATTTGGATACATGCTGATTTGAGAAGACGCGGGTTCATTAAGTCCCACCCCAATTCCTGGAAGTTCTGTCCATTTGAAGATCTTTGGAGCACCCAGCGTATCGAAACTCATTTCGGCAATGGCTAATTTGCCGCCTTTCCCTACCCAAGAATAGCTGTTGCTTAGGTCTGAACTCGTGCTTACCAAGCTCCAGGTTGGAGGAAATATCGGCAAAGCCCAAATGGAATCGGTATACGTGTCTGTGGTGTGAATGCGCAACACGTCATAGGTCCCGTTCGGGGTGGTGATTTGTCCCCACGCATCCGTTGTATCATGCACCAACGAAGTTCGTTTAAAACGGATCTGGCTTACTAAAGGATTGATTGCCGCCCCCGGTACAATCACATCTATGACATAGGTGTCGTTGAAACTCGAACCAAAGGTTCTTGGAAATTGGTGCAAGGTTAAATCCGGATTAAACACGGCATTGATGACGCCGGTCCCCAATAAATCTCCAGAAAATCCTTGGGTAGTAAACGATTGAGCACTTTTGTTAAAGTACAAATAACTCGCGTTATCATTGGTCATGGCCAAATTCGAATTCCCGAATTGATTGCCGTTTGGCGTAGAGGCCACTGATACCACGCTGGTGTTCTCCGTGATAACATAGTTACTCGTTGTGGTGAAGTTCCAGGTTTGATTAGGGCCACTTGCTCCAGGTCCGGGCAATACCGTCATGGTATCGCTTTTTCGGGGGATAAAATCAGCTACCGAAGGCATATCGGTTTGGTCAATTGTTATTTGTCCCCAAATAAATGGACATGAAAATGCGATTGAAAAGAGTAGTAGATGTTTCATAGGTATTATAGGTTAATTAGTTGAGTTGTTTTTTAAAGCGGTTGACTCCCATGCCAAGAATGCCCAATAAAATGGTTGCAAAAACTAAATGAGCCGTTTGAATCAGTCCGGGTAGGTCGAAATAGGCCAACAGGACCCCCGCAATAAGTTCAATGCTGAGGATTAAAAAGGCCCAACGAATCATGGAGATTTTTCCTCCCTTTTCATTTTGCCACCCCAAGTAAACAAGTAAGATGAGGACCAACCAACTGAAACTTCGATGAATTAAAAACTCCATGCCGAATCGATTACTCCATGCCGATCTACCGAGCCCTTGCTTCGTTAATTCGTCGATATATTCCCGAACTTGCGTACCAAGGAACATTTGATAAAAAGTGATAGCAAACACCGCCCACCAAATATACAGAATGGTCTTATTAACGGGTATTTTTTTGCCGTGTTTCGGGGATATCCGATAGATTAGGTAAATCTGAATAAGTAAAATAAGTAAAGCAAAGAACAGGTGTACCGTAATGGTCCAAGGGACAAGGTTGGTTGCGACGACTATGGATCCGAACCATGCCTCTATACCCATGAAAATTAAGTTTAAGAAGGATAGACCTAAAAGCCAGGGCATTCGGTAATAAAACAAACTCCAAACAAACCCCAATAACATGAGATTTCCTGCTAGAAAGCCCAACAATCGATTGATATATTCCGTGTACGTTCTTGCAGCATTAAACGGTTCTTCCTTCAGTAGGGTAGGGTCTGCTTTGATTTTTTCTGCGGTTTCCTTCATGCCAATGGCTGTT
The DNA here is from genome assembly GCA_046081745.1 of Flavobacteriales bacterium. Taxonomy (GTDB): domain Bacteria; phylum Bacteroidota; class Bacteroidia; order Flavobacteriales_D; family Crocinitomicaceae; genus UBA952. The sequence continues at coordinate 2,072 of JBJTWL010000111.1, read as the reverse complement.
AGGAATTTACAAAACTTAACTGCTTTTTTAGCACGTTTTTCCTGAAAAATCGATAAATAATTCGCTGGAAGTTGTTCCTCTGCGGTAGGCGGAATCCATTGTCCAAAACATTTCGGCCAGTCCGGACAACCCATGCCTGATCCTGTGATTCTAACAAAACTACCTGCGCATATTACCAGGAATAGACTGATTAATGCAACCCATTGAAATCGAATAAAACGCGTTGAAAATTCCATAGTCAAAGGTACGATTTTGATTAATTCCAACGCAAAAAAAAAGGGGCAGAAGCCCCTTTAAATAAATTCAATAAAATCGATGAAGCACCATACGCCGGGTTAGGCGCAAGGGCTACCGGTCTGCTTGTACTTAGTACTTGTGCAATTCCAGCATTCAATCCCGCTTCATATCCATTAGCCACAGCGGTTGGAATATCTACCAATCCCGCATTATCTATCTTACCTGTTGGGTCAATCAATAGGTAGATTTTTTCATAAAACAGGTATAACTCTACGCAATTCTACGATTATTCTTTGGTACTCAAGTAGCGAATCACTTCTGCTGCGCCGTGTAAACCAAACAAGGCGGGCATGTAACTAATGGTCCCATAAAAGGATTTTTTGAATTTAGTTCCATCGGTCATTTTGAGTGATTTCTTATCTTGCAGTTCTGAAGAAAATACGGCCTTGATTCCTCTCAGCGAAGCACCTTGTCGTTTCATCCGTTTTTTGATGTGAGCCCCTAGTTTACAGTTGTGGGTATCGACTAAGTTAACCACCTTAACGGTGGAAGGATCCGATTTTCCGCCGGCCCCTAAATGGCTAATGATTTTAATTTTAAGCCGTTTACAAGCTAAAAGCCAGGCCAATTTAGGGCTCACGGAATCAATGCAATCCATCACATAATCAGGTTGATACTGCGTTAATAATTCCCAAACACGTTCTGGAAGTACAAATTCTTCAACGATATTTAGTTGGATTTCGGGGTTAATGTCCTTTATTCGCTCCCCCAGCACCACGGCCTTGTTTTTACCAAGGGTAGAATCTAAGGCTGTTAATTGGCGGTTCTTGTTTGTTGGATCAAACACATCCCCATCTATAAGCGTTAGCGTACCAATTCCCGCCCGTGCAATGAATTCTCCAGCAAAGGATCCGATTCCACCTAAGCCTACAATCATCACGTGGGCTTTTGCTAATTTCTCAAGTTTCGCTGTTCCTATTAGGAGTTCAGAGCGTTCTAACCAATGACTCATGCCCCAAAAATAGCCAAAAAATTTTGTTCAATTTGAGCATATATAGCTTCGAGTGGGATGGAAGTAGCTAAGGAAAAGTCTAAATAGACTTGAGTAATATCCATGGTTGTATCGTCCGTTTCAAACAGCAAAGGGTTCAACGGGATTTGGTGGAGCAGCGGTTGCATGTGTGGGTTTTGAATACTGGATGGACCCAGACTAAATATAACCTTAGTTTGCAATAAGCGTGGAAATTGTTTGGGCGAATTTAACCCATGAATAATCCAAGGTGTTTGCTGCTGCGATTTAACGAGCGAATAAAATTCGTCCCATGCGCGGACCAGGTGAAAGACGACCGGTTTTTGCAGTTCATGTGCAAGGGCGAGTTGGGATAATTGCATTTCAAGTTGGATTTCTATGGAAGGTCCTCGCAATCGATCCAATCCGACTTCTCCCAACGCTCGGCAGTTCTTATGGTGTAAGGCAGGGATTATATCCTTAATGGTCTTTACATCGGTCTCCCAAGGATGTACACCCACTGAGAATATGCTTTCGGTATAATTGCCGTCGCTTTGGAATATACCTACCTGATTATCTGGAATTTTATGGGTGTGTGCGTTGTAGCTTTTCATTTCACATCAAAATTAAGTGGGAATTAAGAAATATCGCTTAGTCATGTGTTTTTTTGTATATTAGGCAGCAATAATCTTTAGAACTTCGCTATGAGTAACGCTGACAATAAGAATGAAATTCAATTGCTTTTCGGACATCCGAAAGGCCTATGGTTTATGTTTGGAACCGAGATGTGGGAACGCTTTGGGTACTACTTGATGCTCGGAATCTT
>JBJTWL010000110.1:0-4618 GCA_046081745.1 Flavobacteriales bacterium | reverse complement strand
CTTACAGATGTCACGCAATTGGTCTTCTGTTTTATTCGAAATATCGAATCCTGTATGTTCAAGAATTGCATCTCCCATGCTGATGCGCTTATAGGGTGCCTTCAATGAAATTTGTTGGTCTCCAACCTTAATGTCGGTAGTACCACATACCTTAATGGCGATTTCTTCCAGTAAGTTCTCCGTAAAACTCATCATCCACTCATAATCCTTGTATGCTACATACAATTCCATCACCGTAAATTCAGGGTTATGAGTTCTGTCCATGCCTTCATTGCGAAAATCCTTAGCAAACTCAAACACCCCGTCAAATCCCCCCACGATTAAACGCTTTAAATATAATTCATTAGCAATGCGCAAATAGAGTGGAATATCTAAGGCATTATGATGGGTAACAAAGGGTCTGGCAGTCGCTCCACCTGGAATGGGTTGCAAAATGGGGGTTTCTACCTCCAAAAATCCAAAGCGATAAAATGCTTTGCGCATAACAGAAAAAACCTGTGATCGTTTGATAAAGGTGTCTTTGACCCCTGGATTAACTACTAAATCCACATAGCGTTGTCGGTAGCGCAATTCAGCGTCCGTAAATGCATCGTGTGTTTTTCCTTCGGCATCTACTTTAGGCAGAGGTAATGGTTTTAAAGACTTACTTAACATCGTTAAAGAAGTAACATTGACTGAAATTTCACCAACCTGCGTCTTGAATAATGTGCCCTCAATACCGATGAAATCCCCTAAATCCAGTAATTTTTTGAAAACCTCGTTATATAAGGTTTTGTCCTCTCCTTGACAAAGTTCGTCGCGATTGATATACAACTGAATGCGACCGGAACTGTCTTGCAATTCAGCAAAGGAGGCTTTTCCCATGATACGTTGACTCATCATTCGTCCAGCCATTTTAACGGGTTGATTTTCAACATAATCAGCCTTTACAGATTCAGCCAAATGTGTCACGGAAAACGTGGCGGCAGGATAAGGCTCAATACCGAGTTCTCTCAATTTAGATAAGGAGGAACGACGTTGTACTTCTTGTTCAGATAATTCTTGACTCATTCAATATTGGTTTATCAGTACAAAGATAAGGGATGTTTGGGCTCTTATAAATTAAAAAGGAGCATTCCGATGCTAAAGTATATAAACAACCCAATAATATCATTTAATGTAGTAACAAATGGACCAATCGCGAGCGCGGGATCTATGCGGTATCGATGGAGCAACATAGGAAACAAGGTGCCAAAGGTTGCGGCAAATACAATCACCGTTAATAATGACAAACTAACTACCGTGGCTAATTGAATTCCTGAAAACACAGAAGCAATGCCGAATATCAAGCCGGACAATATGATCCCATTCATTAATCCCACTCCGGCTTCTCTAACCAGGCGCGGAAAAATTCGTTTTAACCCGTGTTCGCCTTTCGCGATTGATTGTACCACGATCGCGGAAGATTGTACCCCCACATTTCCTCCCATGGCGGTTATCAACGGGATAAAAAATGCCAAGGCAGGTATTTTGGATATTCCTCCCTCAAAGCTTGAAATTACCTTTGCACCGATGGTGCCTCCAACCATCGCGATAATCAACCAAGGAAGCCTCGAAAACCCGGATTTCCAAAAGGATGAGTTTGAATCCGTCCTATCGTTAATCCCCGTAGCCATTTTAAAGTCCTTATCCGCTTCTTCACGAATAAAATCCACGACATCGTCTAATGTAATTCTTCCAACCAATTTGTTTTGATAATCAACCACCGGAATAGACACCAAGTCGTATTTCTCCATGATTCGAGCCACCTCTTCAGCAGTGTCACTGGTTTTAACCTTGATGATATTTTTTGATTGGTATAGCTCTTCTATGGTCGTTCGAGTATCCGCAAACAACAACCTTTTTAGTGACAACACTCCAACGAGTTGATCGGATTCATTAACAACAAAAATATTGTAAACCTTCTCAACATCTTCCGCCTGCTTTCTCAATTCAATAAGGGAACGTCGAACTGTCCATTCCACATGAGCTTGAAAAAACTCTTTTTGCATGAGCCCCCCTGCCGTATCTTCATCGTAATTTAATAGGTCTACGATATCTTCTGCGGCTTCATCATCTTCCATTTGGGAAATGACCTCATGAATTTGCTCTTTTGGGAGTTCGGCTAAGATGTCCGCCGCATCATCGGAATCCAAATTTTCAAGCTGGTCAGCAATTTCCTTTGATGATAAGGATGCGATAAACCGATCGCGCACTTCTTCATCCAGCTCCATTAAAATGTCGGCCTGTAAATCTTCGTCTTCTGCCAAATAATAGATATACTTGGCTTCTTCGTTTGAGAGTTCGTCGAGGATTTCAGCAATGTCCGCGTAGTGCAAGTGTAGCACTTGTTCAATGAGCCAAGCGGAATCGTCGTTCGCTACACGCAAACGTATTTCCTGTAAAAATTCTTTCGTTAGTTCGTGGCTCATCAACAATAGGCGTTATACCTCCATACGAAGGAACGTGTAAAAAGTTCGCGTTATTCTAAAAAACCTAAGATATAATTTGCTATTCGCTTCTCTTTTTATGTTTCTTAGGGCTATTCAATCGGGAGCGCAGGTCCGTATTAGTTTTAGCCGCATCATATTTTTGAGAAACAATGGACCAATTCACTAAGTCCCAAACGGCGGTTAAATAATCTGCCCGTCTGTTTTGATAATTCAAATAATACGCATGTTCCCATAGATCAATCCCAATCAGCGGGATGCCTCTTTGGGCGCCAAGTGGCATCAATGGATTGTCTTGGTTTGCAGTAGAAACGACAGCTAATTTCATGTCTGGAGTTAGAATTAACCAGGCCCAACCAGAGCCAAAGCGCGACATCGCTGCACTAAACATCATTTTTTTCAGCGAGTCAACGGTGCCAAATGAAGTCTTAATAGCTTCGGTTAAAGCCTCACTGCAGGACCCTTGATTAGATTTTGGCGCTAAAATTTCCCAAAACAACGAATGGTTATAGTGTCCTCCGGCATTATTTCGAATCGCATCGACACCGTTTGAAGGAATCGTTAATAAGATTTCCTCTAAGGATAATGCTTCAAACGCAGTGTTTTTAATCGATTTATTCAAATTATTCACATAGGCTTGGTGGTGCTTTGTTAAATGAATTTCCATCGTTTGTGCATCGATATTCGGAGCATATGCCGTATAGGCATAAGGCAGTTTAGGAAGCGTAAACGGTTGGGCAAAAAAGCAAGCCCCGGTCAGCAAGGCCACAAAGAAAATAGAAAGGCGCATTTTTTAGTGGTAAAGTTACAAAAGTTCTCTGAGCGGTCCGGGGAATTTCTACCTGATTTTTGCGCATTTCTTCGTATTTTTGAAGCCTTAATAAATCAACCACAACCATGGGGTTTAGGGAATATAAAGGGTTAAATCTGCCCAACATTACAGAAGAATTACTTTCCTATTGGGAGGCAAACGATATTTTTAAAAAATCCATTGAACAAAAAGGGTCTCAAGGGAACTTTGTATTTTATGAGGGTCCCCCTTCCGCTAACGGAGTGCCGGGTATTCATCATGTCATGGGGCGCGCAATTAAAGACACCTTTTGTCGATATAAAACATTAAAAGGATTTAAGGTAAATCGTAAAGCTGGATGGGATACCCATGGCTTACCCGTAGAACTCGGTGTGGAAAAAGAACTGGGAATCACCAAGGAAGACATTGGAACAAAGATTACCATTGATGAATATAATGCCGCATGTAAAAAAGCGGTCATGAAATACACGGATATTTGGAATAAACTCACCAAAGACATGGGCTATTGGGTGGATATGAGTGATCCATATGTAACCTATGACAGCAAATACATGGAGTCAGTTTGGTGGTTGCTAGGGCAACTCTACGAGAAAAACTTACTCTACAAAGGATACACCATTCAGCCCTATTCTCCGAAAGCCGGCACAGGATTATCTTCTCATGAACTAAACCAACCAGGTTGCTATAAAAATGTGAAGGACACATCGATTGTTGCGCAGTTTAAGTGGTTGAAACACCAAGAAAATCCATGGGGGGCCTATGCCGACAACCGGTATTTTTTAGCGTGGACCACCACGCCATGGACCCTTCCCTCGAATACCGCATTAACCGTAGGGGCGGGGATCGACTATGTGCTTGTGCACACGTACAACCCATACACCTACGAGTTGATTGAAGTCGTCTGTGCCAAAGCGCTTGTCCCTTCGTTATTCGGTAAAGGATTCATGGCCGTTGATTCCGTAGAACACGTCATATTACCAGAAGACAAAAAAACAATCCCTTTCTTTATTGGAGCTTCTCACAAGGGCAGCACCTTAATTAACCTGCGGTATGAACAGCTTCTTCCCTATTGCTTGCCCTATGAACGAGCGGAAGAAGCGTTCAGAGTAATCGGGGGTGCTTTTGTAACCACGGAAGACGGAACTGGTATTGTACATACGGCGCCAACATTTGGAGCAGACGATGCACGTGTAGCGCAAGAAGCCGAGGTTCCCCCACTTTTAGTGCTTAATGAAACCGGTCAACCCGTACCCTTGGTCGATTTACAAGGTCGATTTAGACCGGAAATGGGCAATTTAGCTGGTAAATATGTGAAACAAGAATATTATGACGATGCCGA
>JBJTWL010000109.1:0-33739 GCA_046081745.1 Flavobacteriales bacterium | reverse complement strand
CGAACATATTGGATACTTTGGACTTACATCGCTGGTATTGTCAGAGTCTGATATATTCGGAATCTGTCCAATCTGGAAGTGGCGCTCGCCTCGTTTTGTCCAAATCTTATGCGGCGCGGATATTGTATTATTAGACTCACCAGGCCGTAAATCTGACATTCACGCCAGAAAATTCTGAGGATTTTCCGCTTGGATGAACTCTGCGAATTCATAGAGATTCCGTCAATACCGCTTGAATCACCTAGTCCAATAACCCTAACGAACGTCGATCAGAATTTGGCACGCTTAGCAAAAAAATACCGTGATTTAAGTACTCCGATCAACTCGCACGCTATAAGTCGTTGGAAAGAGGTACTTGACCAAGACACCCTTGAGCGAATTGAAGCCCTTTGTGGTAAAGAAATGGAATTCTTTGGATATGCGCGTGAGACCCATGTCAAGGCTTCAATTCAAAGGAAATTTTGTTTCTTAGCGCGTTGGTATGCGCTGAAAGAACAACTCATTTTTCACATGCCCGTCGCGTTAAAATTGAAACGAATTGAATAAACACCACCACATCATTGGCATTGGTCGTTCAGGAACCACCTTACTACAGAGCTTACTGAATGCACAGCCAGAGGTATGGGCGGGTCCAGAGAACTATTTCATTCCATTTTTCTACAACGCTTGGAAAAATAAAACCACATTCAGTAGTGAAGATTTAGCCTTAGCGGTACGCTTTCACAACGCCTTTGGCATACTACAGCCGTATGTAGGATTCACTTTTGATGAAACGAGGTTCATTTCCAATACAACGCTTACGTCGTATCAAGCGTTAATCATACACACCTATCGTTCCTTGGTGGATCAGCTTGCTCCCAAGAAAGAAGCGGTTCATTTCATCAATAAAAATCCTTTACACTCCTACTACCTTAAGGCACTGCAATCAATAAGCCCAGACACAAAGTATATTTGGATGATGCGCGATTACCGAGCTAATGTGAATTCTAGGAAAAATAGCGTGCACTTAAAATCCGCAAGCGCTTACTATAATTCCATACGATGGATTCAATTTGAGCGGCGGATAGCGTCCTTTCAACAACAGCATCCAAATCACGTACTTGTTATTCGCTATGAAGACCTGGTGAAAGCACCAGATCAATTATTAGCCAAAGTTTGTGCGTTCCTTGAAATCCCAGTAATAATAAAATCCCACGAAGCCTTAGCGCCCTATCAAGCTTTATTTCAACACGAAGTAAAAACCCAATACGAACGAGCGGAACGCATGAAAAAACGTTATGGCGATTTATCAAAGCCTATTCATACCGGAGCAATCGATGCATGGACTACAGGATTAACCACTCGGGAGCTTGAGGTGTGCGAAGTTATATCCGGGAAAACGGGTAGCAGATACGGCTACACGCCCACCCTAAAAATACCTTTACCTAAACGATGTTGGATCCATGCGATCGCTTTGCCATATGTTCTAAAAATACGCATGGAACGAGTCAAAGACGAGCTCTTCAACCGTTTACCGATAGGTATTAAGGTTGCTTATTTTGAACGATGGGTGGACAGAATCGACAAAAAACGGAAAAAGCATGTGGCATAGTGACGAATTAGATTCCATACCCATCCATTTTATACTGTGTACAGAACGCACGGGATCTTCCTTGCTCGCAACGAGGTTGAACATGAACTCTTCATTGATTGTGGCCTCAGAAGAACCATTTGCTTTGTATTTCAAGGGTAAATATGGAAACATTCGTCAATGGGATGAACAGAAAATCAACGACTACATTGAGGACTTCGTTCATCTGTTTGAAAAAAACATTGGATTGTATTTTGAATACGAATCGCGGTTCAGGCAATGCCTATTGGATCATATATCCATTTTAACCTATGATCGATTAATTAAATTGACCTATTTGAATTTCTATGATCAAGACATCAAGACCAAAGATTCGATCAAGGTTATTCTGGACAAACAGATGAAATATGTATTCCACAGGGAGGAAATAATTCAGTTGTTTCCAAATGCAAGCTTCTTGATATTAACTCGGGATGTATTAAAAAACATAGATGCAAAAGCGAGGCGCGGAATTGATTTTTTTAGTCACCCGTATTACTTAAGCAATGTATGGAAGCTCACCTACGAGGAGGCGCTAAGGTTCCCAAGAACGCAAATGCTTCATTTTGAAGCCTTTATTACCGACCCGGAAGCCGCATTGAAAACCTTGAATACATTTTGGGGCGTTCCCTACGAAACAGCTCAAATGAATCATCAAGCTGGATTCTACGCATTACTCACGAAACGCTCGCATTTACTTCGACCTGAATTCATTAAGAAAATAAGCGATTTTCATCGAGGAATTTTAGACTGGGAACCACGAGCAACCGAAACCGAAACAGACACAGAATCCATATCACAACACCACCAACTTGTCATCCTTAATCAAACGAAAAATACCAGGGTAAAACTTGGATATGGGGAAGCAGAACCGACAAAAATCAACCCTTGGGATGCACTCACCTGGGAAATATATCGAATACTCGCATGGGTTTTTCGTCCTAATTTATGGCAAACCTATCGCCGTTTACCCCTAAGTTTAAAACGAATTTTACGATGTAGAAAAAAAAGCTATACTCCCTAAACAAAGAACTTTTATTACATTCGTTTTGTTAAACCCCCGCATGAATCGAATACTTCTTTTCCTTATCCTGATAAGCGCATCTTGGCAATTTTTTAGCGCCGATAAAACACCCATTAAAATACTCTTCATCGGAAATTCTTATACCTATCGGAACCACATGCCACGCATGTTCATGAAAATCGCCAAGGCGAATGGAAAACCCATTGACGTCAATTGGTGTGTCAAAGGAAAAGCATCATTCTACAGGCATTCATTACGTGAAAAGGTATATCGAGCCATTAAATGGAAGCAATGGGATTACGTGGTATTGCAGGGGTCGAGTAGAGACATGCTAAAGGATAGCACTACTTACTATGAAAAAACACTTCCCGGCTTGCAAAAAATTGTAGCGAGTATCAAACGAAATAACCCAAAAACTAAACTGGTATTTTTTATGACATGGTCGTATAAAAAGGGCTATCCAAAATTTGATTACTCCAATACGCATTATAACATGATTCGTAGAATCTCTGCAAAGTACAAGACCTTAGCCACCGACTACGACGCCTTATTAACTCCTGTAGGCTTGGTTTTTGAAAAACTATACTTCAAACATCATATAAAATCCTTGTATAAACCAGACAACAGTCACCCCAGTCCATTGGGTTCATATGCGGCCGCATGTAGTTTTTACTCCACAATTTTTAAGGAACGGGTAAAGCATACGCCTCAAGCTTATTTAAAAATTAAAAAGCACAATGTGATCGAATCCTTGGTATGGAAATACACTCAAGGGTATTAAAAGACCTTACATTATTTTACGGTACTTAATTCGTTTTGGACCGCTATCCCCGAGTCGTTTCTTTTTATTTTCTTCATACTCAGAATAGGAACCTTCGAACCAATACACCTGAGAATCCCCTTCAAAGGCCAGAATATGCGTACAAATACGATCTAAGAACCAACGGTCGTGGGAAATAACCACGGCACAACCAGCAAAACGCTCAATTCCTTCTTCCAAGGCGCGTAAAGTATTTACATCGATGTCGTTTGTTGGCTCATCCAGCAATAAAACGTTGGCTTCAATCATTAGGGTCATGGCCAAATGCAATCGATTTCGTTCACCACCAGAAAGAACACCAACCTTTTTGTTTTGATCTGAACCGTTAAAGTTGAATTTTGAAAGGTAGGCTCGGGCATTAATCTTTTGATTACCAATCTCAATAAATTCAAGGCCATTGGAAACCACATCATACACCGATTTATTTGGATCTAAGGATTTATGATTTTGATCAACATAGCCCAATTTAACCGTTTCTCCTACTTTAAACTCACCACCATCCGGCATGAGTTCTTCCATAATCATTTTGAAAATGGTGGTTTTACCCGCACCGTTTGGTCCGATGATTCCAACAATACCAGCAGGTGGTAGCGCGAAATTTAAATCATCATAAAGCAATTTATCACCAAAACTTTTACCAACATGGATCGCCTCGATCACATTATTACCTAAACGAGGTCCATTTGGTATAGGAATTTCAAGCGTAGCTTCTTTCTCCTTACCATCCTCAGAGAGCATTTTCTCGTAATTCTGAAGCATTGCTTTGGATTTAGCTTGACGTGCTTTTGGATTCATACGCACCCACTCAAGCTCTTGGGCAAGCATCCGTTGACGTTTAGATTCCGTTTTTTCTTCTTCTTTGAGTCGTTTACCTTTTTGTTCCAACCATGACGAGTAATTTCCTTTCCATGGAATGCCCTCTCCCCTGTCTAACTCGAGAATCCAACCCGCAACATTATCTAAGAAATAACGGTCGTGGGTAACGGCAATTACGGTACCTGAATATTGTTGTAAATGTTGTTCTAACCAATCAATGGATTCCGCATCCAGGTGGTTTGTTGGCTCATCTAACAATAAGACATCCGGATTTTGAAGCAACAATCTACACAAGGCAACCCGGCGCTTTTCACCTCCAGAGAGCGAACCAATCAATTGATCGTCGGGTGGACATCTTAACGCATCCATGGCGCGTTCAATTTTATTATCAAGCTCCCACGCATCAAGGGCATCAATTTTATCTTGAACTTCACCTTGACGTGCGATCAGCTTATCCATCTTATCGGGATCATTCATGACCTCTTCATCCATAAAGGCATTATTGATCTCCTCATATTCTTTCAAAATATCAACCACTTCTTGCGCCCCTTCAAGCACTACATCCTTTACGGTTTTATTGGCGTCTAACTCAGGCTCTTGTGGAAGGTAACCGACACTATATCCCGGTGAGAAGACCACGTCTCCTTGATAGGACTGATCTAAACCCGCAATGATTTTCATCACAGTAGATTTTCCTGCACCATTTAACCCTATGATACCTATTTTGGCGCCGTAAAAGAAGCTGAGATAAATGTTTTTAATGATTTGTTTTCCTTGAGGTGTGGATTTAGAAACCCCCACCATTGAAAAAATGATTTTCTTATCGTCTGACATAATGTTGTAAATTAATTCTTGTAAATTTTTGGGGTATAAACCCCCCATTTCGCTAATCGATATCCGATACTCACGCCAATAACCCCGAAACCATATTTCATTGATCGAGAAAAATTAATCGATGAGGCTTCTTCAAAATATTTGGTTGGACAGGTTACTTCGCCTATTTCGTAACCGGCATAAAACAATTGAGCCAACATTTCATTATCAAAAATAAAATCATCTGAATTTAATTCAATGTTGATTTTTGAAAAGACCTCTTTTGAGAACGCACGATATCCAGAATGGTATTCCGAAAGTTTTTGACTCATAAGAATGTTCTGGCCTAGGGTTAAAAACCGATTTGCAATGTACTTATACATGGGCATCCCGCCTTTCAAGGCACCTTTTCCCAAGATCCGAGAACCAAGGACAATGGGGTACACATCAAAGGCAATGATCGCGGCGATGGAATGAATCAACTTCGGCGTGTACTGATAATCTGGATGAAGCATGATCACAATGTCTGCGTTCAGGTCAAGTGCTTTTCGGTAACAAGATTTCTGATTCCCCCCGTACCCGCGGTTTTTTTCGTGTCGAATAACGTGCTGTATCCCTAGTTTTTGGGCCAATTCAGAGGTGTGGTCTCTGCTCGCATCATCCACTAAAACTACTTCATCCACAATATCAAATGGAATCTCATTGTAGGTCATTTCCAACGTTTCAGCGGCATTGTATGCCGGCAATACGATGCAAATTCGTTTTTGATTTAACATGCCGCAAAGGTACGTAGAAATCCGTATAAATAACGTTGAAAAAGTGTTCAAAACCTCTAATAATTCCAACGCATCGTTGCAATGCCAAAATCAAATAAAAAGTACCTTTGTTCCTTGAATGTGTTAACCTTGGTATTAACAGAAAAAGTTAAAGGCATTTTTGCAGCATACTTAGAACAGAATGGTCATCGTAAGACTCCTGAACGGTTTGCAATACTCAATGAAATCTACACCTATGAAGGGCATTTTGACATTGAGACCTTGTATTTTAAAATGAAAGCGGACAATTACCGTGTCTCCAGGGCAACCCTGTACAATACGATTGAACTCTTGTTGGCGTGTAATTTGGTGCGAAAACATCAATTCGGTAAAGTAATGGCTCAATATGAGAAGGCGCATGGTTCAAAGCAGCACGACCATATCATTTTAACAGATACGGGAGAAGTAATAGAGTTTTGTGACCCTAGGATACAACAAATCAAGGCCACGATTGAAGATATTTTTGGGGTAGAAATACAACACCATTCGCTCTATTTTTACGGAATTAAAAACAAAGAAAATGATTGATTATTTCATTTCAAACGGAGAAAACACCACCTGTATTACCCTGGAAGGAAAACTTCTATCTGATGCAGATTTAAAGGCAGTTTCAACTGAAATTGAGAAATTACAAAACTGGAATATCATCCTTGATCTAAAGGATCTTAGCCATGTAAATTCCAGCGGCATTGCTTTCATGGTGCGAATTTTAACCCGTTCTCGAGTTAACGGAGGAGATGCGGTTATTGCGCAAGTGAACTCCAATCTTAAAAAACTATTTGACATTACAAAAATGCATGAGGTGTTCGCAATTTATGCGAGCATTGAAGATGCTACAAATCATTTTAATCAATAATTATGAAAGTGGATGTGTTGTTAGGCCTTCAGTGGGGAGATGAAGGTAAAGGAAAGGTAGTTGATGTATTAACACCAACCTATGATATCATTGCTCGTTTTCAAGGTGGGCCAAATGCCGGACACACCTTGGAATTTGAAGGAATTAAACATGTGTTACATACCGTTCCGTCCGGAATTTTCAGAGCTGATGTATTGAATGTGATTGGTAATGGAGTTGTCATTGACCCCATCGTATTTGCCGGAGAGCTTGATAAATTAGCGCCATTCAATATCGACCTGAAGAGCCGTTTGTTGATTTCAAAAAAAGCCCACCTTATTTTACCTTCTCATCGCTTATTAGATGCTGCCTCTGAACAAGCCAAAGGACAGAATAAAATTGGTTCTACATTAAAGGGAATTGGTCCTACCTACATGGACAAAACCGGTCGTAACGGCTTGCGTGTAGGTGATTTATTTTCGCCCAACTTCAAGAATAAATACGAGGAGTTGAGAGAGAAACATTTAAATCTGTTAAATCATTACGAAGGGTTCACCTATGATTTGAGCGAGATGGAGGCCGAATGGTTCAAACAAATTGAGCGGCTTAAGTCATTAACGTGTATTGAAAGCGATCACTACTTGAATCGAGCGTTAAAAAATAATCAACGAATTTTAGCTGAAGGCGCACAAGGAACGATGCTTGATATTGACTTTGGAACCTATCCATTTGTTACTTCATCCAACACCGTCACAGCGGGAACTTGTACGGGCTTAGGTGTACCTCCTACTGCAATTGGTGAGGTCATTGGAATTTTCAAGGCCTATTGTACCCGTGTTGGAAGCGGTCCCTTCCCAAGCGAATTAAACAATGAGACGGGAGAATTAATGCGGAAAGAGGGAAATGAATTTGGTGCAACCACCGGAAGACCACGTCGTTGTGGGTGGCTGGATTTAGTTCAACTGAAATATGCCATTATGATCAACGGGGTTACCGAATTATGCATGATGAAATCCGATGTGTTAGGTATTTTTGACCACATCATGATTTGTGAAGCGTATGAGATTAATGGAGAAACGGTTACTGAATTTCCTTATGATGTAAGTGATTTGGAAATCAAACCAATACTAACCTCCATGGAAGGTTGGAAAACAAACTTGACCCAACTCACCTCCTATGAGGAAGCCCCTGATGCGCTTAAAACCTACGTCAATTATTTGGAGAAACAGTTGGAGGTTCCGATTCGCATGGTTTCAGTAGGGCCTGATCGTGCTCAAACCCTCTTAAAATAACTTTATAAATTAGCGTGCGTCTCACCCTGTTATTCGGCTTTGTTTTCGTTTTAAAGGCGTTTCTTTCACAGGGAAAACTAGAACTTTTACCCGGTTCTGAAAAAATCTATTTCGATAAAGCTACTCAAACCCATCGTTTAGTGGGGACTGTGAGTTTTATTTACCAAGGAAATACCATGTATTGCGATTCTGCCCATTATCGAGAACGCGATAAAATTGTACGCGCTTATGGCCGAGTTCATATCACCAAAGAGGATGTTAACCTGTACTGTGACTCCTTGGTTTATTCAGGAAGCACAAAAATTGCTCGACTTTGGGGGCACGTGAATGTACGCGACTCAGAATACAAACTAAGCTCAGATTCCCTGGAGTACAACGCAAAAACTGGCAGAGCCATCTATCGCAACAACGGTAAGATTGAGAACAGTACGAATAAAGAGGTAATTACGAGCAAACTAGGGTATTTCTATCCAAGCACGGGAACGTGTTTCTTCAGTGGAAAAGTTAAATACAAGAAACAACGTTTGACAATGACCACAGATACCTTGCAGTTCATTTATGAAAAGCAGACCACCTTTTTTCATGGGCCAACCACCATTAAAAACGACAGTATTGAAATTCAATGCGAGAAAGGTCAATACCGGGTTGATATTCAAGAAGGGCTCTTAAGAAAAAACGTTTTTATTCAGCAAAAGGATCGAACGATTTATTGTGACACTGCATTCTATAAAGAAACCAATCAATTGTTCAACGGGAATGGTCATGTCCGGATTTACGAAAAGAACCAACACTTAATCTTATTAGGCGACTATTTCCATGCACAGAACAATGTATCTCAAAGTACCCTAGCGGGTCATGCCCTGGTCATTGAAACCAAACAAAAAGATTCTTTATTCCTCCATGCGGACACCATTCGTATGCAGAAAGACAGCCTTGATGAACGCAATATTTACGGATCCAACGGGGTAAAGATATTTTCTAAAAAAGCACAAGCGATATGTGATTCAGCACATTATAGCAGTAAAATTGGTGTTATCGATTTATTTCAAAAACCAATCTTATGGGCTCAAAACGGCGAACTGAAAGGGGATTCGATTCGTGTATTCCTGAAGGACAGCGTGATTGAAAAAGCACTAATCTTAGGAAACGCAAGCTCTATTATGAACGTTGATTCAGATTCATGTTTCAACCAACTTTCTGGAAAACGAATTGATGCTTGGTTCAAAGAGAGCCTACTCTTTAAAGCGAAAGTTAGCGGTCAGGCCTGGACCATTTTTTATCCCATCGAAGAACAGCAGGCAGACCGTGTTTTAACCCGAAAAAGAAAGGGCTTGAATCGCTTATTTGCCTCGGAGTTGATTGTTTATTTGGATAGTGGTGAGGTCTCGAAAATCACATTCTTTGATAAACCAGATGGTGTGTTTTTTCCCATGGAGCAAATTGATGAAAAGGAACGATTTATTAAAAATTTCTCATGGAATCCATTGTTAAGACCAAGAAACCCGTATGCTATGGTGCATAAAACCTTAGAGTAGTGTCTCATCTTCTGAATCCCAGCGGGTTACCCGCTGAACCCCGTCAATTTCTTGAAACTTTCGCATCAATTGATCTAAATGCGCTGTATCATAAACCATAACGTGGATTTTCCCTTCGAAAGTGCCATCATTGGTTTCAAAGTGAATGCTCTTCATATTCACTTTATTTTCCTTGGAAATGATTTCAGTCAACCGATTAACCAATCCAATTTGATCGATACCAATGATACGGATTGCAGCTAAACGTTCAACCAATACTTCGGATTTCCACATGGCTTTTATGCAACGGTATGCGTATTTAGACATCAAGTGGACCGCATTAGGACAATCGGAACGGTGGATTTTTATCCCTTGATTGATCGTGATGAACCCAAACACTTTATCACCAGGAATCGGATTACAACATTTGGACATCTGATATTCTATCCCTTTAAAATCTTCACCGATGTAAATCACATCTTTTTTGGCATCGACTGACTGGGATACGGAATCTAAGGATTTACGTCCTTTTTTTACTACGACCGTATCTTTTTTTGAAGTCTGTAAATACCCATGTTTATCCTCGATTTCACGGATTTTATTCACATCTATTTTTCCCTTTGCAATACGCACGTATAGATCCGTGGCACTCCCTACCCCATAAAATTTTTCTAAAAATGTAATATTTTCAGAATTCATCAATAGGTTGAATTGCTTTAACTTTCGCTCCAGGGTCTCCTTACCATCCTGTGCAATTAATTTTCGTTCTTCATTTAACGAAGACTTAATTTTTTGACGAGCACGAGCAGAAACGACAAATTTGAGCCACTCCTCATTCGGTTTTTGTTTACTCGACGTTATAATCTCTAATTGATCACCGTTCTGTAATTGGTAACTCAAGGGCACCAGTCGATTATTCACTTTCGCTCCAATACATTTATCCCCAATGTCTGTGTGAATATCATACGCAAAATCCAAAATTGTAGATTGCGTTGGAAGTACCCTGAGCTCACCTTTTGGGGTAAACACATAAATTTCCTCATTGAATAAATTCAATTTGAATTCATTGATAAAATCCAAGGCATTGGCATCCGGGTTATCCAGTAAATCACGCACTTCCGCTATCCAACGGTCGAATTTACTTTCATCGTTTTTGGATTCTTTGTACTTATAATGTGCTGCAAGACCTTTTTCAGCAATTTCATCCATGCGCTTGGAGCGAATTTGAACTTCTACCCATTTTCCTTGCGGAGACATCACGGTAGTATGCAAAGATTCATAGCCATTGGCTCTAGGTGTTGAAATCCAATCCCTTAGTCGTTCTGGACTGGGCTGGTAAAAATCGGTTACGATGCTATAAATCCTCCAACAATCTGATTTCTCCAGCTCGTGCGGCGTATCTACAATAATACGAATTGCAAACACATCAAAGACCTCTTCGAATGGAATGTCCTTCGTCTGCATTTTACGCCAAATCGAGGAAATCGACTTGGTTCGAGCCTTAATCTCAAAATGGTATTCTTGTTTTTGAAGTTCATCCTTAATGGGCGACATAAACCTTCGAATGAAGCGCGCACGAACATCTTGGGTAGATTTCAACTTAGTCTCAATTTCATTGAAAACCTCTGGCTCACAATACTTCATGGACAAGTCTTCTAGTTCAGTTTTTACCGTGTAGAAGCCAAAGCGGTGTGCCAATGGCGCATATAAAAACCGAGTTTCAGAGGCTATTTTAAGTTGTTTATCTGGCTTCATGCTCGATAAGGTCCGCATGTTGTGCAAACGATCCGCCAGCTTAATCAACACCACCCTGAAATCAT
Source organism: Flavobacteriales bacterium (assembly GCA_046081745.1). GTDB lineage: Bacteria > Bacteroidota > Bacteroidia > Flavobacteriales_D > Crocinitomicaceae > UBA952. The sequence goes on along the minus strand of JBJTWL010000109.1, from coordinate 22,381 downwards.
CAGAAATAGTGAGGATCATTTTTCGGAAATTCTCTGTCTGAACCGATGCGTTTTCATCGAATACATCCGGAATTTTAGTTAATCCATCAATGATTCGACGGACTTTTATTCCAAATGCATCCTCGATATCATCCAGTGAAATATAGGTGTCCTCTACCGTATCATGCAATAATGCACAAGTAATAGCAATGCTATCGAGTCCCATTTCTTCAGCACATATCCGAGCCACTGAAATAGGATGAAAAATGTACAACTCCCCGGATTTACGACGCTCGTCCTTATGTGCTTCAAGGGCCATGTCAAAGGCCTTTCGAATCAACTTAGTGTCTTCGCGAGAACGGTCTTTAACCGAACGGAGCAAGCCTTTAAATGCCGCCAAAATGGCTACACGTTCAGCCTCAATATTGTATGCTCCGGGTTTCTGACTCATCGTTAATCGATCGCTGGTAATAATTGGGTACGCACTTCACCAAAACCTATTCGCACATTACCATTCGTGCAATGCCCTTTCATTATCACGGTATCATAATCTTGAATAAAGCGGCGTTGAGAACCATCACTCAATGTTAACGGTTTGGTTCCTTTCCAAGCCAACTCAAGCATGGATCCATAAGAATCTGGCGTTGGACCGGAAATGGTACCTGATCCCATTAAATCCCCGCAACGGACATTACACCCGTTCACCGTATGATGCGCCAATTGCTGCGCCATATTCCAATACATGTATTTGAAATTGGATAAACAGACACGGTCCTCTGCCCCATCCTTAGGCTGAATAAACACCTCTAAATTAATATCATATGATTTCTTACCATCAAATTTCAAATAAGATAATACCTCAGGATCTTGCACAGGCGTATCAACTGCAAAAGGTTGAAGTGCGTCCAACGCAATTATCCAAGGCGAAATAGATGAAGCGAAATTCTTAGCTAAAAAAGGTCCAAGAGGAACATATTCCCATTGTTGAATATCTCGAGCCGACCAATCGTTAAACAGGCTTAACCCAAAAATATAGTCCTCTGCTTCAGACGTAGTGATTCGTTCCCCTAGCGGTTTTCCATCAAAGGTGTAGAATCCCATTTCCAATTCAAAATCAACGCGCGCTGAAGCCTCAAAGGTTGGATCCGAACCTTCTACTTTGGTTTGACCTTTAGGTCTTACTACAGGAACATCTGACGTAACAATGGAACTGGAACGACCATGATATCCTACAGGCAACCACAACCAATTCGGAAGTAAGGCATTGGCTGGATCCCTAAACATCATCCCCACATTGGTAGCATGTTCTTTACTCGAATAAAAATCGGTGTAATCCCCAATGTTCACTGGCAGTAAAAGTTGAACACGATCCGATGAATAAAGCACCTCCATACAATCCTCATCATGTCCTTGCAATTCCATATTTCCTTGTGTAAACAAAGATGAAATTCGATTACGTAAATTCCGAAGCGGTAACTTACCGTGCTTCATGAGTGCGTTTAAGGATGAACAATTAAAATCTGAGGATTGAAAACCAAGTTCTTTAAAATAGCCTTTATCATGCAATGCGGCGAGGTTAATCACCTTATCCCCAATTCGGGTAGCGACAAAAGGTTCATCTTGCACCAAAAAACCGACACCAAATGGAATGTTTTGAATTGGGAAATCAGAATCTTTGCTTACGTGTATCCAAGAAGTTAAGTCGGGATTATTTGCTGAAATCATACGATTAGAAATAAGAAATTGATATTATAAAAAGGGATTACACATTAAATCTAAAGTGCATGATATCACCATCGGATACCACATATTCTTTTCCTTCCACTTTAAATTTGCCAGCTTCCTTTACGGCTGGTTCTGAACCATAATGTACATAGTCGTCATATTTCATGACTTCGGCACGTATGAAACCCTTTTCAAAGTCTGAGTGAATTACACCAGCTGCTTGCGGTGCGGTAGATCCTTTGTAAATGGTCCATGCACGAACTTCTTTTACTCCCGCCGTGAAATAAGTTTGAAGATTAAGTAAGGCATAGGCTGAGCGGATCAAGCGATTTACACCTGGCTCGTCCAAGCCAAGTTCATCAAGAAACATCTTCCGTTCTTCGTAGGTTTCGAGTTCCGTAATATCCGCCTCGATTTTTGCACCAATGATGAGTACTTCAGCATGCTCATTGGCCACTGCCGCTCGAACTTGATCAACATATGTGTTACCTGAAAGTACGGAAGCCTCATCTACATTACACACATACATGACCGGTTTGGAGGTAATCAAATTAAATCGCTTGATTACTTCCATATCGCTTGCATCAAAACCTAGACCGCGAACAGAAATGCTTTGTTCTAATCCGTCTTTAATTTTAAGAGCCAATTCATTTTCTTTTACTGCTTCTTTGTCGCCAGATTTTATAATTCGAGACAAGCTTTGAATTTTTTTCTCTATGGTTTCTAGGTCCTTTAACTGAAGTTCGATATCAATAATTTCTTTATCTCGAATGGGGTTTACGCTACCATCAACGTGAACAATATTCCCATCATCAAAACAGCGAAGCACATGCAGAATGGCATCTGTTTCTCGAATATTGGCCAAGAATTGATTGCCAAGACCCTCCCCTTTTGACGCTCCCTTTACTAAGCCAGCAATATCTACAATTTCCATGGTTGCAGGCACTACGCGTTCTGGATTCACCATGGATTCCAATTGCTCTAACCTTGGATCTGGAACGGATGTAGTCCCAATATTTGGTTCAATCGTACAAAACGGAAAATTTGCAGATTGTGCTTTCGCATTCGACAAACAATTAAACAAGGTTGATTTCCCAACATTAGGAAGCCCTACAATTCCACACTTCAATGACATAAAGAAACTATTTTGGCAACTCGCATTGCCATGGTTGATAAAATATATATAATATTACGCAAAATTAAGAAATAATCGTGGGACAACAACACATTAAACACCTGCTATCAAGCCTAATATTGCTCATGCTCAACCTGTCCATTTATGCACAAAAAGACAGTGTATTTATTCGTAAAATATACGACGAGGCGTTGTTGCGTGGACGAGCATATGAAGATTTAAGATCCTTGTGTAAAGACATAGGTCCTAGACTATCTGGGAGCGCAGAGGCAGCCATGGCTATTCGATGGTCTGAGCAAAGAATGCAAACCTATGGATTCGACAAAGTGTATCTAGAACCCATAATGGTACCCCACTGGGAACGGGGGAATCCCGAGACCGCATGGATTACATTACCCAATGGAAGCATCGAAAAACTTACCCTTTGCGCCTTGGGTGGATCCATATCCACTAATGGCATTATGGAAGGCGAGGTTGTTCTTTTTAATCATCTCGATGACTTGATTGCCGCAAAACGCAATGTCGTTGAAGGAAAAATCATCTTTATTAACCAACCCATGAATGCTGCTGAAATTCAGACCTTTAAAGCGTATGGTGCCTGTTATCCAATACGAGGAAATGGCGCCATTGAAGGCGGTAAACTTGGAGCGAAAGCCGTGATCATTAGATCACTCGGTTTGCCGAGTGATGATTTTCCACATACAGGCAGCATGAAGTATGTGGATAGCATTCAAAAAATTCCTGCTGCGGCTTTATCAACGGCAGATTCTGATTATTTGGCAGAACTGTTATCGAAGAAGCTGAGAATCAAACTCACGTTGGAAATGGATTGTAGAAATTTTCCGGATGAACCCTCTTTCAATGTGATTGGGGAATTAAAAGGAACCAAGAATCCCAATGAAATAATAACCATAGGTGGACATTTAGATTCTTGGGATCAAGGAGAGGGTGCCCACGATGATGGTGCCGGAGTTATCCATTGCCTTGAAGCGTTACGCATCTTAAAAACCTTGGGATATAAACCCAAACATACGTTACGGGTTGTATTTTTCATGAATGAAGAGAACGGAAATATGGGTGGAAAAAGTTATGCAAAATGGGTAAAGGAACAGCACGAAACGCACATAGCAGCCCTCGAGAGTGATCGCGGTGGATTCACCCCAAGAGGCTTTGGATGCGACGGAAACGATACCGTATTTAAGCAATTTAAAGCCCTTGAATCCTTATTTAAACCCTATGACTTACATCTTTGGGAAAAAGGTGGTGGAGGTGTGGATATTGGTCCGTTAAAAAACGAATTCAACGACATTACCCTGTTTGGTTTTATCCCAGATTCGCAACGCTATTTTGACGTTCACCATGCGGATAGTGATGTATTTGAGAGTGTAAATAAACGAGAATTAGAACTTGGAGCAGCATCGATTTCCGCATTTTTATATTTGTTAGACTGCAAGATATTCCAGTAACAATATTCATTACCATTAACTAACTAAAAAACTTAAATAACTATGAAAAAATTATTGCTATTATCGGTCGGCATATTGATGTTCCTTAGCTACTCTTGAAATGGAAGTACCAAAGGAAACTGGAGCGAAGAGGACAAAACACAACTTCGATCTCAATTTGATAAACAGCGTTCACAGCTGGATAAAATCTTAGGAAAAGAAAAGACTGATCAATGGGTTGATTGCGCGATGTTAAAAATGGAAGATGAATTTGAAAACCTTGAGGCTGCAGATAAAGATTTAAAAGGAGCAGAGAAAATCGGTGCAGCGTGCATGAAAGAACTAATTGGAATGTAAACGCTCATGCTACAACCAAAAAAAAACGCAATGTCTATTGCGCTTTTTTATGATTTAATTTCGTCGGATTTATTTCTTTTTGTATTCCTTCACCGAAGGACATTGATTGTATTCCTCTTCAAAAGCTTTCAATTCATCCGGCGTCATTCCTTCTGTCATTTTATTGCATTTTTCAAAAGGCACCTGATATTTTTTCGAAGCCAATACTTTCATTTTCTTCACCGGGTCAGCAACTCGATTAATCTCTTTAACGGCTTTGATGTGAATATCAGCGCATTCACATACTTTGGATTTACAAGCACCAAGGGCAAGCGCTAATAGTCCAATAAAAAATAGATTTTTCATATTATTTTAACGCTGAAAGTTGATCTTCACCCGATTGTGAAATTGCACTTTTCTCAACACGAATCTTAGTTCCTTCCGATGAAATCAACACAGTAGATTCAGCAATTTCTAAAATTTTCCCATGTACTCCACCAATGGTGACTACTTTATCGCCAGGCTTCATAGCCTCTCTAAACTTCTTCAGTTCTTTTTGCTTTTTGGCTTGTGGTCGTATCATAAACAAATAGAATATCGCAATCATTGCGACAATCATAATCAACGAACTCATTGGATTTCCTCCTCCCATGTTATTTTATTTTAGCTTTAATAATCAACACTTTAGTTGACGGTGTTGTATTCGTCATGATGGTAACAGACTTAGTAACTTCTTTTGAAGACACGTTAGCTGTATTTACTTTAGCAATGATTTTGGTGGACTCACCTGGCTGAACCGGTTCGGTAGGCTTATCGGCTACTGTACATGAACATGAAGGACGTACCTCACCAAAAACCAAGGGATGATCACCGGTATTCTTAACAGTAAATACTGCTCGAATCACTTCTCCTTTTACCACCGTACCTGCATCATAAACATCGTTCACCTCAAGGGTAGTTTTCTTTCCTATCTCAACTGCATCTCCTTCACTTGAGCAAGCGAATAACACTAAAATGACTAATAATCCTAATATCTTTTTCATATTCTTAATCTAATAATCCTCTACCTGTTTTTATTAAACGATTTTCCGCTTTAAATTTCTCAACAATTTTATCCAATATCCCGTTGATAAAGATATTACTTTTTGGAGTACTGTAAAATTTGGAAATTTCGATGTACTCGTTCAAGGTGACTTTGGATGGAATGCTTTGAAAATAAAGCAGCTCAGTTATTCCCATTTTAAGTAAAACCAAGTCCATCTTGGCAATGCGTTCGGTTTCCCAATTCTCCACCATAGCGGTAATGAGTTCGTCATATTCAGCGTTATTCTGGATCGTTTTACGCAACAAATCATGTACAAAGGTAGACTCATCTTCCGGGTCTTTATACAAGGGCATTGGGACAAATTCTTCGTTTGGATTCATCGCTTTAATGGACTTTAAGACCATCGAGCAACATAAATCCAAATCATCCATCCAATAGATACTTTTTTCGTCGAAAAAGTTAAAGAGCCACGTAGAATTCGCGACAGAATCTTTGAATAGTTGCAACACAAAATTCCGGTCTGCATCATAACCAGGTGCTTCGCTGTTCATGTAAATAACATAAGCCTCTGATTCCAAAACTGCATTAAACATTTTTCGAAACATTTCTTGAGACTCTGCACCGATCCAATTAATCTTTCGTTTTTTAACAATTTCCAGGAGCCTTGAGGCATTCGAAAGTTGATTGATTACTTGGTTATCTACAAAACGCATGTTTGGATTCAAATCCTCAGCCGTTGGACGCAACTTCTTCTTTCGGTCATCAATCTTATTTTCGGCAGCACGAATAAGCTCTTCAAAGGTAAGCAAGAGGTATAAGTACATGTCGTACATCCGATCTAAGGAAACATTCAATTCCTTGTCGGTTTTAATAAAATCCTGTTCATTACTCTGAAAATGAGCATATAACAGTTGTAATACTTTAATGCGTAAATGCCTCCGGTTCAACATGATTTATAAATTCAACCCCCCAGTTCGTTCAATCCGTTCTTCTGCCATACGATTCGCAATTTGATAGGTTGGAATTTGTTCTTGCTTCGAGCGCTCCAAAATTTGATAAATCGTTTGGTAAATTTCTTCGGCCTTTTTGTGCGACCAGTCTAAACTCATTCCAGAAACTTCAGAAAAACAATTAATCACTCCTCCTGCGTTGATTGCATAATCAGGCGCATACAAGATTCCTTTTTCCATCACGGCGACACCATGTTTCTGCTCATCCGCTAACTGATTATTCGCCGCACCAGAAATAATGCTACACGTTAATCGAGACAAGGTATCATCGTTTACAGTCGCTCCCATGGCACATGGCGCATAAATATCCATCGGAACATCATAAATATCATTCGGACTAACTACTGTTGCACCGTAGGTTTCAGAAACTTTTCTTAAGGTTTCTTCATGAATATCTGTGATAAATACCTTGGCTCCTTCTGATGTTAAATGCTTAACTAAGTATTGTCCTACATGCCCTACTCCCTGTACAGCAATGGTTTTACCCTGCAAGCCATCCGTCCCAAACTGCATCTTAGCACATGCTTTCATTCCCATGTACACCCCATAGGCTGTTACCGGTGATGGGTCGCCACTTTTACCCGGTAAACCAACCACGTGTTTGGTTTCTTGACTTACATGTACCATGTCCTCTGGAGATATACCCATATCTTCCGCTGTAATATATTTTCCGGAAAGGCTGTTTACGAATTGACCGAATCTTCTTAGCAGCGCTTCTGATTTCATGGTTCTTGAATCACCAATAATAACGGCTTTCCCGCCTCCTAAATCCAATCCTGAAATTGAATTTTTGTACGTCATTCCACGAGACAAGCGAAGCACATCCCTCAATGCATCAGTTTCATTGTCATACATCCACATTCGCGTTCCGCCTAGCGCTGGCCCTAATACCGTGTTATGAACTGCAATGATTGCTTTAAGACCTGTTTTAGCATCGTTACAAAATAGCACTTGCTCATGCCCCATCTTTGTTAACTGAACCAAAATACCATCAACGTTTGTTGAGGTTCTAATTGAGTTGGTTGTATTCATGCCTTAAAAATTGAATTAGAAACATTTATTTAAATAGTACCTTTGTACTCGTTTCGACGGCAAAAATAGAAAATAAATCCCATGAAGTCTCTACGGAGTTTGAACAAATATTTCTTCACCTATAAATGGCGATTCTTATTAGGAATCATCTTTACGGTCATTAGCAATTACTTTGCCGTCAAAATGCCTAAGTATGTGCAAGTTTCAATTGATAGTTTACAAAAAACAAGCGTAAGCACCCAATTAAACGACGCGCTTTGGCTCTCCTTTAAAATTGGTGGTTTGTACTTATTGCTCTCGGCTACCAAAGGTTTTTTTCTGTTCTTAATGCGTCAAACCATCATCGTGATGTCCCGGTGGATTGAATTTGATTTAAAACAAACCATATATACCCATTATCAAACTTTAGACACCGACTTTTACAAACGAAATCGCATTGGTGACTTAATGAATCGTATCTCAGAAGATGTAGGTCAAGTGCGCATGTATCTTGGACCTGGGGTAATGTATACGATTAACCTCACCGTGCTAACTGTTTTTAGCTTATACCAAATGGCCCAAATCAGTGGTAAACTCACCCTGTTCGCACTCATTCCTTTGCCGTTCATGTCCTTTGTCATATACAAGGTGTCTAATAAAATAAATAAGGCGAGTAAGCACGTTCAAGAGCAACAATCCTACATTTCGACCCTTGCACAGGAGACGTTTTCAGGCATTCGTTTAATCAAGGCATACAATCAATTTTCTCCAACCAGCGATCGGATGGAGCGTGCTGCAAATTCTTACCGAAGTAAAAGTATGCGCCTTGTTTTGATTAATGCCCTATTCATGCCAACCATCATGCTCCTCATTGGACTGAGTACCTTACTCGTAATCTATGTAGGTGGTATATTGACCGAAACGCAGCAATTGAGTCTCGGCGGTATCGTAGCCTTTATATTTTATGTGAATAACTTGACATGGCCCTTTGTATCCATTGGCTGGGTAACCTCCATTATTCAACGCGCAGAAGCATCGCAGCAACGGATTAATGAATTTTTAGATACTAAGCCCAGTGTAGTAAATCCCAGCAATAACCCGTTTGAATTGAAGGGCGATATTGAATTCAAGAAGGTGAGCTTCACCTATTCCAATACGGGTATACAAGCACTTAAAGACCTCAACTTCGTCATTAAACCGGGTCAGCATGTTGGCATCTTAGGTAAAACCGGAAGTGGTAAATCAAGCATCTTGAATTTAATTGGAAGGCAATTCGACCCGGACGAAGGAAGTATATTCATTAACACAGAACCCTTGAACGGCATCAACTTACAGGATTATCGGTCACAAATAGCTGTAGTTCCGCAAGAGGTTTTTCTTTTCTCAGAAACGATACGGAATAACGTGGCCTTTGGGGCTCATTCAACCGTTTCAGACGAAGCCATTATTGAGGTGCTTAAGAAAGCTCACGTGTGGCACAACATACAAGAATTCCCAGACCAATTAGATACCCAACTCGGGGAATTAGGGGTTAATTTGAGTGGTGGACAAAAACAGCGAATCAGTATCGCTCGGGCTTTAATTAGGAATCCAAAATTATTACTCATGGACGATTGTCTTTCGGCCGTTGATACCGAAACGGAAGAAATTATCTTGAAAGAACTTCGATCGCTCCCTGAGTCACCAAGTTTGGTGATGGTCAGCCACCGTATTTCTACCCTACGAAACTGTGACCTAATCCTAGTATTGGAGCACGGAGAAATCGTTGAAATGGGAAATCCAGAAGCATTGATGAAACAAAAAGGGATTTATTACGAAACGTACCTCCAACAATTGAACGAAGAATAAGCCATGAAGCGAATCGGATTAATTTCAGATACGCACGGCTATTTGGGTGCAGACGTTTGTACCTACCTAACCGACGTGGATGAAATTTGGCACGCTGGTGACATCGGGAATTTGGCAGTTTTAGATAAAATTCGATCCATGAAACCCTGTAGGATTGTTTATGGTAATATTGATGGTGCGATCCTTAGAAAAGAAACACCGGCCCTTGCACAGTTTGAGATTGAAGGACTTAAGGTTTGTATGACACACATTGCAGGTCGGCCTGAAAAATTAGTGGACCCCATTAAGCAACTTTTAACCCGTGAAAAACCTGGATTGTTTGTCTGCGGTCATTCACATATTACCTTAGTTAAATACGTTAAGGAACATAATCTACTATGGATGAATCCGGGAGCCTGTGGTATAAAAGGCTTTCACAAAGCGCGAACATTACTTAGATTTACTATTGAAAAGGGTAAGTGTAAAGATTTGGAATTGATAGAGTTAAATCGCTATCCACCCCAAGAAGACAACCAGGCATCAGAAGCATAAGTAAGCTGTTCCCCAGTTGCCATATGTTTCAAGATTACGACGCCTTTCTGTCGTTCATCTTGACCATAAAACAATACCCATGTTGCCCCTTTGTCGTTCGCATATTTGAGTTGCTTTTGCATTTTCGCTTGCGACGGATAAACCTCTGCTACTTTACCCATTGCTCTAACAGAATTTGCCCATATAGCACACTGATCAGCCTCTTCTTCGGAAAAATTTAAAAACAACAAGTCAGGTCCACTATTTAACCCTTCAGGAAACAGACCAAGCGTTTCCATGATATCATAAATCCGATCTGCGCCAAAAGAAATGCCTACGCCCGACAAACCTTTCACTCCAAAAAGTCCCGTTAGATCATCATACCTACCACCACCACAAATACTTCCCATCTCAACCGAATGCGCTTTCACCTCGATAATCGCTCCGGTGTAGTAATTTAAACCACGTGCCAAGGTTACATCTAATTCAATTTGACCTTTTACCAGGGGATTATTTTCGAACTTGCTGTGTATGTACGATAACTCCTTTAATCCGCTCATCCCTATTTCACTCTTTGCGAGAAAAGTGGACAAAAAAGAGATACGCTCATTAAATGAACCACTCAATTTAAACAATGGTTTTATAGAATCTACTGTTGTTGTGTCAAACCCTTTATCCATCAATTCTTTAATCACGCCGTCCTCTCCTATTTTGTCCAATTTATCCAGGGCAACGGTTAGATGAATCAATTGGTCGGTAGCCTTACAAACTTCAGCAATACCACTAAGAACTTTTCTATTGTTTAACTTGATCGTAAAACCGGGTAAATTCAAGGCACTTAGCACCTGATCAATAACTTGGATAAGTTCAACTTCATTGCGCAAGGAATCACTTCCTACCACATCCCCATCACATTGATAAAACTCTTGATATCGACCATGCTGCGGTCGATCCGCTCGCCAAACGGGTTGTATCTGGTAGCGTTTGAACGGAAAGCTTAGTTCATTTTGGTGCTGCACCACAAAGCGAGCGAAAGGCACGGTCAAATCGTAACGCAAGGCTTTTTCTGACAAAGAGTTAGCAAACCGCGGAAGGTTGTCGGATGCCAAGGCATCTAAATCTGCTTTACGAACTTTTTCACCGGAATTTAAAATTCGAAAAATCAAGCGATCTCCTTCCTCACCATACTTACCCATCAAGGTAGATGACAATTCAAAACTAGGTGTTTCAATGGGCTGAAAACCAAAGCGTTGAAATGCGTCTGCGATCGTTGAAAAAATCAACTTGCGCTTAAGCACATTATTCGGTAAAAAATCTCGGGTACCTTTAGGAATTGCTGGTTTTTGGCTCATAGTGTTTTTTCTCGGTATAAATCTAGGATCATTCCATCTGACAAGCCCATTTTCGGGACATAAATCTGGTCTAATCCCAGGGATTGCATCATTTTCATGTAGATTTCCATGGCTGGACCCATAACATCGGCTCGGTCTGGTTTAATCTTAAATTGGTAAATTCGTTCCTCAATGCTAAGAGGCTCCAATTGCGACTGCAGCGCTTTCATTTCTTCCAGCCCTACCGGTGTCTTATCTTGTTTACCGAGCACTTTATGGACGCTGTTGATCGTTCCGCCAGACCCAAAAACACGGGCTGGCTTGAATGGTATTATTTCGTTGGTCAACCAATCATCAACTTCATTCCAGGATTTTTTTGAAACCTTGTTTTTTAACAAGCGAACACTACCGATTTGAAACGATTTAGCGGCATGCACTTTATTGTCCTGAAAGAGCGTGATCTCTGTACTTCCGCCGCCTACGTCAATCAGCACATAATTCATTTTTAAATCAGGAATCAGCTGAAAGGTAATATACACCAATTCAGCCTCCTCTTTCCCTGAAATAACCTCTAAGGTAATCCCTGTTTCCTTTTTAACGCGCTGAATTATTTTTTTCGCATTCGAACTATCCCGCATGGCAGAGGTAGCTACCGCACGATAGTCAGTTACGCCATAAAAAACCAAGTAATTCTTGAAAATTCGCATTCCCTCAATGAACTTCTCAATTTTCTCGTCGGAAATTTTACCATTTTCAAAAACCTCTTCCCCTAAACGAACCGGAAGCCGTAAATATGCTGTTTTCGAATATTGCCATCTACCCACTGGCTTTGTGACTTCACCCACTAAAACCCTCATGGCATTTGAGCCCACATCGATTGCGCCAAGTTTCATAAATACAAAAGTAGAAAACCTTATCTTTGTGACGCTAAAAATCCGTGAAAAAGACAAGCTTAATATTTGAAAACAGTGAAGAGCCAACCGCGGGTGGCTTTTTATTGTCCGACCCCTTTCAAGGCGATCCATTTTTCGAACGTTCTGTGGTATATTTATGTCAGCACGATCTCGAAGGCACCTTTGGCTTTGTACTCAACAACCCCTTACCACTGAACTTGCACGACATTATTGACCGCGAAGACTTGAACGATCAGGCGTTATTTATCGGAGGACCTGTTGCAAAAAACCAACTTTTCTTTCTCCATAACCTAGGGGACACCATAGCCAATTCATTAGCATGTGGAAATGGAATTTTTTTCAGCGGTGACTTTGATTCCTTGGTTGAATATCTCAACGAGAACGGTTACGATGCTATAAAGCTAAAATTTTTCGTGGGGTATAGTGGATGGGATGAGCATCAACTCGAAGAAGAAATCAAAGAACACAGTTGGATTGCTGCCAATAATATTCCATTGAGTTATGTTTTCGACGAAAATCATGAGTCGCTTTGGAAAGCGTGCATGGAACTCCAAGGATCAAAATTTAAAATGATTGCGAATTTTCCAAAAAATCCGAACGAAAATTAGGCGCAGATGCGCTTTTCTAGAATTTTAAGTATACCTTTGCACCCTTGAAATATGGTCGACGTTCGGAATTCGGCTAATTTTTTAACCCTTTCAATGGCCGAACACATTGAAATACAAACACTTAAGCCACATGGCAAAAACAAACAAAAAAGAAGTTTCAGCACAAGGAAGTGCGGATTTCGATTGGGAAGCATTATCCTTGGATGGATATACCCAAATCCAACGATCTGAATTATCAGACAAATACGAGAAAACCTTAACTTCAATCAACGAGAAAGAAGTAATTCAAGGTACCGTAGAAATGATTACTAAAAAAGAGGTAATCGTAAACATCGGGTACAAATCAGAAGGTGTTGTTGCAGCGAATGAGTTCCGTTACAATCCGGACTTAAAAGTTGGAGACACGGTAGATGTATATGTTGAAATACAAGAAGACAAAACCGGTCAGTTAATCGTTTCTCACCGCACCGCACGTATGCACGGTGCTTGGATCCGTGTAAACGACGTATTACGAAGTGGTGAGATTATTACAGGATATGTAAAATGTCGCACCAAAGGTGGATTAATCGTAGATGTATTTGGAATCGAGGCATTCTTACCCGGTTCTCAGATTGATGTGAAGCCTATCCGTGATTACGATGTTTACGTTGGTAAAAACATGGAATTCAAAGTTGTTAAAATCAACGAAGAATTTAGAAATGTGGTTGTTTCTCACAAAGCGCTGATTGAAGCTGAAACAGAAGAGCAGAAAAAACAAATCATCTCAGGTCTTGAAAAAGGACAAGTATTGGAAGGTGTGGTTAAGAACATCACTTCTTACGGGGTATTTATCGACCTTGGTGGTGTAGACGGCTTAATCCACATTACTGACCTTTCATGGGGTCGTGTAAACCATCCTGAAGAGTTACTCGAGCTTGATCAAAAAATCAACGTGGTAATTCTTGATTTTGATGATGATAAGAAACGAATTGCGTTAGGATTGAAACAACTTCAACCACATCCATGGGATTCACTTGATGTGAACCTAAATGTTGGAGATAAAGTATCCGGTAAAGTAGTGGTTATGGCTGACTACGGTGCGTTTATTGAAATCGCAGCGGGTGTTGAAGGTTTAATCCACGTTTCTGAAATGTCATGGTCACAACACTTACGTAGTGCTCAAGATTTCATGAAAATCGGTGATACGGTTGAGGCTGTAATTTTAACCCTTGATCGTGATGAGCGCAAAATGAGTCTTGGAATCAAACAATTGATGCCAGATCCGTGGAGTGAAATCGAAAACAAATATGGTGTTGATACTAAACACACTGCTAAAGTTCGAAACTTCACCAACTTCGGTGTGTTTGTTGAACTTGAAGAGGGTGTGGATGGGTTAATTCATATTTCGGATTTATCATGGCAAAAGAAAATCAAGCATCCATCAGAATTCTGTAAGGTTGGTGACATGCTCGATGTAATTGTTATGGAAATCGATCGTGAAAACCGAAGAATTTCATTAGGTCACAAACAATTGGAAGAAAATCCATGGGATGTGTTCGAAGGAACGTTTGCTGAAGGCACAACGCATTCAGGAACCATTACTGAAATGAAAGATAAATCTGGAATTGTTTCACTACCTTATGGTGTTGAAGGAATTTGCCCAAGTAAGCATTTACGTAAAGCGGATGGCTCTAACGCTAAAGTAGAAGAAACGCTTGATTTCGTGGTTATTGAATTCAACAAGGATGCTAAGAAAATTGTATTGTCTCACACACGAACGTTTGATGATACACAAGAAGCTCCTGCTCCTGCTGCAAAACCAGCAAAAGGTGGTAAGAAAGCAAGCACCGGTTCAAACACAGATGAGGCAGTAAAAGCGATCAATAAAGGAAACGAGAAATCTACCCTTGGAGATTTAGATGCATTAGCTGGCTTAAAAGAAAAAATGGAGAAAGGCAAATAAGCCTCATTCAATACATCGATGTTAAAGAGGTCCTCGGACCTCTTTTTTTTTGAACTGAAGTCATCAATTCGCTCACCAAACTTGCTATTAATTCCCCTACCTTTGTACCATGGATTTTGAATTGGTTTCAGCATATCAACCCACTGGGGATCAACCTGAGGCGATTCGTCAATTGGTTGAAGGTATCAACGCGGGAATTACCTTTCAAACCTTATTAGGTGTAACGGGTAGCGGAAAAACCTTTACCATGGCTAACGTGATTGAACAAGTGAAAAAACCAACCTTGATCCTTTCACATAACAAAACCTTAGCCGCTCAACTTTATGCAGAATTCAAACAGTTCTTTCCCAAGAATGCCGTTGAATACTTTGTGTCATATTACGACTACTATCAACCGGAAGCCTATATACCTGTAACAAACACGTACATTGAGAAAGACCTGTCTATCAACGATGAAATTGAAAAACTCAGATTATCTGCATCCTCTGCCTTACTTTCTGGCCGAAGAGACATCATAGTGGTGGCCTCTGTTTCTTGCATCTATGGGATTGGAAATCCCAACGAATTCAAAAAGAGCATCCTTCCTATTCATGTCGGGATGGAAGTTCCAAGAAATAACTTTTTACATCGACTGGTGGAAAATTTATACACCCGCAGTGAAGAAGTCTTTGAACGGGGTATGTTTCGGGTTACTGGCGATACCGTGGATATTTATTTAGCCTATGCTGACCATGTGGTTAGGATTTTATTCTTTGGTGACGAAATCGAAGGGATTCAGTCTGTTGACCCTATCACAAATCAAGTGTTCGAAAACCATACAGAATTAAACCTCTATCCTGCCAATCTCTTTGTATCAAGTCCTGAAAATACGCTGCAAGCCATTCATCGCATTCAAGATGATCTCGTTTTTCAAGTAGAACAATTTAAAAAGCAAGGTCGCTTAGAAGAAGCGAATCGATTAAACGAACGAGTTTCCTATGACCTCGAAATGATTCGAGAACTTGGTTATTGCTCCGGAATTGAAAACTATTCTAGGTATTTCGACAACCGTCAACCCGGCGAACGTCCCTTTTGTTTGCTTGATTATTTTCCGGAAGATTATCTCATGATGGTTGATGAAAGCCATGTAACCCTACCGCAGGTTAAAGGCATGTATGGTGGCGACCGGGCGCGAAAAATAAACCTTGTGGAATATGGTTTCCGTTTACAAGCCGCCATTGACAATAGGCCCTTGAAATATGAAGAATTCGAAGGACTTCTTAATCAATGTGTTTTTCTTTCGGCAACGCCTGCAGCCCTGGAAATAGAACTTTCTGAAGGAATTATGGTTGAGCAGGTAATTCGCCCTACTGGCTTACTCGATCCCATTATTGAAGTGCGACCAAGCCGATTCCAAATTGATAATTTAATTGAAGAAATACAAGCTCGAGTTGCGTTGAAGGAACGCGCTTTGGTCACCACACTCACCAAGCGCATGGCCGAAGAATTGCAAAAATACCTCACCAAAGTAGGCGTAAATTGTCAGTACATTCACAGCGACATTGACACCTTAGATCGCGTAGAAATACTGCGAGAATTGCGTGTTGGCACCTTTGATGTATTGGTTGGGGTCAACTTACTGCGAGAAGGACTTGACTTACCCGAAGTATCGTTAGTCGCCATTTTGGATGCTGACAAGGAAGGCTTCTTAAGAAATGTAAAATCACTGGTGCAAACAGTTGGAAGAGCTGCAAGGAATGTTAATGGTCGAGTAATCATGTACGCCGATAAATTAACGGAATCCATGCGCTTAACCATGGAAGAGACAGCGCGGCGAAGGAACATTCAAATCGCTTATAACGAGGCCCATGGACTTTCTCCGCAACCATTAAATAAGCCCATAGATGCTGGGTTAAGAAATAATAAGAAACAAGACAATCCCTATGAGCAACCTTTAGACAGCCGAAAAATCAATGAACCAACACACCCTTATAAGAATTTACAAGCGCTGGAAAAAGATATTAAACAACTAAAGAAGGAGATGCAACGCGCAGCAAAGGAATTAGATTTTATCTTAGCAGCATCGATTAGAGATCAAATAATTGCATTAGAAAAATTAAAAGATTCGTTTTTATGAAACCCATAAATATCCTAAAGTTCCTCGCTATTTCTGAAGGAATTTCCTACATCGCATTTGGCATTACCATGCCAATAAAGTACATTATGCACTGGCCTTTACCCAATTACATTGTTGGGATGAGCCATGGACTACTATTTATCGCCTATTGCCTTTGGGTTTTGATTGTTGGGCTTCGTTACAAAAAAGACATCGCTTTTTATTTAATAGGCTGGCTCATGTCATTGATTCCATTTGGTACTTTTTGGTTTGAGCGAAAATATCTAAAAGAAATAAAGCACGTTGAAACGGAACTTTTAGATTAATGCTTTTAAACCGAATCCTATTTTTCCATCAAAAATCATTTAAATGATTAACCCAGCGTACCAGCAATTACTAAATAGAAGCGGTGAATCACGCAAAGAAATTAAGTCGTTTTTAAAGAAGGTCCGAAAGCATAAACAACTGGACGCCTTATTCAGAGAAGAACATGACCGTACTTTTGAGAAAATTGATTGCCTCCAATGTGCAAACTGCTGTAAAACAACCTCCCCTATTTTTCGAGACACCGATATTCGAAGGATTTCAAAACATCTTCGCATTAAAGAATCCAAATTTATCAGCGAATACTTACGAATGGATGAAGACGCTGATTATGTCCTTCAAAAAAGTCCTTGCTCCTTTCTTGGCGCAGATAATGAATGTAGTATTTACGAACATCGACCCTTAGCGTGTAGAGAATACCCCCATACCAATCGAAGATATATGCATCAGGTATTGGATATTACCGAAAAAAATGCACATATCTGTCCTGCTGTTGCATCGATTGTAATGAAACTCATGGGTTAATTGCGTATTTTTGAAGGAATGCCAACTACCCTGATCATAACCGTTTATAAAGATTATATTGCACTTCAACGGGTATTGGATTCGGTTTGCAAACAAACACAAATACCCGCCCAAGTGATCATAGCCCATGATGCGATCGACGATCCAATCCATCAAACCATCGATCGATTCAAGTCAACGCTACAAATCAACTATATCAATCAAGTTGATACAGGATTTAATAAGAATCGGATTTTAAATAAAGCAATCCTACTTTCAACCGGTAATAAGTTAGTATTTATCGATGGTGATTGTATTTTACATCCTGCCTTTATTGCAGCGCATCAAACCTATATTAGCGAAGGAACGTATACCGCAGGTCGCCGTTTGGATTTAGATGCGGTAAGCTCAACACTGATTCGAACGCAAGGAATAAACTCAATCAATTTAATCCGGTTGTTGTTTAACAAAACCAAACGTATCGAAGAAGGGATTTATCTTCCTGGAACTCCAATTCAAAGGAATAAGCCAGCGCGCCTCCTTGGATGTAACATGGGATGGCACAAAAATGACTTAATTGCTTTGAATGGTTTTGATATGGACTATATTCTTCCAGGATATGGCGAAGATACGGACATAGAACACCGAGCGTCCTTATTGGGATTACGTACTGCCAACATGCGTTGGAAAGCCATTCAATATCATTTATTTCATGAACGGCCGGAACGTGAAGAAGACATTACACAAAGCCGTATGATGTTTGAAAAAAAGAAGGAAATTGGTTATTATTTTTGTGAGCACGGATTAAGCAATTTAGACCTTAAATTTCCACATGAATAATACAACTATTGTACTGACAATAACGTCCTATATTCACGATTTGCTATGAATAAACTCCTATTTCCACTGTTTCTCCTGTTAATTACTGTTCACGGCCTCGGCCAACGAGGAAAGGATGGCTCCTACACTGTGACATCATTAAATGCCTTAATTAACAGTTATACGGTACTTAATGCCAATGCGACCGCAGGACAATCGCTCATTACCGTAACTTCCAACACCTTAGTGGGTGGTTTTTTTCAGGGGGTATTAACCCCAGGAGATCTAATCATGATTATTCAGATGCAGGGTGTAAATTTAAATGTGGATACATATCCTGCCAGTGAATATGTTACTTCTAATGGACAATTTTGGGGACCTTATACTACGCCGCAAGGCCATTTAAATGATTGGAATCAATACATTCCATTATGGGGTGAAATCACCAACTATAACAATGCCGGAAAGTTTGAATTAGCCGAAGTAAAATCCGTGTCAGGTACGAATACCATCAGTTTGATGTGCCCACTGGTCAACAGCTACACGAGCGCAGGACATGTTCAAATCGTTCGTATTCCGAGGTTCGTAAACCTAACGCTAAATTCAAATTCATCCCTTGTTCCGAGTTTGTGGAATGGTTCCACGGGTGGTGTGGTTGCCGTAGAGGTCAATGGCAATTTACTCATTAATTCAAATGCAAAAATATCTGCCAGCGGATATGGATTCAGAGGTGGGGTAACTGAAGACCAAACCTTAGGTAGTCCTCCTGGAAATGTAAACGACATCGGATTTTGCGCTTCACATGTTTCTACACAAGGCGCCGAAAAAGGGGAAAGTATTGCTGGGTTTTACACAGAATACGATGCCATTTTCTCTCGATATTGCAAAAGTGCCCCAGCTAATGGCGGGGGTGGCGGTAACAACCATAATGCCGGCGGGGGCGGCGGTTGCAACGTTGGTAATACAGCTCTAACCTATACTGGAAAAGGAGTACCTGATCCGGTGTATAACATAAATTGGAATTTGGAAGCCGCAGGAATGGGAGGATCAGTAAGTCCCGGCGGTGGACGAGGTGGATATTCCGGCGCAACTATAAATCAAAATGAAAATACGGTAGGTCCAAATAATATCACATGGGGTGGTGACTACCGAAGAAAAGAAGGTGGTTTAGGTGGACATCCGCTTACCCAAAACAATACTCGGATTTTTGCGGGCGGCGGCGGCGGCGCAGGAGACCAAAACAACGCTCAAGGTGGAAATGGAGGACGAGGCGGTGGGATTGCCTACCTAAAAGTCTATGGATCGATATCTGGGAGCGGCTCCATTGAAGCCAATGGTGCCAATGGCGTGAATGCCAACCCAAATGGACAAACTGCTGTGCAGGCTTCAACTCAGAAGTTTGGTAATGATGGCGCGGGCGGTGCAGGCGGAGGCGGAACGATCTATGTTTCAAATGCGAATCAAATCCCTAATACACTAACCCTTCAAGCCAATGGAGGTAACGGAGGAAATCAAGTGATTTCCTTTGGCACCTTTGCTTCCTCCCCAACGATGGAAGCAGATGGTCCAGGCGGTGGAGGCGGTGGGGGTTATATTTCCATCGCGTCTGGCACGCCAATTCAGCAAGTAAATGGAGGAATTGCAGGAGTAACCAATTCTTCGTTTGTTCCAAATTTCCCTCAAAATGGAGCGACAGGTGGCGCTTCAGGACTAACAAATACCAATACTTCCTTCTATGATATCTTAGCAGCAAACGATACGATTTGTGGCAATGGCAGTACCACGTTAACCGCATCCACCATTGGAAATCCGCCCGCAGGGAATTTAACATGGTACTCAACTCCATTTGGAAACACCTCCGTAGGTACAGGAAATTCTTATACCACGCCCGTATTAAATACAACAACCACCTATTATATAGGCATTTGTCCAGGTTCTTTTAGAAGACCCGTTACTGTGGTCATAGGCGCTTCGCCTGTCATAGGCGGAACACCAAACATAACCAATGCCACCTGTTTAATTCCTGGATCTATAACAGGGTTAACCGTGAACGGAGGCGCTCAGCCCTACTCCTATTCTTGGTCGAACAACGGAGGAAATACGCTTAACTTGAGCAATGCACCGGCGGGAACATATACCCTAACTGTTTCCGATGCTGCGGGTTGTTCTACAACGTCTGCTTCGTACACGATTAGTGGAACCAACGGACCGACCATAAATACCAATGCGGTTGTGATTTCACCTCAATCCTGCAACGGAACCTTAGGGTCCATATCAGGAATTACAACTACCGGAAACAACCTAACATATTCATGGAGTAATAATGGTGGTAACTCCCTCAATCCTTCGGGATTAAGTGGTGGAAATTATACCTTAACAGTAACGGATGCCAATGGGTGTACTGCGATTAGTAGCCCCTTAACGATTACATATACCTCGGGCCCTAGCCTCGATGCAAGTCAAGCCGTAATTACCCCTGAACATTGCGGTCAAAGTGATGCGAGTATAACCGGGATTACAGCAAGTGGAAACGGACTTCAATATCAGTGGACACCAGGGAATAGCAATAACATTGCTCTTAATAACGTATCCGCTGGACAATATACCTTGGTAGTAACTGATCAAAACAACTGTACGGACACCGTGGGCCCTCTTGTTATTCAAGCCGCAGCACCTCCTTCTATTGATATTAATTTCATACAAGTAATCGATGAATTGTGTGGACAGAATAATGGAGGAATTACGGGCATCATGGTTACTGGCGGAACGGCCCCATTGAGTTATTTGTGGTCTAATCAACAAACCACTTTAAACCAACCTGTTGGTTTGTCGCCCGGGATTTATAGTCTAGTAGTGACCGATAGTGAAGGATGTACAGACAGT
This sequence comes from Flavobacteriales bacterium, assembly GCA_046081745.1. Lineage (GTDB taxonomy): Bacteria > Bacteroidota > Bacteroidia > Flavobacteriales_D > Crocinitomicaceae > UBA952. Next base: position 917 of record JBJTWL010000109.1, on the reverse strand, counting down.
ATTAGTGGAATAACCATTGCTTCTATTGGAGGCCCCAACATTGATACCTCACAACTGGTTATTCTACCTCAAGGATGTACTGGTGAACCAGGATCCATAAATGGCATATCAACCAATGCGGGTGGAGCAACCTATGCATGGAGTAATGGCGTGAATACCTTAAATAACCCAAGCGTATCTGCTGGAACCTATGTTTTATCTATCACCGATGCCAATAACTGCGTTTCAACCCAAACCTTTTTTGTAGACTCCTTAACACCTATTGTTCTTAACGAAAATCAAGCCATCCTCAACAATCCGACGTGTTTAGTGGGTGGAAGTATTAGCGGTTTAACCGTTTCAGGTGGCACGAACAATTACACCTATTCATGGCAACCGGGAAACATCAATAGTTTGAATTTGCAAAATTTAACTGCAGGAAACTATATTCTTTCAGTGACCGATGCCAACGGATGCAGCGATACATCTTCTTTGTATACGCTGATTGCCCCTACCTTCCCCATGGCTAATTTCACGTTTTCTCCGAGTGATCCGGATGTAGGAGAACTGATAACGTTTACCAACGGTTCATCAAATTATTCCATTGAACAATGGAATATCAACGGCGTAACGTACCAACAATCGCCCTGGGATTCAAGTTTCAGTGCAGGAGTTTATCCAGTTCAACTTACAGTAACTAATGCCCAAGGGTGTCAAGACACCATTACCTATTTTGTTGTGGTTTACGATGAGTTAACCTTTCCAAATGTAATTACCCCAAATGGCGATTTAACCAATGACTACCTTGTGATTGAAGCCTTAAAGCCGAATTCTGAGATAAGCATTTTGAATCGTTGGGGGAATGTTGTGTATAGCAGTACCAATTATCAAAACGATTGGGACGGTAAGGATCAACAAGGTGTGGATTTAACAGAAGG
>JBJTWL010000108.1:0-10256 GCA_046081745.1 Flavobacteriales bacterium | reverse complement strand
GTGGCAGTTTTACGGCAATTAACCTTCCATGGACCTCAGGTTTTAATAACGGTTGTGGCGGTCAAGATCAAATGTGGTCTGCTACCGCTCATAACGTTAATGTACTTTCGGGTTTGAATGCAGGGACATATTACCTTGAGCTTTATAGCGATGCATCAGTTACTTGTTCCGGAGGCACTGTATACGCTTCAAATAACGGAGCCAATTACAAAGCTACCTTTACTGTAAATCCTGATTATATATCATTAAATACCATAGGTACAAGCTACACTGAGGATTTTAACAGTTTATCCAACAGCTCGGCGAGTGCCGTTCTTCCGATGGGGTGGAGGATAAGTGAAACGGGAACGAATGCTAATAACACCTACAGTGTCAGTACAGGGTCAAATAATGGAGGCGATTCATACAGTTTTGGTGCGAGCGCCTCTTCAGATCGTACCTTGGGGGGACTGTTCTCTGGGAGCTTGAATCCAACGTTTGGCGCGAAAATTCTGAATAATACGGGGTCTACCATTGCGTCCCTTTCTGTGAGTTATACCGGAGAAACATGGAGAGTTGGGGCTGCTGGTAGACCTGATCGCTTAAATTTTCAATACAGCACTAATGCCACCAGTTTAAGCACAGGCACATGGCTTGACATAGACAGTTTGGATTATTATAATATAGCCTATAGCACTGCTCCTCAGTCAGGTTCCGTGATTCACAGTGCAAATCGAAACTTTACGTTTACAGGGTTGAGTATTTCAACCGGATCATTCGTTTGGATTCGTTGGACAGATATGGATGCCACTGGCTCCGATGATGGAATGGGTATTGACGATATCTCCATAAAACCATGTTTCAGTGTTAATGCTCCAACCACCAGTGCGCAAGCATTTTGTGGTAGTGCAACAGTGGCCAACCTTACGGCTACAGGATCAGGAATTTTATGGTACGCAGGCAGTACAGGAGGATCCAATTTGAGCAGTTCCACGTCACTTTCTAGTACAACGTATTATGTTAGTCAAACTGTTTCAAATTGTGAATCACCAAGAGCAACCAGTTCAGTAGCGGTGAATGCTTTACCTACCGTAAGTGCCGGTTCAAATCAGACGGTGTGTGCGGGAACTTCGGTAACCTTATCGGGATCAGGTGCCAGCACGTACACGTGGAACAACAACGTACAAAACGGTGTGGCGTTCACGCCAAGCACAACCCAAACCTATACGGTCACCGGAACGGGGGCTAATGGATGTACGAATACGGCCCAAGTACAAGTAGCGGTGAATGCTGCACCAATAGCCAATGCAGGAGTAGACATTGTTGGGGCTAATACATGTGGAAAGAATTCAATTAATTTGGCCGCGTCTTCAATTGGTGCAAATGAAAGTGGAGTATGGAATTGGGTCAGTGGAACGAATGCAAACGTTGTTTTTAATAGTCCATCATCCAATAATTCAACGTTAACCGGTACCTATGGATCCACGTATACCTTAAGTTGGACAGTAACTAATTCAGTAACGAATTGTACCGCAACTGACAACGTTGTTGTAACCTTTAATCAACCGAATGCGGCCAGCATTTCTGGCCTTCTTCAACAGGGTGATTTACTTTGGGCTGGGTTAAACAGTAGTGATTGGTCTGATGGAACCAATTGGTATTTGTATAATGTGAACGCAGGGGTAGGGTCCTTTATTCAACAAAATGCAGGAGCGCAACCTACCACAACGAGTCAAGTTTATTCGATAAGTCAGAGCAATGCAGGAATTTGTGTGGCTTCCAATGCCTTGAATTTAAGTGCAACGAGCAATGCCAAGGATTTATATGTTAGCGCTGGGATTATCTTGAACCTATCAACTCACACTGTGAATGTTGCTCAAAACTTGACGAACAACGGAAGCATGCTCGCATCAACGGGAACTATAAATTTCAACGGGTCATCAAATGGTACGATCAATGGCTCAGGAAATACTCAGTTGTTTAATGTTTCCATCAATAAAACGCAAGGTGCTTCAATTACCCTACAGCAACCGGTATTGGTTACCAACAACCTAAATATGGTTCAAGGGAATGTGTTTACAAGCAATACGAATTTATTAACGCTTGGTGTAAGCAGTGCCGCTCCGGGTAGTTTAACCTATAATGCCGGAACGATTGTAGGTCCATTCAAGCGCTACTTTGCAAATGCGGCAAGTTCAGGTACCGATGGATTATTCCCAGTGGGTACCGCGGTTTACAACCGTTATGCAGATGTTGCCTTTACCGCTGGACCTGGGGTAGATCAGTACTTAACCGTTGAATATAAGACCGGTGCACCATTACAAGGTGGAATTCCATTGTACAATGGTCTACCATTAATGGCTTCTGGTTCATTAATTCAGAATTATTCTGCAGATGGTTATTGGAGTGTTATTCCAACCAATAATAACTATACTTCACCAATTACGTCAGCTAACTATGGAGTAACCTTATTTGCCAATAACCTTACGGGCATGCAAAGTCCTCAAATCTGCCGCATCATTAAGAGTGCAGGATCTAACAATGTAGGGCAACATCACGTAGCATGGCAAGCGTGTGGAACGCATACACCAATCAATGGGGCAGCAAATCCACAAGCGTTCTTGATTACAAGTACGGCAACGCAAGGGTTTAGCTGGTTTAATGTTGGGACACCAAACAGCCAGGCCCTACCGGTTGAGCTATTGAGCTTTAATGGGGATTGTAACGAAGGACAAGTGAATTTAAGCTGGCAAACTGCTACGGAACACAACAGCGATTACTTCGAAGTAGAGAAATCTCGAGATGGTATGAACTGGCAAGCGTTAACTACCGTTAATGCTGCAGGGAACAGCACGCAGTTGTTGAACTATGAAGCCGTTGATGCCCATGCAATGGAAGGAAATAACTACTACCGATTAACGCAAGTAGATATAGATGGAACCAGTAAGACGTACGATGTTATCAATGTGAGTTGTGTTGGAACGGCTAAAGGATACTTCTCAGCCTATCCGAACCCAAGTACCGGATCATTCCAAGTGATTTTGAACGATAAGAACTTGGTGGGGTCAGGAATCTTGAGCGTGAAAGATACCAAAGGAGCTGACTTACTCAACCGAACGATTGAGGTAAAACCAGGCATCAACATGTTCAGTATAAATGACTTGAACCTTGCTCCGGGTGTTTACTACATCCAAATCGTAAACGGCGAACGCGCCACCGAGGTGTTGAAAGAAGTGATTCGTTAAGATGTCATTCGGACATTTACACATTATGAAATTCAGACGTTAAGACCTTAAGACTTTAAGAGAATACAAGAGTCCTAATATCTTAAAGTCCTGAAGTCCAAAAGTCCGTTCACCTACTTCCCGTATCGCGCATTCACGATTTCATATACTACATGTTGAATGTTCGTACGAATGCCCATGTCACGTAATTTCCAATTGTCCTGACTTGGATGAACCCGATTGGATAAAAATACAAATACCACCTCGTTTTTAGGGTCGGCCCATGCCAGGGTTCCCGTAAAGCCCGAATGTCCGAAACTTTGTTGCGACGCTAATTCGTCACAGGTTCCACCGCCAGAGGCTGATGGGCGATCAAATCCGATTCCACGCTTATTGCCTGCAAATTGAGCACGCGTAAAATACGATACCGTTTCTTGGTTAAAAAACTGATGTCCGGCATACGCTCCGTTGTTTAGGAATAATTGCATTATGCCTGCTAGGTCCGTGGCATTTGAAAATAAACCGGCATGACCTCCAACGCCTCCAAGCATTGCAGCTCCGGGGTCGTGTACATGTCCTTGTAGCAATTGCTTTCTAAAGTATTGGTCATTCTCTGTTGGCACGATATGTTCTTTAGCATAATGATTGAGGGGCTTATAGTTGATGTAGCGTAAACCCATAAGGTTGTAAATATGGTTTCGAACGTAGTGATCTTGCTGCTCACCGGTGATTTTTTCGAAAATTGGTTGCATGAAATAATAGCATAAGTCCGAGTACACGTATTTTTTTTCTTTAAGCGGATTCCGCAAAATACGCGCATACATGCTGTCTTTGTAGGCGGTTTTTAGGAACAGCTCATTCGCTACTTCTAGCCGATGTTCATCATTCATTGTTTTACTATACCAAGGGGCTATTGGTTTCTCCTCGGTTAAGGTACGTTTGTAAAATGGTATAAAGGGTTCTAGTCCTGCCTGATGACACATCATCTCCCGGATTATGATGCTTCGGTATGAAGTTTCTTTGGTCACTTCCGGTATATATTGACCAAGCGAGGCATTTAAGTCCAACTTTTTCTCATGGTGCAACTTCATGGCGATGAGGGTAGAAGATGCAATTTTAGTGATCGAAGCAATGTCGTAGACATCTTCATTTTCTACTTTTTTTGAAGCAGTTTCATAGGTGAAATTCCCAAACGATTTGCGATAAATGATGGATCCTTTTACGGCGACAACAATTTGACATCCTGGATAGGCTCCCGAAGTTATCCCGTTTTTAGCCAATTGATCGATGCGGTTAAAATCTGCGGATTGCATGCCTAAGGCCTCCGGAGAACAAAAGCTCAGCCTGCCATTTTTTGCGATTTTTATTCCTGATCCTTTGCTAAACGTGCTTAAGGATTTAGCTAATTTACCATCCATTGCAATAGCGCCCATCAGTTGCTGTGCCGTTCGGTCCTGCATAAATGTGTGATTTTCTGGTGCAATTATGATTCCATTAAAGGCACTGAATAGCGCAACGTTGTGTTGGCGAATTTCACCAAATACAATTAGGATTCGTTCTTGTGCTGATGGAATGCGCTTTAAAGCCTCCCAAATCCATGGATTGATCGATAATGAATCAGCGTTTTCCGGGTGTATACTTACGATAAGACGAGCTGCCTTAATCGTATCCAATAGCGCTAAATTCTCGGTATTAAAAACCTGAATAAAACGGCCGTCTGAAAATCGTTTGATGCTTTCATGAAATGCATCCGAATTTCCACCAATACTTAAATAGGTAGTTGAAATTCTCAAATCATTCAAGGGTAAACACCGGTTGTTTTTTAAGCATACCACATGGGTGTCAATGGTTCGAATTAATTCGGCATGACCTGAAATTCCACGAAAGGGGTCGCTCAACCAATGATCCTGGGTGTTGGGTTTAACCGGATTATGACTTCCCCTTAATGCAAATACGCCAAGGAAGGCAATACAAATAATACCAAGTGTTAACAGCGTCTGTTTTTTCATACCCACGAAATTAATCATTCTCTTCCACATCAAAACTCTTTGAAAGTGTATGTTTGACACTTACCTCAATATACAAAAAAAATATACATGTTACAATTTATTTTCTCCACAGAATTATAGATGTTGTGTTAGTAAATACCGAGGCTTTTTAGCTTTTTTCTCTATTCAATTCACGTAGCTTTGCCATACAATTTTCAAATAAACGACTATGTCGAAATTTGGTACGATGGGAACCCATGCTGATTTAGAATCATTCTTAGGATTTACGAATGCCTCTTCGGAATATTGGAACCTAGCTCCGGATGAATTAGTGCGCGCCACCCTTGAGCGCGGACAAGGTAAATTGGCTACAAACGGTGCCTTGGCCATTGATACAGGTAAATTCACCGGAAGGTCGCCTAAAGACCGGTTTATTGTAAAAGACGCTCAAACAGAAGATGCGGTTTGGTGGGGAGATGTTAATATTCCATTTGCTTCAGATGCCTTTGATCGCTTGTACGATAAAATGAGCGCCTACGCCGAAGGCAAAGAATTGTTCATCCGTGACGGATTCGCCTGTGCCTCTCCAAGCCACCAATTAAACCTTCGAGTTATTGCAGAATATCCGTGGTCGAATTTATTTGCATACAACATGTTCTTGCGCCCCACCGCGGAGGAACTTAGTGTTTTTAATCCCGAATGGCATGTCATCTGTCTTCCCGGGTTTTTAGCAGACCCCGCCGTGGATGGTACCCGACAAGCTAATTTTGCGATTTTGAATTTTACCCGCAAAATGATTTTAATTGGCGGAACTGGATATACTGGAGAAATTAAAAAAGGAATCTTCTCGGCCTTGAACTTTATACTTCCGCACCAAAAGAATGTGCTTTCCATGCACTGTTCTGCTAACATTGGTAAAAACAACGATACAGCGATTTTCTTTGGCTTATCTGGTACCGGAAAAACAACCCTTTCTTCCGATCCGAATCGCCGCTTAATCGGTGACGATGAACACGGCTGGGCTCACGATGAATTCTTCAATTTTGAAGGCGGATGTTACGCCAAAACCATCGACCTGAGTCGTGAAAAGGAACCTCAAATCTTTGATGCCATCAAGCCCGGCGCCCTGCTAGAGAATATTGGCTTCCATGAAGGAACTAATGAACCGAATTATGCCGATGGATCAATAACAGAAAATACGCGTGTATCTTATCCGATCTTTCATATAGAAAATATTGCCAGACCATCGATTGGTACGGCACCACAAAATATCTTCTTTCTTACCGCAGATGCCTTTGGTGTTTTACCACCGATCTCACGCCTCTCCAATGCACAAGCAATGTATCATTTCATGTCCGGTTACACGGCGAAAGTAGCCGGAACTGAAGTGGGGATTACTGAGCCGACCACCACGTTTTCTGCTGGATTTGGCGCAGCGTTCTTGCCCTTGCACCCTGCCAAATATGCAAAATTGCTCGGTGATAAATTAGAGGGAACGGATATACGTGTATGGTTAATCAATACCGGTTGGACCGGGGGTAGTTATGGGGTTGGAAGCAGAATGAAACTATCCTATACTCGAGCCATGATTACCGCTGCCCTTGAAGGTAAGCTTGATGCGGTAGATTTTGAAACCCTACCTATGTTTGAATTAGCCATACCTACCTCATGCGAAGGGGTACCGTCAGAATTACTTAACCCACGAAACACATGGGAAAAGAAAGACGAATACGATGCTACAGCAGAACGTTTGGCAGAAAAGTTTATCAACAACTTCAAGAAATTTGAAGCAGAAACAGCTCCTGAAATTCTTGCTGCTGCTCCAAAGGTATTAAATTAGTCCATCAACCAACCAAGATAGAGCCCTGCGCAAGCGGGGCTTTTTTTATTTTTGTAAAAAATACCCATTGGATCACCTTCATTATCTGGAAACCGAAGCCATAGAAATTTTACGCGAAACAGCGTTTCAGTTTAAGCGTCCTGTGCTTCTGTTTAGTGGAGGAAAGGATAGCATTTGTATGGTTCATCTGGCTCGCTTGGCCTTTGCTCCAAATCCAATTCCTTTTACCTTACTCCACATTGATACCGGTCATAATTTCACGGAAACCTTGACCTTTCGGGACAATCTGGTTCAAAACATGGGACTGTTATTAGAAGTTCGATACGTCCTTGAAGCCATGAAAAAAAGAGAGATGCTTGAACCGAAGGCGAAATTTCCTTCACGGAATGCCATGCAGAGTTTTGCCTTATTAGATGCGATTCAAGAACTGAATATCGATGCCTGCATTGGCGGAGGGCGACGGGATGAAGATAAGGCGCGGGCCAAAGAACGGATATTCTCCTTTCGCGATCAAGAAGGAACGTGGAATCCCTTAAGTCAACGTCCGGAACCTTGGAACATGTTAAACGGTCGAATAAATCCGGGCGAAAACGTGCGCGTATTTCCACTCTCGAATTGGACGGAACTTGACGTGTGGAACTATATCCAGCGAGAACAAATCGCCTTACCAAGCTTGTATTTTGCCCATGAACGACTCTGCTTAGAACTCCCTGAGGGTGCTTTAATGGCATATAATCCCTACGTTCGATTAGAATCCTCGGATACCTTGGTAGAACGTTCCGTGCGATTTCGAACCATCGGTGATATGACCTGTACGGCGGCAATTCCAAGTATTGCTAGTTCAGTGGAAGAAGTCATAGCGGAATTGAATCAAACTCAACTTTCTGAGCGAGGAGCCACCCGCTTAGACGATCGAATCAGTGAGGCCGGTATGGAAGATCGAAAACGTCAAGGATATTTTTAAGGTTAAAAAGGATGCGAATACTAAAGGTTTTTACGTGCGGAAATGTGGATGATGGGAAAAGTACCTTGCTGGGTCGCTTGCTCTTAGACAGTGATTCCATTTCTGTCGATATCCTACATCAGCTCACGGAGCAGGGGGGAGGTGTACCCAACTTGGCCTTGCTGACCGATGGCTTGCGCGCAGAACGCAGCATGGGAATCACCATCGATGTAGCCTATAAATTTTTCACTACCAAGCAAACCAAGTATATTCTAGTAGACACGCCCGGGCATCCAGAATATACGCGAAATATGTATGCGGGCGCCTCCGTATGCGAGGCCGCAATGGTATTGATTGATGCGCGAAATCCAATAGAAGACCAAACCAAGAAACACCTTGAAATCATGCAGGCGCTTGCCATAAAGCAGGTGATTTTTGCAATCAATAAAATGGATGCAGTGGGTTTTGATCAAGCTGTATTTTTGCAGCGAAAATCCGAATTAGGTGTAGTGCTTAATCCGCTAGAAAACCAACACCTGCATTGGATTCCGATTAGTGCCTTAGCGGGAGAAAATGTGGTTAACCGTTCCCCGGCCATGCCGTGGTATGCGGGGCCAAGTATCCTGGAATGCCTTGAGTCTATTCCACAAGTTCCAGTTGATACCAGCACGAGTTCCTTGATAGAAATCCAAGGGCTTTTAAAGGGCTTTGCCTATGGAAAAGTAGTACAAGGAACGTTTAACACTTCAACAAGGTGGTATAACGGCATTCATAAACTAGTAATTAAGGAGTGTTTTGTAAACGGAGGCCCTTGTGAAAATGCATTACCTGGTGATCAAATTGCTTTTCGATTTGCCGACGAGCTCACCTTGGAGCGTGGACAACAGTGGGGAAAGGAGGCGCCGATTCAAGGCATAGAATTCATTGTAGAGTTATGCTGGATGGGAGACAAGGAGGCATCCGGATTGTTGGAGTTTATCCTTCGCCGTGGAACTTTAGAACGAACGACACGCGTAACCTTTGAAAATGGCATTAATACGAATGACATCCAACGTGTTCACCTATCTATTTCAGCTCCGATTGATGTTTTTGAGGAACGAATTCAAGCGAATCAGGAGCGAATCATTCTTATAGACAAAACAACCAATGCCACGGTAGCCGCAGGAGTAATTAAACAGATCGTAACATGAAAGCAACTACAGTAGATCAATATTTAGTAGACGGGTGTGGAAGGTGCAGTAAAGGGGGGACGCCCCAGTGTACGGTACATACATGGCATCCCATCTTAGTAGCCATGCGTGAATTAGCCATCGAATGCGATTTAACCGAAGCGTTAAAATGGTCTGTTCCCTGTTACACTTTAACTGGAAAAAATGTCCTCATGATTCATGCATTTAAAGAATATTGTAGCATCATGTTTATGAAGGGCGCCCTATTAACTGATCCAGATGAGATGCTACATCGCCAAACTGAAAATGTAACGGCGGGACGTCAATTGCGCTATACATCCTTGGAAGGATTTATGCAACAACGGGAATTGGCCAAGGCGTTTATTTTTGAGGCGATTGCACTTGAAAAAGGAGGAGCGAAAATGCCAAAGCGTACACAAGAAGATCCGGTGGTGGATGAATTAAAGGAAGCTTTTTCGCAGGATGAAGCGTTTAAAACAGCGTTTTATCAACTCACCCCAGGACGTCAGCGCGCGTATTTATTGCATTTTGCCCAACCAAAACAATCCGAAACGCGAGCGTCTCGTATATTAAAGGTAATGCCAATGATTATGAGGGGGGAAGGCTTGAATGATGCGTATCAAACGGGGAAAAAATAAATCGGAAGCACATAAGGTTCTAAATAGTTAACTTAGCTTTTTTTGGTTTTTCAACTGATATTAATCCCTTATCACCACTTCTTTCTTAAACTTTTCTTTCGCTCCATTGTTGTAATTTATTAATTATCAACATTTTACAATGTTTTTTACCGAAAAGTTTAAATCGCGCTTCGAATTGCTCACGCTATATTTCGGTATCAGTACGTTTATTATTCACGCGGCTATCATTTTTTTTCTGAAATGGGCTTGGTTGGATTCAACATATTTTCCTAAAAATCTTTTCGGGAATCCTTTCTCTGCGCTTTTTTCTCCCTTTAGTTCGTTACTGGTGTACGAAGTATATTTATTAATCTACTACCTCCGTAAAAGCTACACGAAAAGCATCTCCAAACAACTCGAAATCATGGCGCTCATCCTTATAAGAAATTGCTTTAAAGACGCTGGTAGCCTTACC
>JBJTWL010000107.1:0-6506 GCA_046081745.1 Flavobacteriales bacterium | reverse complement strand
CCTAAGCGATATTTCCATGTTGTGTTATCATAATCGATTTAAATCAAGCCCCTTGATCCATTTTCAATGGACAAAATTCGACATTTTTTTTCTTTTTATTTTTTTAACATTTTTGCCATCCAAGTTAATATTTCTATATTTAGCAACTTAAATTTAATGTGTTCTTAGCAAAAATATACGAAAGAATATGCTGAAAAAATTACAGTTATTAGTGCTAAGCGTTTTGTTGTCAAGCGCTTACATGTTTGCTCAGTCCGGATTGGGAACCCTAAAAGGAATCGTTAAAGATCAAAAATCAGGTGTTGCTATTCCAAGTGCAAAGGTCTATTTGTTGTCGGGTACATCTATGAAAGGAAATGCCATTACCGATGAAAACGGAGAATTTCAAATCAACGCTATTCTTCCCGGTTCATACGATGTGAAGGTGACTAATAAAATCGAAGGGTACCAAGATGCACTTGAGCAAGGCGTTATTATATCTTCGGATAAAATTACCTTCCTGGAAAAATTAACCCTAGGAAAACCGGAGAACGAGCTTCAAAAGGATGAGGTTAAAGTAACTCGATACAAAGTTCCATTAATTGACAAGGATGGTGGAGCTACTGGCGCCGTGGTAACTCGTGAGGACATCTCGAGAATGCCGGTTCGGTCTGCTGCAGGCGTAGCGCAATCTGTAGGGGGAGTTAATACCAACGAGGGCAGCGGTGAAATCTCCGTTAGGGGTTCACGATCTGACGCAACGTATTTCTTTATTGACGGGATCAAAGTTCGAGGTTCTGCAAACCTTCCTAAGGCTGCGCTTGAAGAAGTTTCTGTAATAACAGGTGGTCTCCCTGCGAACTATGGGGATGTAACCGGTGGTATTATCTCGGTAACCACAAGAGGTCCGTCGGCGATTTACTTCGGCAGCATTGAAGCGGTAACTTCCGGTGTTTATTTTAAAGGGGCAAATCCATATGGATATGATGGAAAAGTTATAGGTCTTGATAAATTTGGTTACAACTTGATTGAGGGAATGTTGTCCGGACCACTTTGGATGCAAAAAGACTCTGCGGGCAATAAAACACGGCCACTTCTAGGGTTTTTGGTTTCTGGTAATTTAACCGACGAATTAGATAACCGTCCGTTGGCTGGAGGCAGCTGGCGAATCAAAGATTCTGTTAGAACAGACTTAATCAATAATCCACTTCGTCCTACAGCAACCGGGTTTGGAACCTTTCATAATGCCTTGTTTTTACAAAACCCGTTAGATGCGGACGGTAATCCAACTAAAGACTCAGATTTTGAGAAAGTTGCATGGAGAATGAACGCACGAAATACAACGATTTCAGGGCAAGGAAAAATTGATGTGAATACAGGCCCTTCTGTGAATGTGCAATTTGGAGGATCCTTAAATTATTTCAGAGCATCAAATTATTCCTACGCTGGATCTCTTTTGAATTTCACCAATTTTGGTGAATCTAAAGGCCTAGATTATCGGGTTTATGGTAAAATTTCACAACGCTTTACCAACGATAATAAGAACAGTAAAATCAAGTCTGCGAACTACAGTTTGATGGTTGATTATAGCAAAACGCTGCGTGATTCATACGACCCGAAACATCAATACAACATTTTCAATTATGGTCATGTGGGTAAATTTACAACCCGTCGTGCTCCGTCCTACCAGTTTAATGATAACCTACAGCGTTGGGAGCACAATGGATTCAAAGATCAAGAGGTTACGTTTTCTCCATCAGAAACCAATGCTGCTTTGGCTGCAATTACGACCCAATACTATAACATTTACCAAGGAGAGCCTCTTGGTCACTATGAAAACTTATTCCAAATCCAGCAAGGAAATGCCTTGAGAAATGGAGATGGTCCTCAAAGTGTTTATGGCATTTGGTCAAATATTGGTTCGCCGTCAAACGGTTTTGGTAAATTTGAAAATGATCAATTCCGTGTTACAGGTGCGGGTTCATTGGTTATTGGAAACCACAGTGTATCACTTGGATTTGAGTATGAGCAACGCATCGACCGAGGATGGTCTGATGGGGATCAAGGTCCAGTGGCAATCTGGTCAATCGCCCGTCAGTTAATGAACTTCCACATCGAAGAGTTGGATTACGCTTCAGGTGTAATAACAGATTCAGGGTCATTTAAGGCCATTACCTATGATCGTTTGAATGCAGGATATGCGAGTCAATCTGGAACAGGTGTCTATGGTGGACAGTTGAATAACGACAACCAGTCATTCTTTGATTATAGTGTAAGAAAAGCACTTGGTTTAAACATCGCTGGGGATGATTATGTGGACATCGACATGTATGACCCAAGCATGTTCCAATTTGATATGTTCTCTCCAGATGAATTAATGAATGGAGGAAATTCATTTGTTTCTTACTACGGTTTCGATCATACCGGTAAGAAAGTAAAAGGAACGACTGATATCAATAAGTACTTTAATGAATTCGATGAGAATGGAAATTACAAACGATTTATCGGGGCATTCCAACCTACCTATATGGCCGGTTATTTAATGGATAAATTTGCATTCCGAGACATCGTTTTCAACGTGGGAGTACGTGTGGATGTATTTGATGCAAATCAACCGGTATTGAAAGATCCTTATTTGTTCTTCAATGCACGAACTGTTAAAGAAGCTAAAGAGCTTAAAGCAAATGACCCTGGACAATATAGTTGGGTAGAAATCCCAGAAAGTATGGGGGATGATTATATTGTTTATGTAAACGACATTTCGAACCCAACCGGAATCAATGGGTTTAGAAACGGTGCCGAGTGGTTTAACGCCGTAGGAACCACGGTAGAAGACCCTAAAACACTTCAAGGGGCCGGAGGAATTGCTCCATGGGTGTTAAATCCAGGGCAGACTGCTCCGGATGCCTCTGCTTTTGAAGATTACAAAGCACAAATCAATGTTATGCCTCGGGTAGCGTTCTCTTTTCCAATTTCTGAGAAAGCATCCTTTTTTGCGCACTATGACATCTTAACCAAACGTCCAACTTCAGGTTTCCGTTTTGATCCATACGAGTATCAGTACATTCAAACACGAAGCGCGGTAATTTCAAATGCGAATTTGAAACCAGAAACTACCGTGGATTACGAGTTAGGCTTCCAACAAGTATTGTCCCCAACTTCTTCATTGAAAATCTCTGCGTTCTACCGCGAACAACGCAACAATGTTCAGTTGATTAATGTATTTATGGCCTACCCAGCCTCATATAAAACATTTGGTAACCGTGACTTTGGTACGGTAAAAGGGATGACGATTGCCTACGATTTACGTCAAACAGGAAATATTCGTATGACGGCTAATTATACCTTACAGTTTGCAGATGGTACAGGGTCTGATGCCACTTCGATGGCCGCTTTCATCAACGCGGGTATCCCGAACCTTCGAAATATCTTCCCATACAGCTATGACCAACGTCATGCATTCGCAATCACGTTTGATTATCGTTATGGTGAAGGGAAAGACTACAATGGTCCTAAAATTGGAGGATTTAAGGTTTTGGAAAATACCGGCCTAAATATCTTTACCAACATCAATTCAGGGTATCCTTATTCGGCACAAACATTCATCACGGATGAAGGAATAGGTAACTTGAATGCGGGTATTAGCGGTACAGTAAACGGTTCACGCATGCCATGGACCTATCGTTTAGACATGCAGTTAGATCGAAACTTTACGTTTACGCACAAATCAAAAGACGCAAAGAGCAAGGACAAGGATAAAGTTTCGAATTTGAACATTTATATCCGTGCAACCAACTTGTTTAATCAATTTAATATCCTATCGATTTACCGTGCAACCGGTAACGCGGATGATGATGGTTATCTAGCGGCAGCGGCAAGTCAAACCTCAATTCAGAATCAAACGGATGAGCAAGCGTTTCGTGATTACTACTCCATGAAGGTGAATAATCCGTTTAACATTAGTGTACCTCGTACCATTCGTCTTGGAGTAAAATATGATTTCTAAAATAAATAGCATAAAGGTTATGAAAAAGCAATTATTTGCGGCACTTATCGGAATTGTATTCATTGGTTCAAATGCCTTGGCATACTATGGGCCTAACGATAAAAGTAAAAAGCCAACGGGGAAACCTAAAGCAAATTGTAGTCCAGCTACAGCCAAATACATCATGGAATTTAATGATGTACGTGCCTTGATTGAACAAGGTGGATCCATGTTCCAAAACCGTCAAAACGGGGTTGCGGCCTATGAAGTACCAAAAGGAAGTAATCGTTTCGCAATTTTTGCTGGGGCACTTTGGATGGGTGGAACGGATGTAAACGGTCAGTTAAAACTTGCGGCACTTCGGTACCGTCAAGGAAATGACTTCTGGCCTGGTCCATTAACGGTTACTCCGGGTACTGGAAATTACAACCCTTTGTTCCCAGTTGGAGATGACGCGATTCGTGATTTCGGTGAGGCCAATATCGATCCAGATCAGTGTATTGCGTATGACCAATTTTATACCATTCGTAAAGCAGAGGTTATACGTTTCAACATTTGGTGGGAATGCCAAGCTGGAATTACTACAGAATGTGACGATGTTCAAGCGCCTTCCAATGAAGAGTTAAACAGAATCTATAACTGGCCAGCGCATGGTGATGTTTCCAAAGGACAAGATTATTTCTTGGCACCGTTCTATGATAGAGACCAAGATGGAAACTACAATCCAGATAATGGTGATCACCCTTGGTATGACGATATTTTAGGACGCGATGACATTCAATGTGGATTTGACCGACGCATCTCGTTGTTTGGTGATGAAACCCATTGGTGGGTATTTAATGACAAAGGAAACATCCATACGGAAACTAATGGGGACCCTATTGGTATGGAAATTCGTGCACAAGCGTTCTCTTTTGCTACCAACGATGAGGTGAATAAAATGACGTTTTATAATTATGAATTAATCAACCGTGGTACTCAAACGCTATACAACACCTATTTTGCGCAGTACTTAGATGCAGACGTAGGAAACTATGCGGATGATTATGCGGGATGTGATGTTTCTCGTGGTTTGGGTTACATGTATAATGGTGACATGAATGACGAAAGCGATGGTGGTAAATTAGGGTATGGAGATAATCCACCTGCGATTGGATGTGACTTCTTCGAAGGTCCGTATCAAGATGCAGATGGGATCGATAACCCGGGTCCTTACTTTGATAATGCGACACAATCTTTAGTAGTTCCTACCGTAGTAGATGCCTTAGCAAATAACGGTATCGTGTACAAAGGAATTGGTATTGGTTATTCGGATGGTATTATCGATAATGAGCGTTTTGGTATGAGAAGATTTACATACTATACCTCAACCTCAGCCTATCCGTATAATGACCCAGGTCCGGCAGCAGAATTCTATAATTTCATGGAAGGTCAATGGGCTAACGGTTCTGAAATGTATTACGGTGGTTTAGGAAGTACCCCAGGAACGCTATCTGATTATATGTTCCCTGGAACATCAGATCCGTTACATTGGTCTACAGGGGGCGCGGACATGTCCGGTCAATATCCAAATGGATGGGATGAGTCCACCAACAATAACCCGGCAGGTGACCGTCGTTTTGTGCAGTCTGCTGGTCCATTTACCTTGAAACCGGGGGCAGTAAATAACATTACCGTGGGGATCGTTTATGGCCGCAGTACAGAAGGGACTTTAATGGCTTCTGTTGATGCGATGAAACGTGCTGATACCAAGGCACAAGCTTTATTTGATGCATGTTTCAAAATCTTGTCTCCTCCAGATGCACCGAAATTGACCATTCAAGAATTGGATAAGGAACTCATTTTAATGATTGAGAATCCAATTTCTTCAAATAACTATCAAGAAGCCTACGAAGAAATCGATGAAATAAATATCCCCGATCCAACGGTAGATAGAAAATATCGTTTTGAGGGATATCAAATATTCCAATTAAAGAATCAAGATGTTTCTGTTTCTGATATCGCGGACCCAACTAAGGCTCGATTGGTTGCACAGTGTGATATTAAGAATAGCATCTCTCGACTTATTAATTTTGAATTTGATGAAGCATTAGGGTTTTCAGTTCCAACAGAGAAAGTGGATGGTGAAAACAAAGGAATTCGTCATTCATTCCAAATTACTGAAGATGCCTTTGCACAGGGTGCGCGACGATTAGTGAATCACAAAACATATTATTATGTAGCAGTGGCTTATGCGCACAATCAGTTCAAGAAGTATGATCCGAATGACCCATTATTATTAGATGGTCAAAAGATGCCGTATATCTCTTCTCGTTTGAATTTTGACGGCACTGCGATTGGCTCAACACCGGCAGTTCCTCACAATCCAATGCCAGAGGCAGACGGTACCAATCAATTAGTGAGTTATGGGTCTACGCCTCGAATTACCCGCCTTGATGGCTACGGTAATGGAAACCGTTCCTTAGAATTTACAGACGCTACCTTGAATACTATTTTGAATACTGGATTTATGGAGGAGCCCGAATACGAGTATGGCCAAGGT
>JBJTWL010000106.1:0-11511 GCA_046081745.1 Flavobacteriales bacterium | reverse complement strand
TGCGCAAGGGCTAACTTCCAAAGAAATCGGTGATAAATTGTTTGTTTCTCACCGTACCATTGAAACGCACCGACATAACATTTTAAAGAAATTAGATTTGCCAAATGCAGCACAATTGAGCAGTTGGGCAAAGGATAAAGGTTACGTCTAGGAATTATCCAATTGTAGGTCCGCCCTCAAAACCACGTTCACTAATCAAGGCACTCAAGTTTCCTTCACTATCTTCGGCCATTAACAGCATACCCATGGATTCTACGCCGCGAATTTTTCTTGGGGCCAAGTTCATTAATACAACGACTGATTTTCCCGTAATCTCCTCCGGAGAATAATGTAAGGCAATACCCGATACGATGGTGCGTTCATCGATGCCAGTATCTACGGTTAACACTAAAAGTTTATCTGCATTTTCCATTTTACGGGCGCTTAGTACCTTGCCTAAACGAATGTCCATTTTTGTAAAATCATCGAATTGTATCAGTTCTTTCATGGCTGGATAGGGGCTTTTGTTTATTGTAGATTGGCTCAGTTTTGCTTTTTCTTCAACGACTAATTCATCACTAATTTTTTCGAATAAAATTTCCGCAGGATTTAAGGAATGTCCAGCTGGAATAATCGGTAAAGGGGTACTCCAATCATCCGCTCCTATGTTCAGCATGTGGCATATTTTTTTGGAAGTTTGCGGTAAAAATACCTGAGCGATTCGTGCCAATTCACGTGTAATTTGCAGCGAAGTATTTAAGATTGTAGGGACCCGTTCAGGTTCCGTTTTTATTTTCTTCCAAGGCTCTTCGTCAGCCAAATATTTGTTTCCAAGCCGAGCAATGTTCATCATTTCCTGCTGCGCCTCTCGGATTTTATAGCCATACATTAAGGTTGAAATGCGAGATTCAACGGCCTTTAATTTTTCAAATAATGCCTGCTCTACAGCGCTTAGATTTCCTGCTTCAGGTACAATGCCCTCATAATATTTATGGGTAAGGACTATTGTTCGATTGACAAAGTTCCCCAAAATATCCGCGAGTTCAGAATTCACGCGAACTTGATAATCCGCCCAGGTGAACTCCGAATCTTTGTTCTCAGGCGCAATGGAGGTGAGCACATATTTTAATTCGTCAATTTTATTGGGATAGGCATCAAGGTATTCATGTAACCAGACCGCCCAATTACGAGACGTAGAGAATTTATCACCTTCCAAATTAAGGAATTCATAGGCTGGCACATTATCTGGAAGGATTAAGTCCCCATGTGCTTTAAGTAAAATCGGAAATATAATGGCATGAAATACAATGTTATCTTTTCCGATAAAATGAACAAGTTTACGGTCTTTGGCCTCAGTTTTCCCCCAATAGGTTCTCCAATCTTTCCCGTGTTGATTGGCCCATTCCTGAGTGGCAGAAATATACCCAATGGGAGCATCTAACCAAACATATAGTACTTTCCCTTCAGCATTAGGCAAAGGTACTGGTACCCCCCAATCTAAATCACGAGTCATTGCTCTTGGTTTCAAGCCGGCATTAATCCATGACATGCATTGTCCGAGCACTTGATTTTTCCATTCAGAAGGAATATGTTGTTCAATTCCGTCTAATTTCCCATGTTGAATCCAATCTGTTAACCAAGTTTCATGGGCATCCATGGGTAAATACCAATGCGAAGTTTCTTTTAATATGGGTGTGGATCCAGAAAGCGTTGAAGTTGGATTAATAAGGTCGGTAGGACTTAAATCTGATCCGCATTTTTCACATTGGTCTCCATAGGCTGCGGGGTGCTGGCATTTTGGACAGGTCCCGGTAATGTATCGATCGGCCAGGAATTGATGAAACGATTCATCATAGTACTGCATGGAAGTTTCTTGGGTAAAGACATTTTTTTCGTACAAGGTTTTGAAAAATGCCGATGAAACGTTGTGGTGCAGTGGGCTGCTGGTGCGATGATAAATATCAAAAGAAATTCCAAAGCGCTGAAACGCATCCTGAATTTGGTGATGGTATTTGTCAACGATTTCTTGAGGGCTTATACCTTCTTTTTTAGCACGAAGTGTGATGGCTGCACCATGTTCATCGCTTCCACAAATAAAGAGTACATCATCCCCTTTCAACCGCAAGAAGCGAGCAAAAAGATCTGCAGGTAAATATACCCCAGCCACATGTCCTAAATGAAGGGGGCCGTTGGCATAGGGAAGGGCAGCGGTAACAGTGAAAGCCTTTTTGTTCATACTGCAAAGATACCCAAAGGAGGTCATAAAAAAAGGGGCCGAAGCCCCTTTCCTTAAAATCTATTAAGATTATTTTTTAACTACATTGAATTGCGCAGTTTTTCCATTTTCAAGCGTTACATTGAAAATGTACATTCCATTTGTTAATCCTTCTAATGAATAGTTTGAAGTACCGTTCACTAAATTGATTGCACGTGTAGAAACGATTTTACCTGCAATATCCGTTACTACTACGTGAGCAGCTCCTTCACCGTCAATGGTTAAATCGATTTTATCAGAAGTTGGGTTTGGAAAGGCCATACCATTCACTGTTGTTGCTTCATCTAACCCAATGCTGTTCGCATCAATTACGCGAAGAACAAGTGCATTCGGAACATCCGCACCAAATCCTGCTGCAAAATAAGTACCATCGCTTTCAACTGGCGACATAGGTTGCGCATAATAATTGTAGTTCCATGTATGATCTCTAGAACTTTCAAATCCTAAATAAACATCCAAATTAACTGTTTGAGCACAAGCTAAGTAACGTACATTGTCTTCTAAAACAACGGCTTGGTCAAACGCACCAAATACTAAATCTCCTTGAAGATCAGCAGGGTAGTAGTAATATCCTCCTGCAACTTGTGTTAAGGTATTCCATCCAAAGTTAGCATCGTTCAAATCAACAAAGGCATCTTCCCATTTGTACAAGGTAAGTGCAATTTCTTCACCGTCTAAAGTAACTCCGGAAGCCGCTAATGTAGTTGCCGAAAAATGAAGTCCTGTTGCAGCGATTCGACTTGCATTCGCATCTTTTAATACCGTACAAATTGAATACGTTGCATTATTAGTGCTTGGACGGTAATGAGCAGAAGGTACCGCATTTCCGGTAGCAACGTCAATATTTGCAAAGGTGTACAATGAATCTTGTACCACGAAATCGTAACTGGCCGAATTGTCTGATGGATCATCGTCAGGTGTACCATTATTTAAATTTATGGTATAGGTCAACGTGTAGCGTCCCATTGGATAGGTAGCCAAAGAAAATGTAGGTAAGGCATTTGCTTGCGTCGGATCAACGTCTATACTGTCTGCAGCATTGATGTTTAATCCACTTATCGTATTGTTGTAAACTACACTACCTGAAGGATTAGTTACCGTAGCATTCAAGGACACATTGGATTGCGCTTGGTTACCAAAGTTGTAGATACGTGTTCCTAAATCAAAATTGAATTCTGAACCATTTTGTGCTAAAAATGAAACTACTCCACCTTGTTTTGGGATTAAAGTAGTAGAGGCAGTCATCCCGGCATCATTCGGATTTAATCCAATTTTATTCCCTAAGAACATCACTACCGGACCGCTTTGCATTTGTTGGATAATATTCATTCCATCGGTAAAGTCTAACATTACCACAGGAATGGTTACGTTGGCACCGTTTGCTCCAGGCCCCATGTTGATCCATTCTCCTGGGTTTCGGTTAACTATAATGACACCAACAGCCCCTGCGTTTTGAGCATTAAACGCTTTAGCGCCAAACTCACATGTGTTTCGGAAAACCACGGCAATTTTACCCGTTAGGTCATTAATAAGCGGATTACAACCCTCTTGAGATATTGGATTTCCTTGAGGATTTGTTCCTGGAGTTCCATCTTCCACCATCATCAAGGTATCTTCAACCCAGGTATTTGGAATTAAAAAATCTGGAGTGCCCCATCCTCCAGCAGGATCTGCCCAAGTGAAGGTATAATTCCCTGCGATGGCCGCCGGAGAAACTCCCTTGCAAATAACTTGAGATGACGCATAAGCAACGAAAAAAAGCGCGCTTACCGAAAGTAACAGTTTTTTCATAGGTATTAAATTTAAGATTTACGACGTGAAAGTAGTAAATAATCCGAATGTAAACAAACTGTTAACCTGAAAAAAGCTTATAGAAAGTAAATGATTGTGTAGATGAGTGCAGCCAAAGCACCACTCACCGGAATGGTTAGTATCCAGGCCCAAAGGAGGTTAATTGTAACTCCCCAACGTACTGCGCTTAAGCGTCTGGTTGCTCCTACACCGATAATAGATCCAGTTATGGTGTGCGTTGTAGAAACAGGAATACCGAAATTAGAAACGGTAAAGAGCGTTAGGGCACCTGCCGTCTCTGCGCATACCCCTTCCAGTGGCGTCACTTTTGTGATTCTCGAACCCATCGTTTTTACAATTTTCCATCCCCCCATTAACGTACCTAAACCAATCATCAAATAGCATCCAAAAGAAATCCAAAAAGGCATGGTTTCAGAATGTACTTTGGTTTTAAGTTTGTACCCACTTTTCAATTCTCCATTGGGATTCACTACACTGCTGAATATTCCCGCATTTACATAATTGGTATTGAGCGTTTTATCATTGAAAATGGTATCCTTTGTTTTCGCATCACACAAGGCTTTCCCGGTTAAATAAACCTCGAGTTTCGTTAATGATGTATCAATGGCTTCAAACGTTGGCATGTTTTTTAACTTTTCTACTCGCTTACCGTTTTTATCATATAATACATGTCCTTTTGTATCTACAATTTCTTTGTGATCAAGGTAGTATAGATTAGAATCCACCAAGGCGAATTCTGGTTTGAATTTTTCTAATTTCCCTTCTTCATTGTGATATTCAACTTGAACCAATTCTGTGATCGCAAATTGTTTACCAATCATATTCTCTTTACCATCTTTTCGTGCCATATTTCCGTAAACCAAGAGTGCGGCACAAATAATTCCCATTACTTTTTGAGAGTCGGCTCCACCATGACCAAGTGAGAATGCGGCAGAGGATAAGAGCTGCAGTTTTTTATGCATGCTAGCCTCACGCAATGCGGAGGGGCGATTTCTAAACACGAGATGCTGGTATGCGTAAACTAGAATGAATACTGCAATCATACCGATTACTATGTATAACATGATTGGTTTTACATCAAGGTATTCAATCATGTAAAGCATTGCAAATACCGTAATCCCTGTAAGTAGTAGAATTACTAGCATTTTATACCAAAAATTTCGTGCAATGGTAACAACGGTTATTAAATATGAAATTATTCCACCAATGATTGGCGCTAGAAAAATGAAAAATACCACAGTAAGAATTTCTTTACCAGTAATGACACTAAACCCTTCCCAAAGGGATCCTTTGGCAATGGCTACGTGAGTAATAGCTGCCCCCGCAAATCCTCCAATCAAGGTGTGTGATGACGAAGAAGGAATTCCCAACCACCAGGTTAGCAAATTCCAAGCAGTTGCGGCTAATAATCCGGCAAGAATAACCCACAAATCAATAGCGGTATTATCTACAGTTTTCGCAACCGTATTTCCCACGCTCATGTCAAATACCCAAAACGCAAGAACATTGAAGAAAGCAGCCCATATTACTGCTTGAAAAGGGGTTAGTACTTTAGTGGAAACTACCGTGGCGATTGAATTGGCTGCATCGTGAAAACCGTTCACAAGGTCAAATAAAAGCGCAATGCCGATAACGACTAAAAGAAGTGTAAACATGATTAAGGCAATATTAAAGTTAAGCGAACTTTACAACAATGGACTCAATTACATTACCCACATCTTCGCATTTGTCAGTAGCTGTTTCTAACACCATGTATAATTCACGGCGTTTGATGAGTTCCTTGGCATCTACATCCGACTCAAAGAGACGCTCAATGCTCATATCGAAAATATTGTCCGCGTTGTTTTCGATGCTGTTGATTTTAATCACACATTCAATGATTTTCTGCGTGTTTTTAAGGTTGCGAAGCTCCATAACAGCCTGTTTTAAGGCCATAACCGCTTCTCGTATGGCTTCAGCACTTTTTTGAATTCCCTGGTCCTGCAGGGGATCAATTTTGTAAAAGTTGATTTTTTTCCCGGCTGCAAAAATATAATCAGCTACATCATCTAAGGCACTCGCAAGGCTGTGAATATCCTCACGGTCAAACGGTGTAATAAAGTTTCGACCAAGTTCAACGAAAATGGTATGCGTAATATTATCGTTTTGATGCTCAATGTCGTGCATCTCTTTAATTAGAACCTCTCGTTTGTTATAATCGGGTTCATGCACAACCTGTACTAATTTCTCTGAAATCAATTGAAGGTTATCGCTTGCCCTTTCAAATAATTCATAAAACACTTTGTCTTTTGGTAAGAAGTAACTTAAAAATCCGGCCATAGTATATTTTTTTTCAAATGTATTAAGGACCATTGATTTTTTTACGGATTCACGCCAATGTTAACTAAATGGTAACATTGAAAACATTGTTCAAGCCTTATTAATATTGGAAATTTACAATTTATATTCATATTTTGGACCAAGACACAAGGGCGAAATGTTAAGCAAATATTAACAATATTAATTCTGTATTAAATAAAAATATCTGCAATGTTAAATCAATGTTAAGCAGTTAGTTTTGCCAAAAAAAAATATGAAAAGTTTATATGCTTTTGCCACATTATTAGTTTCACTTAATGTTTCGGCACAATTAACAAAAGACACATCGAAGTGGTACGATAAAATACAATTGCGGGGATATGCCCAAGTTCGTTACAATGGACTTCTTCAAACCAATGAAGATCTTGAATGTGAACAATGTGATAGAAGTTGGGGTGGAGATAATGACTTTTTCTTCCGTCGAATGCGATTGATATTTTATGGGCAACTTTCTTCTAGGGTATATTTTTATGTACAACCTGACTTTGCAAGTTCTTCATCATCAACGTCATTGCATTTTGGTCAATTGAGAGATGCTTATTTTGACGTAGGGGTAGATCAAAAAAGTCAGTTTAGATTTAGAATTGGTCAATCAAAAGTTCCTTATGGATTTGAGAATATGCAATCTTCCCAAAATAGACTTCCCTTGGATCGTGCGGATGCCCTAAATTCTGCTGTATCCAATGAACGTGATCTCGGAGTGTTCTTTTATTGGGCACCCACCTCCAAAAGAAAACTGTTTTCGACTTTAGTAAGTTCAGGCTTAAAAGGTTCAGGGGATTACGGCGTTTTTGGGGTTGGAATCTATAATGGTCAAACAGCAAATCGGCCAGAGTTAAATGCAAATAAACATATCGTAACTAGGGTTAGTTATCCCTTTGAAATTAAGAAACAAATTGTAGAGGCAGGGATTCAAGCATATACTGGGAAAGTTACCCTAGTTTCAACCTCTTCTGGGGTGAATTATGCTACGGATAAATTATATGACGACAAGCGCGTTGCTGGAACGGTTGTTTTATACCCTAAACCATTTGGTATTTTAGCTGAGTACACCATTGGAAGAGGTCCTCAATTTGATAAAACATTGGATTCAATTACAACGCAGCGTTTACACGGTGGTTATGTAACTGCGTCATATATGATAAACTTAAAAAACAATCTCTTAATTCCATTTGTGCGATATCAAGTGTATCAAGGGGGAAAAAAGCATGAATTGGACGCAAGAAGTTATAACGTAGAGGAATTAGAAATCGGAGTTGAATGGCAAATGTCTCGTTATTTTGAATTGGTGATGATGTATACGATGTCTTCAAGAAGATTTGAAGATTATGAGAACCAAGACAATTATCAACGTGGAAATTTACTTCGAATACAAGCTCAAGTGAATTTTTAAACAACGAAGTCATCAAATTAAAAAAGGGGCCGTAGCCCCTTTTTTTGATTAGTTAATTGGTTTACTATTTCGCAGCTGCGAATTTTTCAGCAACAACGTCCCAATTAATTACATGAAAAAAGGCCTCAATATAATCAGGGCGTCTGTTTTGATAATTTAAATAATAGGCGTGTTCCCAAACGTCAAGTCCTAGGATTGGTGTTCCTTTGCATCCTTCGCCCATGAGTGGATTATCTTGATTTGCAGTTGAGCAAATTTCTAAGGTTCCATTACTTGCACAAAGCCAAGCCCAACCGGAGCCAAAGCGCGTAGCTGCTGCTTTAGCAAAGGCATCTTTGAAAGCTTCAAATGATCCAAAAGCGGTATCGATTGCTTGTGCCAATGCACCAGTAGGAGTTCCTCCACCGGTGGGGCTCATGACCTCCCAAAACAGGTTGTGATTCCAAAATCCTCCACCATTATTTCGTATAGCAGGGGATTCCATACAATTAGATAAAATCTCTTCAATCGTTGCGTTCTCTATGGCAGTACCAGCTATCGCATTGTTTAAGTTTGTTGTATATGCTGGATGATGTTTTGAATGATGGATTTCCATGGTTCGAGCATCAATGTGCGGTTCAAGCGCATCATAAGCATAGGGTAATTTAGGGAGTTCAAAAGCCATGTGTTTATGTTTTAATGTTTACTACAAAATTACAAATAAGCGTGTCGTTTTGTTTACAAATCTTACAAAAGTCCTTTTGCCTTGAGCGTAAGGTATTTGTTAATCACTGCAGTAGATAATTCTTCAGGTTTGGTAAGAATTGTTTGAATTCCCATTGCATTTAATTGTTTCGCCATTTTATCTTTTTCAATTAACATCTTACTCGCTAAAATCCCTTGATAAAATAGGCGTTGGTTGTTCGGACTTAAGGTTGCATACTGCTCCAATTCCTCGTTCTTGAACATGACCACAACCAATAAGTTCCTTTTTTTTAACTGAAGTAAATAAGGCAGCGAGCGCTGAAGTGTAAACGGATTTTCAAAATTGGTGAATAAAAGGAGCAAGGAGCGGGTTCTTACTTTATCATTCACATGCTGTTGTAAGAGTTCGAAGTTTGAATCTTGAAAGGTAGTTTTTTGTGCATAAAGCACCTCTAATATTTTTTTTAATTGAATTCGTTTATTGGATGCACTCAGCGTTGCTCCAAGTTTGTCTGAAAAGGTAAATAAGCCAATTTTATCGCTTTTATGTAAACAGATATTAGATAATACCAGGGTTGAATTTATCGCATAATCTAACATGCTGAGCCCATTAGATTCCATTTGCATGATTCGGCCTTTATCAATGATACAGTATACATTTTGAGATTTTTCTTCCTGATACTGATTGACCATGAGTTCATTTTTTCTACTGGTAGCTTTCCAGTTGATGCTTTTAATTTCATCACCAGGGACGTAATTCCGAATTTGTTCAAATTCTCTTGACATTCCAATTTTCCGAACCCGTTTAATACCAGTTTGAATTTTGTTTTGCTGAAATAACATTTGCTCGTACCGTTTCATTTGTAGGATGGACGGGTATACGTGAATCGGTGAATGATGAGGTATAATGGTTCTACGTTCCATCAAACCAAAGATGGATTTCGTGAAAACATAGGTTTCAGTAAACTGAAATACGCCCCTTTTTTTAGGCGAGTAATCATAGGAAATTTCGATGCTTTCTAATGGATTCAAGGAGGCGTTATATTGTTTGGTGCGTTCCTGCATGTCTGAAGGATACCCTTCATTTAAGGTAAACCATATTTTGGTCTTTCCCAGGTTGGTTAATGTCAACTTGATTGGATTACCGTCACCTAAACTCAGTTTTTCTTGATAATGTTTCTCATAGCGTACGGGCTTTACCACAGCAAATAAGAAAATCAAATCACTGATCACTAACAGCCCAATCCCGTAAAATGAAATGGCCGATAACCAATATATTTTTGGAGCTACAAAGCCCATTGCTGTAATAAGAATAGCAATAAAAAACAGTAAGAAAAACCGATTACTCAGGCTGATTTGTTGCATGGAACTTATCTTGGGATTTCTATTTCGGCAAGAATTTGACGAATTACTTCTTCGGTAATTATACCCTCCATTTCCGCTTCGGGGGTTAAAATAATGCGGTGTGTAAGCACCGGTAAGGCAATATACTGAATATCCTCTGGTGTGATAAAATCCCTACCCCGCAATGCGGCAAGTGCTTTTCCTGCCCTAAGCATCGAGAGTGAGGCGCGAGGGGAGGCCCCTAAGTATAGTTTAGGGTGACTTCTCGTTCGGTGTGTTATGGCCGCTATATAGTTGATTAAGCTGGCTTCAACAACCATATCTTGCATCAAGGTGTGAACGCGCTTAATGTCGTCACTTGAAAATAATGGGGTAATGCTTTCCATATCAATGGGCCCGTTAGCTGCCTTGTAACGAGTCAAAATATGTGCTTCCTCTTCCAAACTTGGGTAGTCCATTTTAATTTTAAATATGAAGCGATCCAATTGCGCTTCAGGAAGGCTATAGGTACCTTCTTGCTCGATGGGGTTTTGAGTTGCGATAACCAAAAAAGGAAATTCCATTGGATATTGAATTCCATCAAAAGTAATCTGCCGTTCCTCCATAACCTCAAACAATGCGGCTTGTGTTTTTGCGGGTGCACGGTTAATTTCGTCGATTAATACAAGGTTGGAGAATATAGGGCCCTTGTTGAAAATAAATCGACCTTCTTTCATATTGAATACACTGGTTCCGATCACATCGGATGGCATGAGGTCGGGGGTGAATTGTATTCTCGAAAAATCAACCTTCATCAATCGGGCGATCAGTTTGGCACTTAAGGTTTTGGCCACTCCGGGTACCCCTTCAAGTAAAACATGCCCGTTGGCAAATATGCCTGCTAGTATTAACTCAACAATATGCGATTGTCCGATTACATGCTTCCCGATTTCATCGCGCAGCGCGTTTACCTTTTGTGCAACCCATACTAATTCTGAATTATTACGTTCGAAACTGAGTTTATCGGTTGGTTGTTGTTCTTCCATGATGTTTTTGTTTTATATAGTTTACTAATTCTGAATACGTAAATTTAACCGTGTCCCACCGTGGGAAATTTATGCGTTGATCGGTCTTGGTATTGAAATACTCAAGATCATTATTTTCTGAATTATACCGAATTGTGCAAGGCACTCGTTGACCAATCAAAGGAATAAAATACGAGGTTTCTAAATGATCAATTCGGATCAAGGGCGTTCTGAATCGTATAATTCCGAGGCCAATTAGTACCCCGCCAATAACCGCAATACCCGGTCCTATGGCATTGGAATGCGCAGCACTGTAAAACCCAAAGAATACACCAATAATTCCGAGCATCAGTAAGAAAAAACTTAAGCTCGTATTTCGTAGCACAAGGATTGGGAAAAGTTTCGGGTTTTCAGATGGTTTTAGGATGCCCGCCTTGGCTAGGAAATCATGTGTGTTTCTTGCTGTACTGTAGACATGGTTCATATCTACTTGGTCAATTGGCATATGAATCAAATGCAAAGTTCCTTGTATGATGTGGTCTTCAAGTCCTGTTTTTTCTTTCAAAACACGAGCCTTGTCTTCAGGGGCTAATTTTGTTAAATCGGTGTAATATGCCTTTTGAATGATATGGAAAAATTGTTGTTTAACCAAGTTAAAAGCA
>JBJTWL010000105.1:0-21800 GCA_046081745.1 Flavobacteriales bacterium | reverse complement strand
AATAACAGCATTTCAAAATGCGAACATACTCTTCGCTCCGGGTAAAGCCTCTAATGCGGGTGGAGTGGCTACTTCAGGGTTAGAAATGTCACAAAACTCCCTTCGCCTATCTTGGTCCGCTGAAGAAGTGGATCAGCGTTTACACGGCATTATGGTGTCAATCCATGAAGCGTGTGTGAAATATGGTACAAAAGAAGACGGTAATGTCGATTATGTCAAAGGAGCTAATATTGCCGGTTTTGTGAAGGTTGCTGATGCAATGATCGATCAAGGGTTGGTTTAATCCTCATTTTATTAATTCTAAAAGCCCACCTCGGTGGGTTTTTTTATTTGTTAATTTTGCATCGTGGAAAACAAATTAGACAAATTACATATTACGTATGATCGAACGGGCTTCGATAACGAAGAATTACTCAATATTTATAAGGCCATTCTCCTTCCGCGCCTAATTGAAGAAAAAATGCTGGTCTTACTTCGACAAGGGAAAATAACCAAGTGGTTTTCTGGTTGGGGTCAAGAAGGAATTTCCGTGGGCTGTGCGTATGCCATGCAATCAGAGGAATATATCCTCCCTATGCACAGAAATTTGGGAGTATTCACCACCCGTGATATTCCATTAAATCGGTTGTTCGCACAATTTCAAGGGAAAATGTCGGGATTCACCAAAGGACGAGACCGCTCTTTTCACTTTGGTTCAAATGAGCACCATTTGGTTGGAATGATTTCTCACCTTGGACCTCAACTTGGAATTGCTGATGGGATCGCTTTGGCTGCGAAACTAAAAAAAACCAATAAAGCAACATTGGTGTTTACTGGGGACGGAGGGGCTTCTGAAGGAGATTTTCATGAGTCCTTAAATGTGGCTTCCGTTTGGGAATTGCCGGTAATTTTCTGCATTGAAAATAATGCTTGGGGGTTGTCGACCCCTTCAAACGAGCAATTTAAGTGCAAGCAGTTCATCGATAAAGGAATTGGATATGGTATGGATGCCGTCCAAGTGGATGGAAACAATATTCTCGCTGTGATTCGTGCAATTCGTGCTATTGCCGAAGAAATCCGTGTGAATCCTAAGCCCTATTTGGTAGAGTTGATGTCTTTTAGAATGCGCGGGCACGAAGAAGCATCCGGGACAAAGTATTATCCAGAAGGAATCCAGGATAAATGGGCATTGAAGGATCCCGTTGCCAATTTTGAGTTATTTCTCCTTCAAGAAAAGGTGTTAAATGAAGCGCTTATCGCACAAATAAAAGAAGGGTTTAAAGCGGGTATCCAAGATTCCTTTGATGAGGCTAATGCGGAATCAGCCATTGTACCTTCACTAAGCCAAGAACTTTCAGATCTGTATGCACCTTTTTCCGAACAAGTTATTGCACCAACTGGGGAGTCTAAGGAGCTTCGGTTCATTGATGCCATACAAGAAGGCCTGAGTCAGAGCATGGAAAGACATCCAAATCTTGTTCTGATGGGACAAGACATTGCTGAGTATGGCGGAGCCTTTAAGGTAACCGAAGGATTTGTGGAGAAGTTTGGTAAAGATCGTGTACTAAATACTCCCTTGTGTGAGTCTGCCATTGTTGGGACAGGATTAGGGCTATCGATTGCTGGAATGAAAGCCATGGTTGAGATGCAGTTTGCTGATTTCGTTACCTGTGGATTTAACCAAATCATAAATAATTTAGCTAAAATTCATTGGCGGTGGGGACAGCAAGCCGATGTAGTGGTTCGGATGCCTACGGGAGCAGGTACTGCCGCTGGGCCATTTCACTCTCAAAGCAATGAAGCTTGGTTTACACATACTCCAGGATTAAAGGTAGTTTATCCTTCGAATCCCTTTGATGCCAAAGGCTTACTGAATGCCTCTATTGAAGATCCAAATCCTGTACTTTTCTTCGAACATAAAGCCCTTTATCGCAGCACCAAAGGATTGGTCCCAAGCGCGTATTATCAATTGGAAATCGGTAAGGCAGCCGTTGCAAGTGAAGGAAAGCTAGCCAGTATTATAACCTACGGTTCTGGTGTACATTGGGCTTTGGAATTAAAGGAGCAACACGACTTGGATGTTGAAATCATTGACTTAAGAACTCTTTTGCCATTAGACACCGATTGTATATTTAACTCAGTTAGAAAAACTGGTAAAGCCTTAATCCTACATGAGGATTCCTTATTCGGAGGGATTGGAGGTGAGATTTCAGCATTGATTAATGAGCATTGCTTTGAATCCTTGGATGCGCCGGTTAGAAGAGTTGGTTCCTTGGATACACCGGTACCGTTTGCTGTAGCCTTAGAGGAGCAGTTTCTTCCCAAGAAACGGTTTGAAGAGACCTTATTGGAGCTTTTAGCCTATTGATGATTTCTTGGATGAAAGGTTAGAATGGCCTCCCGTAAAAATCGTTGGTCCATGTGTGTGTATATTTCGGTTGTTGTGATGGATTCATGTCCAAGCATTTCTTGTATTGCGCGTAAATTAGCTCCACCTTCTAATAGGTGTGTTGCAAACGAGTGCCGAAATGTGTGAGGAGATATATTTTTCTGCAATCCGATCGATTCCGCAAGTTGCTTAATGATGGTAAAGATCATCACCCTCGTGAGACGTTTACCCCTTCGATTTAAAAACACAATTTGCTCATCGCCTTTATATATATCGAGCTGTTTACGCTGATTATCTACATACCAAATAATTTCTTTTTCTACCGATTTACTCATTGGAACTAAGCGCTCTTTATTTCCCTTACCAATAACTCGAATATATCCCTCGTCATAAAATAAATCCGATTGTTTCAGATTTACCAACTCACTCACCCGGATGCCACAACTATAAAGCGTTTCCAAGATCGCGCGGTTGCGATGCCCCTCAGGTTTTGATACGTCAATGGCAGCAATTAATGCGTCAATTTCCTCCATGTCGAGGACTTCGGGGAGTTTACGACCAATTTTAGGTTGCTCAAGCAGTTCACTAGGGTCGTTTTTAATCAATTGCTCAAGCAATAAAAAACCAAAGAACTGCTTAATTCCAGAAATAATTCTAGCTTGGGTTCTTGCGCTTAACCCTAAATCATATAAAATGGAAACAAATTCTTTTAAGTCATTATAGGATATACCAGTAGGCGATATATTATTTGAAAGACAATAATCACGTAATTTAATTAAGTCCTGTTGGTATGCTAGACAAGAATTCTCAGAGAGCCCTTTTTCAATTCTCAAATAGGAAATGAATTGCTTTGTTAGTTGCTCCCAGTTCATAAATATCTTAGTTTACTCAGGTCCATGCACAATTTCAAAGTTAGTAGAATAAGTGCAAGCAATGTAAAATTCCTTTAATTTTACCGAATGAAAGTCGCGATTGTAAATGGTCCAAATTTAAATCTTCTTGGCACACGAGAACCTGATGTTTATGGCAAAGAATCGTTCGAGGACTATTATTTGAAATTATCTCAAGGATTTAAGGGAGAACTCTGCTATTTTCAATCAAATATCGAAGGCGAATTAATCGATTTTTTACAGCAATTTAAAGGCGATGGTGTTCTGCTTAATGCCGGAGGATATACACATACCAGCGTAGCTATTCGGGATTGTATCGCGGCGATTGAACCTCCAGTAATAGAAGTGCACATTTCTAATGTTGCATCGAGAGAATCGTTTCGCCATGATTCCTTGTTAACCCCTGTTTGTAAAGGGTTAGTTATGGGATTTGGCTTGGAAAGTTATCGCATGGCACTGGAATTTTTCACTGCACGTTGAACCAAATATTCCATGGAATGTACGTGATGGCAAATTAATAAACCATGAAGTACATTTTCTTATCCATTTTCAGTTTGAATCTTGTTTTTTG
The DNA here is from genome assembly GCA_046081745.1 of Flavobacteriales bacterium. Classification (GTDB taxonomy): domain Bacteria; phylum Bacteroidota; class Bacteroidia; order Flavobacteriales_D; family Crocinitomicaceae; genus UBA952. The sequence continues at coordinate 17,971 of JBJTWL010000105.1, read as the reverse complement.
TTCAATTGCTCAAACTGGAAAACGTAAAGTTCAACTTGTAATACTTTTTGATACCTCGAATAGTATGGACGGACTACTTAACCAAGCAAAAGCTAAGATTTGGGCGATTGTGAACGAGGTAGCTAAATTAACATACCAAGGCGCTGCTCCAGAATTAGAAATAGCCATGTACGATTATGGGAATCAATCGCTTAATATAAAGGACAATTACATTCGTCAACAACTGAATTTCACGAAAGACTTGGATTTGGTTTCTGAAAAACTATTTGGATTAACAACTAACGGTGGCGATGAGTTTTGTGGTGCAGTTATACAAAAATCTCTTGTTGATTTGGCGTGGTCAGCAGATAATGGTGATCTAAAACTAATATACATCGCAGGGAATGAACCTTTTAATCAAGGTCCGATTTCTTATAAAGAGGCGTGTTCCTTGGCAAAAACGAAAGGTGTTTTGGTGAGCACCATTTTTTGTGGACCTTACGATGAAGGTGTTCGTACGTTTTGGCAAGATGGAGCTACCTGTTCAGGCGGTGATTTTTTCAATATCAACAGCGATCAAGCTATAACGTATATTTCCACACCCTATGATTCCCTTATTCAATCAAACAATGTAAAATTAAATGGCACTTATGTTTCGTATGGTTTCTCTGGTGCCGACAAAAAAATGAAACAATCAAAGGAGGATGATAACGCAAAGAATTTAAATGAAGCGGTTATGGTGGAACGCGCGGTAGCCAAAGGAAGTACCTATTATTGGAATGGAGATTGGGATTTAGTGGATGCAGTAGCTGCAGATTCTACGGTATTAACCAAGTTGAAAGACGAGGATAGAACCGATGAATTAAAGGGTAAAACAGATGAAGAAATCAAAACATTAGTCCTTGAAAAAAGTAAGGAACGTGAACGTGTTCAAAAGGAAATTTCTGAATTAAATCAAAAGAGACTTGAATACATCGAAGAACAAACAAAAAACAGTAATTCAAAGCCGGATGATTTTGGGACAGCAGTAGCGAAAAGTATCCGTAAGAATGCCGTCACACTTGGTTTTGATCAAGAACCGGAAAATGAATGATATTCGGTATATTTGAAAAAAAACACGAATGTCGCTGCTCAAAGATGATAAAATAAACTATGTGAATATTGGGCTTATGTTGCTGACTGCAGCATTTGCGTTTTTCATGCCATTTGAAACCTTTTTGATTGCATACGCATTTTTGGGTCCATTGCACTATTTAACAGAAATTAGCTGGCTTCACGACCGTCAGTATTTTTCAAAAGGTAAATATGATTTTGTAGTGTTGTTACTTATCGGTGTGTTGCTTTCCATAGCCGCTTTTGCAAGTGATTTCGGGTATGATTGGGAAATTTATACCCAATTTGTTGAGCTTAATTTATTCGATAAACTGTTGGTATTTGGATTGTTTTCCGCGGTACTATTTGTACTCATAGAGAATGTACTGATAAAACTTTTAGCGATAGCCTTTTTGTATGTTTTCGTTGCAGGTTGGTTAAGTCCGGAGCGTGCTGCTGAAAATGAATCTAGCACCATGGTTTTTGCACTAACTTCATTGGTTCCAACCCTCATTCATGTGTATGTATTTACGGGGTTATTTATGCTTTATGGTGCACTCAAATCCCGGAGTAAATCGGGATTATGGCAAATGGTAGGATTTGTAATCATTCCACTTGTACTGGTATTTGCAATCCCGGTAAATCCAAAAGAAAATAACCTAACCAATTATGGTGAAAATGCTTATTATGCCAAAGGAAATGGATTTTTTATGACTAATGTTTCAATAATGAATCATTTTAAATGGATTGATGAACAATATATGACGAATAAGCAATATTTGGATTCGTTTGTGCTTAAAGCGAATAGTGGATTTCCAGTACTCGAACAGCAGCGAATTAAAGATTCGTTAACTCCTCGATTGACCGAGTCTTATATCGTGGAAAATGATGAAAACGAGTATTATCAAAAAGCAATCCCATTACGCTATGCATTGCCTACCCATTCGAAAGATTATTTTTGGAATTCTGTATTTTTTTCAACCGTTGGCATCATGCTCATGCGCTTCATTGCTTTTGCTTATTTATACCATTATTTAAATTGGTTTAGTAAAACCGAGGTGATTCGCTGGCACAAAGTACCAAAGGTGCGTTTTATTGCCGTTATTGTAATTTGGTTGGCAGCCTGCGGATTTTATTTGTACGATTACAGTTTGGGATTGAGCGTTTTGTTCTTTTTGAGCTTCACCCATGTACTGCTTGAATTTCCTCTAAATGTTGTTTCTATTATCGGTATTGGAAAAGAAAGTATATCTATTGCCAAACATGGGTTTAAACCTGTAAAGTCGGATTCTTAGATTTTAAAGTTTCAATAAATTGTTGTTCCTGTGCTGGGGTAATGAGTATTTCATCCCATTTCCCATAGTGTACAACAATCCCTTTCCACGCTGTGCTGATTTTTACTCCTGCATATATCCCTTTTTGTGGTTCAATTCTTTTAATTTCATGGATCAAGATTTTCTTCTTAAACCCAAGAATGTGACACACTAAATATGCTTCATCAACGGTATAATACGTTGTTTTTAATAGTATAGTAAATAACAAACCAATACCTAACCAAACGCAGGCTAAACCGTACAATGCAGAATAATCACGACTGGTGTAAACAATGCCAAATCCAACAGCCGCATAAATTAAAAATAGAATTCCCCAAATGATAGGGAAGGTGAGGTCTTTTTTTGATTCAAATCGAATCACCACGCAAAAAGCGGTTTGTTCCCCATAAGGTGCTCGACGTTCTTACGGATTTCTGTCACGTATTCATCGTTAGTATGGTTTCTTAACGTTTCGTCAATTAATGTGACAATACGAAGAATTTCCTCTGCACCAACACCCCTCGAAGTTATTGCAGGCGTACCTATTCGAATTCCTGAGGTTACAAACGGAGATTCCGTGTCAAAAGGAACCATATTTTTATTGACTGTAATGTGTGCTTTACCCAATACAATCTCAGCATCTTTTCCGTTGATTCCTTTATTTCTTAAGTCAATTAACATGCTGTGATTATTGGTTCCTCCAGATACGATGTGATATCCAAGTTTCACCAATTCATCGGCCATAATTGATGCATTGGATTGAACTTGCTTCATATAGGTTGTATAACTTGGATTCAGTGCCTCTCCAAACGCAACGGCTTTTGCAGCAATTACATGTTCCAGTGGTCCACCTTGAATTCCTGGGAAAACGGCAGCATCAAGTAAGGCAGCCATCGATTTTGGATTGCCATTATTCCATGTTAAACCAAATGGGTTATCAAAGTTGTGTCGTAACATGATAATTCCTCCTCGAGGCCCTCGAAGTGTTTTATGGGTTGTGGAAGTAACAATGTGGCAATGCTCTAGGGGATCATTCAACAATTTGGCAGCGATTAATCCGGCAGGATGGGATATATCAGCGAGTACGAGTGCACCAATTGAATCGGCAATTTCGCGGATACGTTTGTAATCCCAATCTCTTGAATAGGCTGATGCTCCACAAATTATCATTTTTGGACGCTCCCGCATCGCGGTTTCCTCTAACGTTCGGTAATCAATTAACCCGGTTTCTTTTTCTACCCCATAGAAAAATGGTTGATACAGTTTACCTGAAAAATTAACTGGAGAACCGTGGGTAAGATGTCCGCCATGGGATAAGTCGAATCCTAGTATTTTATCTCCAGGAGTCAAGCATGCTAAAAATACGGCTGCATTGGCTTGTGCACCGGAATGTGGCTGAACATTAGCCCATGTTGCCCCAAATAATTGACATAAGCGATCAATGGCCAATTGTTCCACTTGATCCACGATTTCACATCCGCCGTAGTATCGTTTTCCAGGTAAGCCTTCTGCATATTTGTTGGTCAAAATACTTCCCATGGCCTTCATTACATCATCACTGACATAGTTTTCGCTAGCAATTAGTTCTATTCCTACGGTTTGGCGAATCCGTTCCGCCTCAATTAAATTAAAAACGTTAGTGTCCATTTGTTAAATATGCATTATGTGTTAAAATTAATTCAATGCCTTGCTGAAGGGGCGTTGTCGGTTTGAAACCTGTAAGCTTGTGTAATTTTTCTGAACTGCCAATCCTTCGTTCTACCTCGTAGTCATAGCGTTTTTTGGGTGCGTCATGGTAGATTATTGTTGAAGTTGAACCGGTTTGTTTTATAATAGTTTCAGCCAGTTCCTGAATGGTCCATTCACGTTCATTAGCAATATTTACAATATGAAACCCCTTGGTTTCTTGAAGTCTAATACACGCTTCAATTACATCGCTAATGTAGGTGAAATCTCGAGTTTGCTGTCCATTTCCGAATACGGTTAATGGAAGGCTTGCATCCGCTTGTTCTAAAAATCTCGGGATGACCATGCGGTTATCCTGTCGTTCACCGTATACATTGAAAAATCGCAATGCAATTGTATTAAGTCCTTTTTCCTCAAAATGGCTTGCCAAATATATTTCATTATATCGTTTCGCCATGGCATAAGAAGTTCTTGGATCCACTAATACCTCCTCACTTAACGCGGTTTTTACAATGGCTGAGTGACTGTAAATACCACTGGTAGAAGCGTAAAAAAGCTGTTTAACTCCATGTTTGTGCATGGCTTCGATGACGTTGCGTGTCCCAATCACTTCAACATCCATTGTTTCAACAGGAAAGTCTGCTACTACGTCAACTCCAAGTACTGCTGCAAAGTGATATACCAAATCTATTCCTTCCATGGCGTTCATTACCAAGTTGGCGTCTCGCACATCTCCTTCTATGAACGTTATCGATTGAAGAATATGATGAGGTATTTTATTTCCACGGAGTAAATTATCAATGACAACCACTTGATGTTTATCATGCACCAATCGCTCCACTAAATGGCTGCCAATAAACCCTGATCCTCCGGTAACTAACACATTCATTTCAGCGCATTTTCAACAAATATCTAAATTTTATCTTGAATATTAGAGGTATCTCTTAATAGAGTGAAATTCATGCGTTTGTTCCTCTAAATCGGCATTCCAAATATTACCATTGATTAGGGAGTCAATACGTACTCTACCGGAAGCGTGAATTAGTTGGTTGTCCCCAAGAAATACGCCTACATGTGTGATTTTCCCTTGATTGTTCTGAAAGAAGAATAAATCATAAGGCGCAGCTTCTTTAAGGGATATAGAACTTCCGATGCCTTGCTGTTCCGATGCATCTCGAGGAAGATTTATTCCTAAAACCCGATAATAGAGTTGAGTAAACCCTGAGCAGTCTATTCCGAATGATGTTTTTCCTCCCCATAAATAGGGTACATTGAGTAAGCTAGTAATAAATTCATCCGAATCTGAATAATTCCATGTTGATTGCAAATTGAAGGTTGATTTTCCAATATTAAAAGAACCATCTTCACTTATGTAGCAACCTGCTGGAATTAATTGATTTCCCCATGGCGTTTCGAGGATTGCTGACAAGGAACGTTGAACCGTTCGTTCGTCGTGCCATGTTCTGAGCTCTTTTTCACTTAATCCAAGGAGATGACGACGGTCAACAAAGCCGCGGTACCCATCAGATAAAGATTGCAACTCAATCCAATGTTCTTGTTGCGATAGAATTTCAACGGTTTCACCGAAGGTTAATTGGGTAACCATTTCTGAACGATCCGTTGATTCTTTACGAACAGCACATACTGGAGCGTGGCAAAATCCAAGTTTTTGGTGGTGAAGTAGTAATTGCATTTTCTTTTATTCTACTACAAAATTAATCAAGGGCTTGAATTATCGTTATTTTTGTTCCTCATGAATACACATCAAAAACTTATACTGGTTACAAACGACGACAGTGTCAATGCTAAAGGCATACAATCTTTGGTGAAAATGGCTTCCGCGTTGGGGACTGTTATTGTCGTAGCGCCTGATAAGCCACAATCTGGTATGGGGCATGCGATAACCTTGAGTTCACCAATTCGATTGCATCGTGTGCATATGTTTGGAGAAGTGGAGGCCTATTCATCATCCGGAACCCCAGTGGATTGTGTAAAGTTGGCCATTTATGAAGTGTTACACAGAAAACCTGATCTGGTATTATCAGGCATTAACCACGGTGAAAATTCATCTTCGAACGTCCTATATTCAGGAACCATGTCTGCAGCCATAGAAGGTGCGATGGAAGGGATACCCTCCATCGGATTTTCGCTTTCAACCTACAGCGATGAAGCAGATTTTATGCAATACGAAGGGCATGTTTCCCACCTTATTCGAAGCGCTTTGGAACATGATTTTCCGTTGCATACCTGCCTGAATGTTAATATACCAAACCTTCCAGCTCAAGAAATAAAAGGAATTCGTTTGTGTACACAAGCACATGCGTTTTGGGCCGATCGTTTCGATAAACGGGAGGATCAATTTGGGCGTCCTTACTATTGGTTAACCGGGGAATTTGGCGAGGTAAATCCACGTGAAGATTCTGATTTGCATGCCTTAAATGAAGGCTTTATTTCGGTGGTGCCTACTCAATTTGATTTAACGAATTACCGCGTTATGGAGCAACTTAAATCTTGGAATTTATGAATATTTCGAAACATGCATGGCTTGGTTTTGCCATAGGATTAGCCACCCCATTTATTTTTCTCCCCATCGTATTGCTCATTATGTCCTTGGCCTTTTCCTATGATTTTTCCTTTTTCTGGCATCAATTCACAACCAGTTCGTTGTACGCAAGTAAGTACTTATCCCTGGGCAGTATTCCAAATTTACTTTGGTTTTATATTTTTTTGAATCGAGAAGCTTATTCAACCGCGAGGGGCATTATCATGGCTACCTTAGCGCTAGTTCCATTTTCTATTTATGTTAATTTCTTTTAATGGCAAAGCGGAAAATCTTTGTCATATGTGGTGAAGCATCCGGGGACTTACATGCCTCTAATTTGGTTCGCGCGTTAAGAAACATCGATTCCGAGTTAGAAATAAAGGGTTGGGGTGGTGATCGGTTAATGGCTGAGCGAGTGGATGTATTGAAGCATATTCGAGAACTTTCCTTCATGGGTTTTCTTGAAGTATTTTTGAATCTGTTTACCATTTTAAATAACTTTAAAACGTGCAAAGCTCAAATCACAACCTTTGATCCCGATATTTTAGTGCTTGTTGATTTCCCGGGTTTTAATTTACGAATGGCTCAATGGGCTAAAACGAGAGGTTTCAAGGTGGTTTATTACATTTCACCACAATTATGGGCATGGAAGCAAAATCGAATTAAAAAAGTCAAAGCCTACGTGGATGAGATGTATTGTATATTACCGTTTGAACAAGAATTTTACAGGAAATTTAAGTTTGATGCTAAATACTTTGGTCATCCTTTATTGGATGAAATTATTCGGTTCAATGCGACCAATGTAAGTCCTTTGATTTATGATAAACCCATTCTTGCCCTCTTACCTGGAAGTAGATTACAAGAAGTTCGTCGAAAATTGCCCATTATGCTTGAGGCAGCAAAGGCATTCCCAGAATATCAAGTAGTTGTTGCTTGTTCTGCTCAAATCCCACAGGACCTCTATGCCAGTTTTAATGAGGACGAAGTTTCCTTTTTGTATGGAAAAACCTATGATATATTAAAAGGAGCCTCCATTGCTTTCGTTACTTCTGGTACAGCGACACTGGAGACCGCCTTATTTAATGTTCCTCAGGTTGTATGTTATAAAAGCAGTGGACTTTCTTTTTGGATCGCAAAGCGTATTGTAAAAATTAAGTACATTTCTTTGGTTAATTTAATTCTCGGAAAGGGCTTAGTTACGGAATTAATCCAGCAACAATGCAATACCAAGCAACTGGTGGAAGAAATGAAACAAATAGCGATTGGAGGATCGAAACGTGAGGAGATCTTGCAAGGCTACAACGAACTTAGGTTATTGTTGGGAGGGGAAGGGGCGAGCCAACGAATTGCACATTCAATGCATGAAACATTTTTAAGATAAATAAAGTACAAGTTCTCATGTTGTCCAAATTCATGATTGCTTTTGTAATGGCCGTTTTTGTCTTTATTGCCAACGGACAACCCATGCGCATTGGATTATTTCCGAATCAAAAGTTCACCAAAATTAAATTTGCTAATGCAACCTGTAATTATTTTGTCATCGCTGACACCTCATTTATTGGTGTGCTTGATCACTTTACATTCTGTGAAATTTCCAAAGGTGCATCAGGCGCTATGGATGTTGCTTTTCAAGGAATAAAGAAAACAGGGATTAAACACATAAAGATTATTGCCTCCATGCATGGGAAATCTCTTGAAGTTTCAGGATTGTCTCCGGCCATGAAGGCGAAAGCGTTTGAAGGTGACTTTGAGATTAAAAATTCAGACGGTAAACTATTGATTGTAAACCTTGTAGATTTAGAAACGTATTTAGAAGGCGTTGTCGAATCTGAGGCGGGAACAGGGCAGAAATTAGAATATTATAAAGTACAGTCCATCATATCAAGGACTTTTGCACTTAAAGCCATTCACAAGCATTCAAAAGATGGCTTTAACCTCTGCAATCAAGTGCATTGTCAAGCGTATCTCCATAAACGAAATGGGGGATCCCTCATAGATTCTGCGGTACAACAAACAAAGGGGCAGGTAATGATTCAGAAAGATTCTACGTATGCGCCAACATTTTTTAGCGCCAATTGCGGTGGTCAAACCTGCGATCCTGCTCATGTTTGGAATGAGTCTATTCCAGGACTAACATCTTTTAAGGATACATTTTGTATTTATACCAAGCAAGCAAATTGGGAAAAACAAATATCAATCTCAGTGTGGAAGAGGTTTTTAGTTGAAAAATACCGTTACCCCGTTGATGATTCTCTAAGTGCAAGGTTTATGGTCAATTGGAATACAGATACTCGGCCTGCTTTTTTATTTCATCCTGGATACGGAATACCGATGCGTGATTTAAGGGATCATTTTGACTTGAAATCCGCTTTTTTTAGTGTTGTTTCGGATGGAACTACCGTTACATTAAAGGGGAAAGGGTATGGTCATGGGGTTGGTTTGTGTCAGGAAGGAGCCATGAAGATGGCCCGTTTAGGGTATGATTATCAACAGATTTTGGGATACTATTTTCCTTCTTTCAAACTGCATCTCAGCGCTTCGGGTTCCCTCTAGGAATAATCACGAAAATTTCTTCATCAATTTGTTTAAAGTACTTTGTTGAGCGTGCATAATGTTCTAAATACTGCGTTTTCTTGAGCCGCTTTAATGTGGCACGACTAACAATTACTTTTTCGCGCATTACCATTTTTTGTTCCGTTAATTCATTGCGCTTCTTGAGATTTCGTACCATGGAAAAAATATCCATGTCATCCAAGAAAAACATATAACTCAAAAAGAGAATTGAGGTAATGACGTATTTATTCTTTAGGTATCGGGTAAGTTTCACACGTTAAAATTAAGGATTCAATAAAAAAAGCCACCGGTGAGGTGGCTTTTTTATCAATGCAATAATGTTGAAATATCCTTACTCTTGACAGCTCTTGAATTCTTTCGAATAAAAGGTTGAGAATTCTGTGTCATCAATTAAAAAAGGCTCAACTATAGAAAGTAATTTACATGCCTCTTTTGGATTTTGGTTATCCCGTGTTTTCATGATTTGTGCCACCTTCATAACACCAAGTTTTAATACCTTTAGATCAACCGTTGAAAGTATGATTTCATTGCCAAGGTCATCTTTGTAACGCGCTCCATACGGGGTTTTCTCATCCAAGTCTATATACTTTTTCAACTTTAAAATTTCTGTATTCCATAGCAAATTGGCTCCTTTTGTATCCTTTTTAAGGAATTTAAAATATCCCTGCATTAAACTGGCACAAACTGGCGCTGCAGTAGTTTGACTGTAATAATCAATATACTCAACCAATTGATCATAGCTATCCGGATTTAATTTTGGATCAGCATCATAATGAACCAAGATGTTTTCATTCAATAAATACTGTTGTAATTCATCTAAAAAACGCTGATGTTCATCATCCATGATTACCCCATTTTTGTCCAGCTCTCTCGCTGCAGCAAAACTTGAGATACAATCCTCCATGGCAGTTTCAAAACGCGGTTCAGGATTGCCTGATTTTACAATCCCTAGATACCCTTTTGCAAGAAACAAATTGGGTGTTGGATCGTTCGCAAATTTAGGTTTAACCACGTATTCAGATGATTTTTCCACCAACTTAACATAATTAGGAACTGGTTTTTGAGCATACAATGCAGCTAACTCAGGAAAAACACTTCGAACGGAAATAAAGTCTTCTATTTCCCCACTAACTTCGTTTTCATCTTCACCTGAAATCGCCACTACCGTTAATCCAATGCTGTAATTTCCAATTTTATTAAACGAAATTTTTATTTTCTCTCCATTGAGCGTTGTTCCTTTAACAAGATCCCATCCTTTTCCAGGCTCAGAGGTTCCATTAATCGTCCATGTATATGTTTTCTTGCCGTTAAGTGGTGTTTTTAAGGTGCTTTTTATTTCAACACAGTTTTCTGATTTAACTTCCCCATTAAGTGAAGGTTGAACTAGCCGTTTGTCAGCAGAAAACGAAATGTCTTGCGCTGTCAAAATACTAAATACTGCCGTTAAAAAGAGGAATAATATATATTTCATAGGATTATAATTTGCTTTGCTTGTTCCAAATTCTATGCCGAAAATACAATTTAATTGTGACTTTTCATGAGTAGCGTTAAGATTTCAATGGCTGATTCTGCAAGTTTTGTACCAGGCCCATAAATTCCAAATACACCTGCTTCAAACAAATAAGAATAATCATTCTTAGGGATTACACCTCCCACCACCACCATGATATCATTTCTCCCCGCTTCGTTTAATGCTTGTATTAGTGCGGGCACTAACGTTTTATGACCTGCAGCTAATGAGGAAACACCGACTACATGAACGTCATTTTCAATGGCTTGTTTAGCGACTTCTTGGGGTGTCTGAAAGAGGGGCCCCATGTCCACATCAAATCCAATGTCGGCAAATGCCGTTGCAATAATTTTAGCGCCACGATCATGGCCATCTTGTCCCATTTTGGCTACCAAAATACGCGGTCTTCGTCCTTCTAATTCTGAAAATGTGTTGCACAGATTTTGTGCTTCATTAAATGCGTCATCTTTCATTGCAATCGATTTATAGACACCTGTTATGGTTTTAATCTCGGCTTCATATCTTCCGAACACCTTTTCTAATGCCAAGGAAATTTCTCCCAAGGTACAACGAGCGAGTGCACAATCCACCGCAATAGCTAATAAATTTTCTGTAGAATTCGCCGCTTTTTCCAATTGCTTCAAAAGTCGTTCTACCTGCTCTGGGTCTCTCGAATCTTTGAGTTTATTAAGTTGGGCAATTTGTTGCGTTCGTACTTTGGAATTATCAACCTCTAATAATTCAATTTCCGTTTCTTCAACATGTTGAAATCGGTTAACGCCCACAATAATCTCTTGCTCAGCATCAATCCTTGCTTGTTTCAACGCAGCAGCTTCCTCAATTTTTAACTTTGGGATACCTTTAGCAATGGCTTTTGACATCCCCCCAAGATTTTCAATTTCATGCATCAAATTCCTGGCTTCGAGTATGAGTTGATTGGTTAAGTGTTCAATGTGTTGACTTCCTCCAAAAGGATCAATGAACTGTGTTACTCCAGACTCCAATGCTATAAATAATTGAGTGTTTCGAGCAATTCTGGCCGAAAAATCGGTTGGAAGCGCAATGGCTTCATCTAATGAATTGGTATGTAAGGATTGGGTCCCACCAAATACGGCTGCATAGGCCTCAATGGTGGTACGAGTCACGTTGTTAAAAGGATCCTGCTCCGTTAATGACCAACCTGAAGTTTGACAATGTGCTCGGAGTATTTTCGATTTTTCGGAGCTGGGTTTGAATTGTGAAACAAGTTCTGCCCAAAGCTCCCTTCCTGCTCTTAGTTTTGCTACTTCGATGGGGAAATTCATTCCAATTGCCCAGAAAAAACTTAGCCTGGGAGCAAAGTCATCAATGTTTAGTCCGGCCTTAATTCCTGTTCGAATATATTCTATTCCGTCAGCAAGTGTAAATGCTAACTCCTGTGCAGCCGTTGCGCCGGCCTCGTGCATGTGGTACCCTGATATCGAAATGCTATTAAATTTAGGCATATGCTCCGAGGTATACTTGAAGATATCTGCGATAATTCGCATAGACGGTTCAGGTGGGTAAATGTAGGTGTTTCTCACCATGAATTCTTTTAAAATATCGTTCTGTATCGTTCCCGATAAAGAGGAAACATCAACGCCTTGCTCAATCGCAGCTCCTATGTAAAAGGCAAGAATTGGCAATACCGCACCATTCATGGTCATGGATACGGACATTTCATGGAGGGGAATCCCATCAAACAGGCGTTTCATATCCTCGATGGAGTCAATGGCTACGCCAGCCTTTCCCACATCGCCCGCAACCCTTGGGTGATCTGAATCATATCCCCGATGTGTAGGTAAGTCGAACGCAACAGACAATCCTTTTTGTCCTGCAGCAAGATTCTTACGATAAAACGTATTCGATTCTTCCGCTGTAGAAAATCCAGCATATTGTCGGATCGTCCATGGTCTTATGGTATACATGGAGGCATAAGGACCACGTCTAAACGGAGCAATCCCTGAACGTTGAGCGTTAATTTCTACATGGGGAGGGATCGATGTAATTTGAATTCCATCGATTTCTTTCGGAGGGGTTGTATCGGCTTCCCGGTTTTTTAAGTAGCTTATCCAATGCGACATATTAAATCGTTTCAAAAAATAAATAAGGAAGACCAAATACCCCACGCGCTTGGTCATTATATGTTTTCTTTTCGTTCGAATTCGTTAGGTGGTTAATCCCTATGAATCGATCGCTATGTTCATGAATTCGCATCTTCCTTTTAGAAATTGTGACTTGAATTGCCGATAATAATTGATCTTTAATATTATCGCTCGAGCGTAAGGTGTCCCACACCTTATTGCATAATTCGTGAATTAAATAGGTGGTAATATAGCTTCCTTTAGTCAGGCCAGAAAACCAATCTATGTGAGCTTCTTCTTTTAGAATATGTCCGATATTTATTGCCATTCTTCTTGATAAAGCGGAGGGTTTTTCCTCGAAGCAATGGTCATATGGAGAAATACAAAGTTGATTCACTCCAGCCACCAGGGCACAAAGTACTTCGGACGATTGCCTTATTTGGTTGGTATGCAACTCTCCGAATGATTTATTCCTCCAGCCTAGGCGTGCCCTCAAGGTTATGATTATGTCTTTACGTCCGAACTTAGTAAGTATTGCTTCAGACAACCATTGAAAAGCCGTTAATTTTGCTACCTCAAAAAGGAAATTTTCACCGATTCCAAATTCAGCTACGATATCTTGGTTAAGGGGAATGGTCGGGAGGTGAGATTCAAGTTCATGACAAACATAGGATAATTCTTGCCACGCATTTGCCCCGACGGCATAGCTTGAAAACCCATCAATGCGCAAGGAAGTATTTTCTTGGATTGCTGAAAACTCCACCGTGAAATTTGCGGGTTTATTCTTCATTACCCATTGGTTGACAAGCACAAGGTCTTCTGAATTACTCACTACAACTCGTGTATGGATGTATTCGAATAGGACACCTTTGAATAATTGATCTAATTCTGGGGTTTTATCACAACACACGAGCAATCCTTGGGTACCTTGATTTAAATCCTGTAGAATTTCCGAGTTGCTTTGAAGTGCATTAATGACCTTGTAGTAGCTAAAAAAAAGGCAAGATGTTTGCTCTGTATTTGAAAAATCAAATGAAGGCAAGGATACATTATTATGTTCATACGCCCAATCTATGTCTTCAATTGTAGACTGAAATTCACTTAAAGTTTCGGTTTTAAGTTCCTTTTTAAGTTGTTTAATCCATTGTTCTTCTGTAGACATAATTCAATTCTTGTCCCAAAGATACCAATCTTAAGCATTTGAAGTGAAACAAAAGATTGAAAGAAAACCTTATCTTTGTTACACTTGATGAGACAAAGCCTGCTATTCATTGTCCTTTTATTTATGCTCGGTTCCTGTTCTTTAAATGCGAATCAGGAGAAATCATTAAATAGAGCTATAATTCAATACCAAAATGCATTCAACAAGGAGCTAACAATTTTAGAAGTTTCCTTGACGCATCCATGTGTGATTGATGCCTACGTATCGGATACCGGAAATTTAAGATCATTATTTATTCATCACGGGGCTTATATGGATAATTACAGCTTGGAAAATATTGAAGAGGATGGGATGCATATGAAGGTCAAGTTAACATTTGATTACCAATATGGTCAAGCAGAATCAAAGGAATCGAAAAAAACGATTTATGCGCTATCTTCGAATTACGGTGAAACTTGGTTTTTCGCGCAAGGTTCGCATCTTAAGTATTTAAATTGTAAACGAGATAAACATCACTAAATGTATCGGATTATTTTATTTGTATTGCTCCTTACAAGTTACAGTTTTGGTCAGGGTTGGGCTCCTGCAGGCAGTCGATCAAGAGGAATGGGAGATGCTTCTGTAACACTGCAGGATGTTTGGGCTTATCATCATAATCCGGCATGCCTGGTCGGTATAAAAAAAATGGGAATCGGATTAGCGTATGAGAATCGATTCTTATTGAAAGAACTTCAAACCCAATCATTGACGATTGCGACTCCTTTAAAAAAAGGTGTAATATCCTTTGGCGCTCAAAGTTTTGGTTATACGCAATTTCGAACCATAAAGGCTGGGCTAGGGTATAGCCTTAAATTATCTGATATTTTGGCATTAGGTGTTCAGATGAACGTGCATCAAGTACGCTTGGGTCAAGGTTATGGTAACGTTTTTAAGGCAACCGGAGAGGCTGGTCTTTTAGCGCAAGTCAATCCGAAATGGCTTGTAGGGTTTACCGTTATTAATTTTTCTAGGGTTAAGCTCAGTGCCTACCAAGAGGATCGGTTAACGACGGTCATGCGTTTTGGGTCCTCGTACAAGTTTTCAGATAAACTATTGGTTTGTGTAGAAGGAGAGAAGAATGTTGATTTCCCAATTCGAGGAAAAGCGGGAATTGAGTACAGTCCAATCGATCATTTGAATTTCCGTTCGGGATTTTCAACCCAACCCATAGAAGTAAATGCAGGTGTTGGTTACGCATTTAAAGGGGTCTACAGCATCGATTTTGGCTCTGCCTACACACAACAGCTTGGTTGGTCACCTAACGTTTCATTTACTTATCGCTTCAAATGAGATACTTAGGGGTTTTATTAGGCTTGGTTTTTTCACCCTTAAATTTAATGTTTGGACAAGATAAATCTGAAATCATCCAGCAACGTATTGAATTTATATCCGAGAGATTTCAATCTGAGAATATTGATTTAACGAATATTATTGAGCAATTAGATTTCTATTTTGAACATCCAATCAATTTAAATTATACGGATGGTGCTGAGCTAGAAGAACTTGGTTTATTAACTACCGTTCAAATCAGCGATTTGGTTTTGCATCGCAAGTTATTTGGCAAATTTATTTCCATATACGAATTGCAAAGCTTGAGTTATTGGGATATAGAAACCATTATGTTGGTTAGGCCCTTCATTAAAGTGGACGATAAGTTGGATAATTTGCACATTACATTCAAGGAGGCCTTGGAGCAAGGTAAATATGAAGTCTTTTTAAGATACCAGCCTACCGTTGAGCACAAGCAAGGGTATGACCAAGTGTCGGATTCCATGCTCCAAGCCAGCAATAACTATTATTACGGTAATAGTGATCGTTATTATACCCGTTGGAGGTATACCTACAAAACAAATATCAGTGTGGGGATTACGGCTGAAAAGGATGCGGGCGAACAATTTTTTAGAGGTGCGCAGAAAAATGGGTTTGATTTTTATTCGGCCCACGTGTTTTTCAAAGGTGGAAAGTACCTACGTGGTGTGGCTTTAGGAGATTATCAAGTTCAAATAGGGCAAGGTGTAGGATTTTGGTCAAGTTATGCTTTTGGTAAAACTGCTGATATCGCCACGGCTAAACGAACTGCCGTTCCATTACGGGCTTACACCTCGGTGGACGAAAGTCGATTTATGCGTGGAGCAGCGGTAGAATTGGGCTATAAAAATTTGGGTTTACTCTTGTTTTCATCCAGTAAGAAGGTAGATGCAAGCACTATTTCCGATTCCACATATGATGATTTAGAATTTATTTCAACACTCGACTTATCGGGATTGCATCGCACCAATCGAGAGATTTCAAAAATGAACGGACTGCGTGAGAATATTCTAGGAGCCAACCTTAATCTGAAAAAAGGCTTGTTTAAAATTGGCCTGTCTGGGGTTTACCAAGGATACGATAAACCGTATGTAAAAGATATTAAGGTATACAATCAATTCGATTTTCGGGGTCAACATCACTTTAATACAGGGATAGACTATTCTTACAACATAAAAAACGTAGCACTATTTGGGGAAGTTTCCAAGGCATTTAACGAGTATTTAAATCAATGGAATTCAGGGTGGGCTATGATGCATGGCGCATTAATTTCTTTGGATTCTAAGGTAAGTATGGGATTAATTTACCGAGATTATCAACGTGATTTTTATTCGTTTTATAATGCTGGATTCTCAGAGGGAAGCAATACCCAAAATGAACGAGGTTTGTATGCCGGATTGAAAATGAAATTTAATCCAGCATGGAGTCTTAATGCTTATATGGATGTTTTTAAGTTTCCTTGGATGAAATTTGGGGTTGATGCCCCGAGTCAAGGACATGAATTTTTAATTCAACCCATATATAAGCCGAATAAGATATTTGAGGTTTACTTTAGATTTAGACAGCAATTACGAGAAAAGAATAGTTCGAATTATGCTGGAGCTGTTACGCCGATTGAACCCTTTGTGCAGCGCAATTATCGGTTAAATCTTTCATATGTTATCAGCGAGGCATTTACCTTTAAAAGTAGGGTAGAGTTTTTAACAATTAACAGCCAAAGTAAAGGATTCCAACACGGAATGCTAATAACACAAGATTTACTTTGGAAACCAAAGAGTTCACCGATAGATATTTCCTTAAGGTATGCCTTGTTTGATACGGATGGATATGATACGCGAATTTATTCGTTTGAAAATAATGCCTTATATGTATTTGCGGTTCCAGCATATTACTATCAAGGAAGTCGCGCATACCTTTTGTTCCGCTATTCCTTTTTACGACATTGTGACCTTTGGATTAGATATGGTGTGTTTTTATACAACAACAGATTTGTTATTAGTTCAGGAGCTGAACAGATTAACGGAAGTCGAAAATCTGACCTCGTTGTCCAGTTAAGAATCTCATTTTAATTTTTTTTGTTACGAAATTACAAGAGTTGCGTTATCCGAAATATCAGGACTGCAAGCCTGTATTGTTTAACCCTAAATCTAAGTAATTATGTCAACTTCTCTCCTTTATTTCGACAGGTTTGGAAAGCCAGAAGATGAATTAGCAATTATTGAACGCGCAAAACGAAATCCAGCACATTTTGCGCCCTTGTACAAAAAATATTATGAGGCAATTTTTAGATACGTCATTAAACGCGTAGACGAAGAAGAGTCTGCTTATGACATCACTTCATGTGTATTCATTAAGGCGATTACGAATTTGCCTAAATATGAGTATCGGGGCATTCCATTTTCTTCATGGTTATTTAGAATTGCTAAAAGTGAGCTTTATCAATCTTTTCGGGATAAAAAGGCGCAGCGGACAGTAAGTATTGATTCCATGCAGTTAGGGAAGGTGATGGAGGAATTTCAATTGGATGAATCCGAGCACAAAAGAGAAGTTCTTTTGAAAGTTCTTCCGCTTTTAAAGGATACTCAACTACAGTTAATCGAAATGAGATTTTTCGAGAAAAGATCGTTCAGAGAAATGGGTGAAATCCTGGAATTAACGGAAAAT
>JBJTWL010000104.1:0-3435 GCA_046081745.1 Flavobacteriales bacterium | reverse complement strand
CCGATGACAATTCGCAAAATGGCTTTTCCGATGGGTGACCCACCAGTTTTTGCCGATACATATCCCAAAAGGATAAGGAATATAATAGTCGATCCATAGAGATAAAAGGGCATGTATTTTATGGGAGCAAACAAGGTGACGAGCAATGGGAGAATGCCCCCAGCCGTAAAGGCACTTCCCGAAGCAAATGCGGCTTGGATCGGTTTTGCTTGACTAATTTCATTAATTCCGAGTTCATCCCGAATGTGCGCAGCTAAGGCATCTTTCTCAGTTAGCTCTTTGGCTACTAGCATCGCAGTTTCCTTTTTTAATCCCCTTTGCTCGTAGATTGCTGCAAGTAATTTTAATTCGGCTTCAGGCATTTGTTTAAGCTCTAATTTTTCGCGTTCAATGTCTGCTTTTTCAGTATCGGTTTGCGAACTCACCGAAACATATTCTCCAGCGGCCATCGATAATGCACCCGCGGCTAGGCCTGCTACAGTAGCCAATATTACCGGGTCATTGGTCTGACTTGCTGTAGCGACGCCCACAGCCAAACTTGAAATCGAAATAATTCCATCATTCGCTCCCAATACGGCTGCTCGAAGCCAATTGCTGCGGTGGATGTAGTGATTTTCTAGGTAGTTTTCTATCGTAACCATGGATAAAATTTGATTCGAAATTACAATTTAAATTGATGTTTCTGAGAAGGAAATTTCAAAAAATAGACAACACTATCTACGGAATATGTAGCCAGTTATTCAAGGGTAAACAACCCGGATCCAGTACCCCCTAAATTTAATAGGGTATGGGGAGCGCCTTTTACACGAATGCCACCGTTTCCATTGATCTTGTAGGAAATCGTATCGGTGCACCAAACGCGCACATCTCCTTTCGAATAATTCTCGATTAATGCCGTGGTGGCTTGTAAATCGCTCGCATTTATTTGCATTAATGCATAATTCCATACCTTGAGTGTATTGCATGTTCCTTGAAGGTCAACGGTGCCACCACAGGGAAAGTTATTCCAATAATAAAAGGTGTTGCAAGAAACGGACAAGGCTGCGTGATTTAGTTTGCTTTTTAATATTAATCCCATTTCATCGGCGATCAACGTATTCATCGATGTTATGGTACAGGTTTCATTCGCTACTATTTTCGAAAGTCCGTTTACCGTGATTTCTAATTTGATTTTATTGGTTTTGGGGTTTAACCACTTGCGTTTTGCGTTATTCCGAAATGTTAAGGTGTTGTCTTTGTTTTCCCATATTACGTCTTCAATAAATTGATTAGATCCTGTAATCTTAATGCTGTTCTCAGTCCCTTGAATTAAGGTTACATCAAAAACATCCGATAATACAAGTGTGTCATATTCGGGTACGGTATGCGCCATGGTGATTACCTCATGCTTTTTACACGAAACCATGGATAAAACTCCGATTATTAGTGCAACGTGAATCCGTTTCATGGCCTTGATTTTAGATGATATCCAAACCCTATTTCTGGATAATCAAGAATGTGTAAGTGAGATTTCATGGATATGTGAACTAACAGGTGTTCCGTGCATTTCCACCGCAATATGGCTCGATTATACATGGGCGAAGTATGGACCTTGTCTTTTAATCCAATATGTAAACCCTCTTGTAGAATAAAACTAAAGTCGCCGAATACAATTTCTTGTGAAAGGTGAATGCCACTGCTAAAAGCATCTTTAGGCTCATAAGTTGCATTCGGTTTAATGCTTAATTCCGTTTCGGTAGCGGAATCATAAAATAAATCCATACCAGCACCAAAATGATACTTGTGAAATGCATGATATTTATATTCAATGCTCGCTGAGGAGGTAAAATATATGGTGCTTTGCAGCGCTCGGGTATGTTTTCCGCCCATCGCATAAATTACTGCCATTTCATGACGTTTGATGTTCCGAGGAATTTCTTGGATTAAGGTTGGTTCTTGGTTACCAATGGAACGCGTTACCCCTGCATTGATGTATAAGAGGTTCAATCCTAAATTGGGTTCAGCCATGTTCGCGTTCGAAAAATGAGCAAATCGAATAGCAGCCTCTAAACCCCAATTTTTTTTGAGATTCAACCGATAACCGAGTTGATAGTCAAAATGCATATTAAGGTGTGATCCAACCGATATATTGTCTGGATTTGTTGTTATGTCAAACTTTTTCGAGGCATACCCAAGACCAAAACCGAATTGATGAAAGAACGCACTGTGTTCCCCACGATAAAAAAAAGTCCTGAAGTACGGGTAAAGAGACAGTTCATGACCGAATACGTAGCTGTTCCCAAGGGTTGAAAATCCTGCGCTAATTCCATACTCCGGAAAATGATATAATTGTTCTGTAAGGCGTTTGCCGGTAGTCCGTTTATTCCAGGATAAATGTATCGATTGAATTGGATCAGTAACAGAATGAGTAATATTACTATATTCAGGTATAACAAAGCCGGTACCTGAATGGATGGAAAGCCATGAATTATCAGTAAATGCTACTTGTCCGTACAATATCAAATGGCTTATCAATCCAATAAACAAAAGCAAATTTCTCATAAGTCACCTCATGTAAATGATGGGTTGAATATACTATTGTTTTGTCAATTGAACAGATTATTCTTGCCAACTGAATATAATTTTCGACCTTCGTGTAAATGTTTTCAATGAAGAATTTTTATTACGCCTTAGGTCTTTTGGCGATTTCAATGCCGCTAATGTTTTGTTCAAACGCTAGTCAGAACGATACGAAACAAGCACGTATGGAATCTTCAACCCCAAAAAACAATCCAGAAGATACGATTATTACACTGATTGCCGTAGGTGATATTATGTTGGGTACGAACTATCCAAGTGCAGCGTATTTACCAGCTAACCAAGGAAATATCTTGGAGCCAGTTCGGGATATTTTACGGAATGCGGATCTAACATTCGGTAATTTAGAAGGTACGGTGCTTAATGCGGGTGGAGAGGTTAAACAATGCAGTGATCCATCTACCTGCTATGCCTTTCGTCAACCGGAGTATTTGGTGGATTACCTCAAAGATGCTGGGTTTGATTTGTTATCCTTGGCCAATAATCACATGGGGGATTTTGGGAATGAGGGCCGAGAGAATACGAAACGCATTCTTAAGGCAAAAGGCATCAAACATGCGGGCTTAGAAAGCTGTCCTTGGGATACCATTCATGTCAATGGGAAAGTCATTGGGATGACCGCCTTCGCGCCCAATTCAGGGTGTTTGAAGTTGAATGATTATAAAAAAGCCCTTGAAGTTTTGTCGGAATTAAAGAAAATAAGTGACCTCGTAATTGTATCATTCCATGGCGGTGCAGAAGGGCGATCCCGTACCAATGTCACCCGAAAAACAGAAGAATTTGTTGGGGAAAACCGAGGAAATGTTTATGAGTTTGCGCATACTGCATCGCCATGAGCGGCCTGCTGGTGAAATCCAC
>JBJTWL010000103.1:0-17643 GCA_046081745.1 Flavobacteriales bacterium | reverse complement strand
GTTCCAACGTATATTACAGAAAACGGCTACGTGGAAAGCTTCGAGGCCAGAGCAAAAGTGAGTCAGCAGGAACCCAATCAAATCATGCATCTTCATGTTATCGAAAAAGATACCTTGATGCAAATCGATTTCTCCACCTTGACCGATATTCGGAAAAAGCCGGTGTATATGGATACCGTAGGAGGGTTGTATTTTAAAAAGGATAGGCCGTTGTTTATTCACGACCCTGTTTTTGCTAAAAATAAACCACTGGCTTTATTGGATGTTAGAGCGGCAGATAACAAAGACCGTTGGATTGTCATGGTGAATTTACTGGATGGAAAATTAATTGAGCTTGATCACCAGCATGATGAGGCATGGATAGGAGGACCAGGAATTTCGGAGTGGAATATGGAAAATGCTACCTTAGGTTTTGTGCAAAATGATGAGGTGATTTATTTTCAGTCTGAAGAAAATGGGTTTTCACAACTGTATGAATTGAATCTAACTACAAAGAAAAAAGAACTTGTTTATCCGGGAGGTCAAGGGTTTGAAATGCAGTCTGTGTCATTAAGTTCCGATGGTCTTCGTTATTTTGTGGTTCATAACGCTACCAACTCAAGGAGTTTACAAG
The DNA here is from genome assembly GCA_046081745.1 of Flavobacteriales bacterium. Taxonomy (GTDB): domain Bacteria; phylum Bacteroidota; class Bacteroidia; order Flavobacteriales_D; family Crocinitomicaceae; genus UBA952. The sequence goes on along the minus strand of JBJTWL010000103.1, from coordinate 17,030 downwards.
GCGCTTGGCTTCATCGAATTCACAAGAAGATGGTTCCTGTTATTTCCAATGTTACCGGTGGGTTTAAAGACGTAGCTATTTCGCCGAATGAACAAGATTTAGCTTATTTAGGATCCACTGCGAATACACTCTGGGAAGTTTACATTAAACCTAAAGACAAACAGGCTATAAAAATCACAAATTCAGCATCAAGCGCATTTCATGATTATACCTGGAAAAAACCATATTATGTCACATACAATGCAAGTGATGGTAAGGATGTAAATGCCAGATTGTATAAGCCTGTTGATGAAAAGAGTAATGGTGCTGCTATACTATTCGTTCATGGTGCTGGGTACTTGCAAAATGCACACAGTTGGTGGAGTCATTATTATCGGGAATATATGTTTCATAACTTGTTAGTTGACCAAGGATTTACAGTCTTGGATGTTGATTATCGTGCCAGCGCTGGATACGGAAGGGATTACCGCACGGCTATTTACCGCCACATGGGGGGAAGGGATGTGCAAGATTTTATGGATGCAAAAAAGTACCTCTCTACGTTAAATGTAGATACCAATCGCATTGGAATTTACGGAGGCTCTTATGGCGGCTTTGTCACACTCATGAGTCTGTTTCAACATCCAGATGCCTTTGCTTGCGGCGCAGCGTTACGCGCTGTAACCGATTGGGCTCATTACAACCACGAGTATACCAGTAACATATTAAATTATCCCGAAACAGACCCCACCGCATATCGCCAGAGTTCGCCAATATATTATGCAGAAGGACTCAAAAAACCCTTGCTGATTCTTCATGGGATGGTGGATGATAATGTGCAATTTCAAGACGTGGTAAGATTACAACAACGGCTCATTGAATTGGGTAAAACCCAATGGGAATTAGCGGCTTATCCGGTAGAAGCCCACGGGTTCAAAGAATCGTATTCCTGGTATGATGAATATCGACGAATTTATGAATTGTTTCAAACTCATTTGATTAAAAAGTAAGATGAAAGTAATCGAATTAACCAGCGTCGAAGAGATGATGGCGACTTATGAAGTGCTAACTGAATTATACCCATCGTTAACGCAGGAAGAATATGTAAGTGAACTTAGCTTTATGATTCAGCACAATTATACGCAAGTCGTTGTCATGGAAAATGAACGTTGTTTGGGTGTATCGGGCGTTTGGATCGGGAATAAACTATGGTGTGGAAAATACCTGGAAATTGATAACATCATTGTCTCCGAAAAAATCAGAAGTAAGGGGGTGGGAAAGCTAATGGTTGATTATTTAGAGGAAAAAGCCAAATCTCTCGGGTGTAACATGATGGCCTTAGATTCATATACAACCAATTTTAAAGCTCACAAGTTCTTTTATAATCAGGGATTTTCGCCTAAAGGATTTCATTTTATACATTTGTTAGACAAGGGTAAAATTAGGTAGATGAAAAAACGTTGGTTGGTAATATTGTTTCTAGGTGTCTTTGTTTTAGCTGCCTACTCGTATTGTTCGATTGATTCAACAAAAAACTCAAACATAGCGCGGGTAAGTTCGAACCTTCTTCCCCCAGATTCAATAAATCCTGATGCCTTGGAACTTCCCCTAATGAAAGGAAATATACCGGTAATTAAACACGTGGGATATGCCTTTCAATATTCTGAAAAACATGAACAAGCCTTTTGGGTTGGGTATGAATTGACGAAAAAAGAAACAGAAAAAGCATTCGACCGAACGGATGAATTTATTCCAGATCCTGCGGTTTCTACAGGAACTGCCACCGTAGGAGATTACTTGAAATCAGGGTATGACCGTGGACATCTAGCGCCCGCAGCCGATATGGGTTGGTCGCAACAAGCAATGGCAGAATCGTTTTACTTTAGTAATATGAGTCCCCAAGAACCAGGTTTTAATCGCGGCATTTGGAAAAATTTAGAAGAACAGGTAAGAACTTGGGCCAAAGCTTACGATAGCATTTATGTGGTAACAGGTCCTGTATTGAAGGATGGACTTGTTCAAATTGGATCTAACGGAGTGTCGATTCCGAAGTACTATTACAAAGTAATATTGGATAATACAGGTGATGACGCTAAAGCGATTGGTTTTTTAATGCCAAATGAAGCAAGTAAAGAGCCCCTTGAAAAATTCGCTGTTTCGGTAGATCAGGTGGAGCAAGAAACTGGGATAGATTTCTTTAATAAACTTCCCGATTCAAGGGAAAATGCGTTTGAAAAAGAAGTTTGTATTTCCTGTTGGACTTGGACCATAATTAATTCCCCTTCCCCGAATCCAAGTACTTCACCGCAACCCGGGGTACCTCAATCACAATGCAAAGGAATAACTAAAGCTGGGGCTCGCTGTAAGCGAATGACGTCAGACGCCGATGGGTATTGCTATCAGCATAAACCATAGGGAACAGACCTAGATTTGCCATTTTTGTAACCTCGTCGTGTATTGTCCGTAAGATGCCTTCGTTACAAAATTTTAACCATGGCACAATATCAACAAAGTCTAAGAAGTAAAGTAGTACGTGAAGCGAAATTGAAACTTTCTGTACACCGTGAGCAAGGAAATAAGTCGACGATGTCGATTTTTGAAGTGGCTAACCTGATGGATCAAATTAAAAAGAATAACGAAGCTACTGAAATGGAGCAAACGATTTTCTTTTCCATGAGTTTGAATTAAATTCCTATTATCACTCCGCAATAATCCCAGAGCCAATCAGCTCATCCGTAATGTACCAAGCGGCAAATTGTCCGGGCGTGATGCCACGCTGAGGTTTTTCAAATAAAATATACAAGGTTCCTTCTATTTCAATTAATGTTCCTTCTTGCAACGCTTGACGGTATCGAATCCGAACTAAACAAGAAACCCCCATTTTAAGTGATTCTTTTGAAAGCGCTTGGATCCAATTGATTTCCCTAGTGTCGAGTTTTAGCGCTCGGCGATAAAGTCCTGGGTGTTCATCGGTTTGACCTGAATAAATTACATTCGATTGGGTGTCAGTAGCCAGTACAAAACTGGGTTCTGGCCGCCCGCCAATGTGCAAGCCTTTTCGCTGTCCGATGGTATAATAGTGAGCACCTTGATGTGTGGCAACTTGTTTGCCCATGGAAGGTTCAAACGTGAAGGGTCTTGCCAATTCCACTACATTGGATAAGGTAGGGGTAATCTCGTTGTAGGCAGTAAACTGCGCCAAATCCATCGGGATTTCAATGATTGGACCTTGTTTCGGTTCCAATTGCTGCTGAAGAAAGGTGGGGAGACTGATCTTTCCAACAAAACACAAGCCCTGGGAGTCTTTTTTTTCTGCAGTTAATAAGCCATGTTCGGCAGCAATGGCACGTACTTCAGCTTTAGTTAAATCCCCAATAGGGAAGAGGGCACGTTGTAGTTGTGCTTGATTCACTTGACACAAAAAATAGCTTTGGTCTTTATTTCCATCCGAGCCACTTAAGAGTCCGTGTGAACCGTCTTCGTGTATGATTTTACGACAATAATGCCCCGTAGCTACATAATCTGCGCCCAATGCCAAGGCTTCGTTAAGGAACACGTCAAACTTAATTTCACGGTTGCAGAGGACATCAGGATTTGGCGTTCTTCCCGCTTCATACTCTCGGAACATATAGTCCACAATGCGGTCTTTGTATTGCGCACTTAAATCAACCACTTGAAAGGGAATACCGAGGTGTTGCGCGACGAGTAAAGCATCGTTTGCATCATCAATCCATGGACATTCGTTGGATAAGGTAACCGTTTCATCATGCCAATTGCGCATGAACATGCCAATAACCTCATACCCTTGCTCAAGCAAGAGGTAAGCAGCCACACTGGAATCCACCCCACCTGAAAGACCAACAACCACGCGTTTCATGGGGTAAAGGTAGAAAAATAATACCGATAGCTTTTAAAGGATTAACCGGGTTTTTGCAGCTGATTTTACGAAGGAAAGCGCCTCCACGCATTTCATACCATCTATCGCCGCTGAAACGATTCCTCCCGCGTATCCCGCGCCTTCCGCGCAGGGGTATAGGTTTATTATTTCAACATGCTGAAAAGTTTCTTTGTTGCGGGGTATCAAAATAGGAGATGAGGTGCGTGATTCCGGGGCGTGCACGACGGCATCGTTCGTCAGAAAACCCGGCATTTTTTTATCAAATGCTATAAATGCTTTTTGTAAACGCTTCGCCACCATGGAAGGTAATAATTCATCGAGTGGGACACTAACGATTCCAGGGGTATAGCTCGATCGTGGAAAATCAGCAGAGCGTTTTCCGTCTACAAAATCCTTCAATCGTTGTGCAGGAATCTTCTGATTGTTTCCAGTTGATTCATGGCAAATCCGCTCCACCTCTTGTTGAAATGTTAAACAAACAAACGGATCCTCCGGATTGTCAAAATCTGTGGGGTCAATGGAAACTACAATACCCGAATTCGAATAGGGGTTATTTCGTTTAGAAGGCGACCAACCATTTGTGACAACTTCTCCATTGCGGGTGGCACAGGGCGCAATAATTCCCCCGGGACACATGCAAAAAGAGTATACACCTTTTCCATCTACTTGTTCTACCAGGCTGTAAGAAGCAGGAGGTATGAATTCATCGTTTAATCGTCCGTGGTATTGTATTTGGTCAATCAATGCTTGTGTATGCTCTACCCTAACTCCCAATGCAAAGGGTTTTGCTAAGATTTTTATACCAGCTTCATGCAGTAAATAAAAAATATCCCTGGCAGAATGTCCAGTGGCTAGAATGACTTGTTCGGTTGGTATCTTGTGTTGATTGTTAATTTCTAGTTGGTTGATTAGATTTCCTGTTTTTGTGATCCCTGTCAATTTAGATTTGAAATGAATTTCGCCACCCTGTTCAATGATGAAATTCCGAATGTTCTCAATGATTTTTGGGAGTTTGTTGGTTCCAATGTGTGGATGTGCCTCAATAAGAATATCTTCATTCGCCCCGAAATAAACCAAGAGTTCAAGCACTAAATCCACATCCCCACGTTTCTTGGAACGTGTATATAATTTTCCATCCGAATAGGTTCCTGCACCGCCTTCACCATAACAATAATTCGAATCTTCGTTGATGTGTTGCTCTCGTGCAATCAATGCTAAATCTCTACGTCGCGCTTTTACATCCTTGCCACGTTCAAAAATGATTGGTTTTATGCCGAGTATAATCGCTTGCAGCGCAGCAAATAATCCTGCAGGACCTGCCCCAATGATATGAACTTCAGATGCATGATGGACCTTGTGAAAGGTAAAGTTTCGTATTCGGTTAGGGAGTGGATTGTCGGAACATTCCAGTGTAGCATTGATTTTAATGTGACGAGATCGCGCATCAATGCTTCGCTTTTTCCAACGCATGTATTTATACGTTTTTCCGGCTTGCTTTTCGATAATTCGTCGAATTGCGTTCCAATCTTTTGCCTCTTCTGGGGTACAAACAAACGCAATCTGTTCCATTATCCTTCAAAAATAAAGGAAACAAACCAACCCCGGTTGTATAACGTTTGTATTGGTGCTGCTATGTACGTATTGTCTTTTATAAATACATTGCTGAATCCATGGGTAAATTTCAACTCCACCCCAAATTTAAAATAGGGTGCGAAGAATTCTAATCCACCTCCAATTTGACCTTGCCAATCGTAGCGTTTGATTTTAATAAAAGGGTCGATAAAGTTCTGAGAAGCATTTTCTTGGGATTGTAAATCAATGGAGTATTGGCCTCCTACTAAACAATAGGCAGCGAAATTATTGAGGCGCTTTGTTCGGAATTGAAGCATCAATGGAAAGTCTAAGTTAGTTGAGTTTACGCGTTCATCTTCAATGCGATAACCGAGCTTAGCGGTGGTGTCTTCAAAGGTGTATTTAATGGATCGTTCCAAAAAGGAAATGGTTGGAATAAATCGTAATCGAATCATGGGCGTGCCAAGCCTCATCGTCGTTAAAATGCCAAGTTGACCACCCGGTTGAGCATCATTCTGAACCGTTAATATCTTGAATTGCTCATAAGCGTTTTGAACGGGATATAAGGTAAAGTCCGATGAATTAAACCCGAGCATGAATCCAAAATGAAATAGCCTGCGGTCAAAGTTTTTATACCGCTCCTGCTTGAACTTTTGTCCCAAGAGCATCATCGGAATAAAACACGCAAGTAAAAAGTATTTTGAAAGCATCGGTTCTAAAACGCAAAAGATTCAGTTTAGTTGCATTACTTAATTCCGGTGTATATGGTTGCGATTCCCCCACTTACCAGGGTGGATTCAACGTTATTATAGCCGAGTTTACTTAAAATGTCAGTAAATGCGGTGCCTTCCGGAAATGCAGCTACACTTTCAGGTAGATAGGCGTAGGCTTTTTCATCTTTAGAAATACGCTTGCCGAAAAATGGGATAATAAATCTAGAATAAAATCCAAAGGCTTGTTTAATTGGAAAACGTTTTGGTTTGGAAAATTCTAGGATTACAATTTTACCTCCAATTCGGGTAACACGAAGCATCTCTGAAAGTCCTTTCTCAAGATTTTCGTAGTTTCTAACCCCAAAGCCAACAGTAATCGCATCAAAGTAACCATCCTCAAAAGGCATGTTTTCGGAATCACCCAATTGCATATCGATGATGTGGCTTACTTGTTTTGTTTTCATTTTATGTTTACCAACTTCAAGCATACCGGATGATATATCCATACCTATAATTTGGCTAGGATTAAGTTTCAATAAGGCAATGGCAAAATCCCCAGTTCCTGTCGCTAAATCCAAAATTCGCTGCGGTTGGATGTCTTTGAGTTTGTTTACTGCTTTTCTACGCCAAATGTGATCAATTCCTAAAGATAAAAAATGGTTTAAAAAGTCATATCGTGCTGAAATGTTGTTGAACATTTGGGCAACTTCTTCTTTTTTTGATTTATCCGTATTGTAGGGCTTTACAATCTCACTCATGGGTGTACTATTTTTTTGGCTTCATTCAACAACACGGCTTTATCAACACTTACTACGCCGGAGTGTTCACATACTAAGCCACCCGATAAGTTTGCTATGGATGCAATTTCATGCGGTTTCATACCGGCAATTAAACAAAGCGTTGCAACAGAAATCACGGTATCCCCGGCACCACTTACATCAGTAATGTTTCGAACATGAGCTGGAATAATCTCCCATGCTGTTTCATTTTCAACGAATACACCATGCTCTGACAGGGTAATTAGCGTTAAGTCATGGGCTAAGGTTGCTCTTAACTTTTTTGCACCATCCACTAAGGATTGAGGGTCATTCACTACATCGATGTTTATTGCAATCCCTTCTTTTATTTCTTTCAAGTTGGGTTTAAAAAGACTTACTCCACGGTAACTTAGAAAATTATCTTTCTTTGGATCAACGGTAGTTTTTACGCCTTTTTCTTTGGCATATGCAATGAGTTCGGATATGACACGATGGGTTAAAACGCCTTTATTATAGTCCTCAAAAATCAAGGCATCAATCCCTAAATCAATTCGATGTTTTGTCGCAGCAATCAATGCGTCTTCTAAGGTGCTATTTAGCTCGCTGGTATCTTCTTGATCGATTCGCAATACATGTTCGGTTCCGGATAACACCCTGGTTTTAACGGTAGTTTTTCGATCTTCAGAGGGGATGATTTCTTGATTTTGAATCTGTGCTTCCGACAAAAGATGCTGAAATATGACAGCCATAGCATCGGTTCCTATAACAGAACAAAGATATACTTCGGCACCCAGCGCTTTTAAGTTCAGCGCTACATTTGCTGCCCCTCCCAAGCGATGCTCTTCTTTGTCAAGCAATAATACAGGCACTGGAGCCTCTGGACTCATACGATGTACTTTACCCATGACATATGAATCGATCATTACGTCACCCACAATGGCAACCTTCATTGCATTAAATGAATCGAATATCGCGTCTAAATTCATCGAATTAATTTAGCTAAGGCAGCGGTAAGTCGTTCCATGGCTTTGGTGAGCTGTTCTTCCGATGCGGCATAACTTATACGGATGCAATTTGGTGCTCCAAATCCTTTGCCGTCAACTAGGGCAATGTTGCCCTCACGCAATAAATACATGCACAAGTCGTCTCCATCTTTTATAACCTGATCGCCATCTTTCGATCCAAAATAAGCAGATACATCGGGGAACAAATAAAATGCGCCCGTGGGAATGTTGCATTTGACTCCTGGGATTTTATTCAAAAAGGAAAGGACTAAATCACGTCGTTTGTGAAACGTTTCTACCATTTCCTTCAATACGCTTGGATCTGCATCCATCGCTGCAATTGCAGCGCGTTGGGTTATGGAACTGGTTCCGGAAGTGAACTGTCCTTGAATCTTGTTACATGCGTCTGCAATGAATTTACTCGCCCCAATATATCCAAGTCGCCATCCGGTCATTGCCCATGCCTTAGATACTCCATTTACAGTTATAACTTGATCGAATATTTCTGAAAATTGTGCTAAGCTTGCGTGTTCGCCTTCAAACCGAATATGCTCATAAATTTCATCGGATAAGGCATTAAGGTCAGGGTATTTTACAAGCACATCGGCTATTCCTCGCAATTCTTCCTTGGTATAAACGGATCCTGTTGGATTACACGGTGAAGAGAAAATAAACAACTTTGTTTTTGAGGTGATCGCTGCTTCGAATTGGGCCGCATTAATTTTAAAATCTTGCTCAATTCCTGCATGAATTACCACGGGAATCCCGCCCGCCATTTTTACGATCTCAATATATGAAACCCAATATGGAGCGGGGATTATTACTTCGTCCCCTGGATTGATTAAACTTAACACAACATTCGCAATGGACTGTTTTGCTCCCGTTGAAACTACAATCTGTTCTTTAGGATAGTTTAGTCCGTTGTCACGCATGAATTTGTGCGAAATACGTTCTCTAAGGTCATCATATCCTGGGACAGGGGTATAGGTGGTGAAATTCTGCGCTAATCCTTCCACAGCTGCATCTTTGATGAATTGAGGTGTGTTAAAATCGGGTTCACCTAAAGACAATGAAATAATGTCTTTTCCTTGCGCTTTTAATTCGCGGCTTAATCGAGCCATAGCCAGCGTAGCTGACTCTTCCATGGCATTTAATCGTTCAGAGAGTTCAATCATGCCGCAAAGTTACAAATTAAGATTGTATCCGTTAATCCAATAAATCAGGCCTGCGGGATTTTGTGCGTTCAAGTGCTTGTTCTTCCCTCCAACGATCAATTTCTTGCGAATTTCCACTGAGTAAAACATCAGGTACTTCCCACCCATTAAATACTGGTGGTCTCGTGAATACAGGAGGAGACAGTAATTGGTCTTGAAAACTGTCTGTTAATGCGGAAGTTTCATCGTTTAACACGCCGGGTATTAGACGTACAATTGAATCTACTAGGACAGCTGCAGCAAGTTCTCCGCCAGATAGAACATACGACCCTATAGAAATTTCTTTGGTGATGTAGTGTTGTCTTATTCGGTCATCTACGCCTTTGTAATGTCCACACAAGATCATCAAATTTCCCTTTATTGAAAGTTGATTTGACGTGCTTTGTTCTAAGATTTCGCCGTCCGGTGTCATATAGATGATTTCATCATAGGTGCGCTCCGATTTTAATTGTTCTATGCATGCTGCAATCGGTTCAATCCGCATGACCATTCCGGCCCCTCCGCCGTATTGATAGTCGTCCACATTTTTATGCTTGTCTGTAGAATAATCCCGGATGTTGTGTAGGTGGATGGTAACATGGCCTTTTTCTTGGGCACGTTTAAGAATGGAATCCGAAAAAGGTCCATCGAAAAGCTTAGGCAAAATCGTTAATATATCAATTCGCATATTCAAAGGTATGAAATACCCATCAATTCGATTGCATATACTACCTTTACGCTATGATGAGAGTTGTTTTTTCTTTGCTTATCATAAGCACAGGATGGAGTTTGTGGGCACAATCGAAATGGACCGGAAACACATCCCCGGATTATTATCAGTTGATTGCTGCGCTCCAACAAATGGATAAAGATAGTCCTCGGGTTAGTTTGTTTAACATGGGGCCATCCGACGTTCCAGGACTGCCAATATATGTATGTATTTTGAATGGCTCAGAGGATTCATTGACCACCTTTATAAAAGCCAGAACCGGCACCACCTTACTCTTTAATAATGCCATTCATCCTGGAGAACCGGATGGTGTCAACGCCTGCTTGATTTATGCGGAAAACTATATGCGTTTGGACAGTATAAATCCAAATGATCCGGTTGTTGCGTTTATTCCTGCCTATAACGTAGGTGGCATGTTAACCAGAAGTGCAACGAGTCGAGCAAATCAGAACGGACCTGAGCTTTATGGATTTCGTGGGAATGCACAGAACTTAGATCTAAATCGTGATTTCACCAAAATGGACAGTGAGAATGCGTTAACCTTCGCAAAAATATTTCATGCACTAAACCCCGATGTCTTCGTGGATAATCATGTTTCAAATGGGGCCGATTATCAATATACCTTAACGTATATTTCTTCGCTAAAGGAGCGAATTGCGCCCTCCTTGCGAAAATTAATTTACGGATCTATGCTTCCACAGTTAACGCAAGCCTTGAAGAAATCCAAATGGGATTTGTTTCCTTATGTTGAAACGGTTAAAGAAACGCCCGATTCAGGGATATATCAATTCAATGATCTTCCTCGCTATGCAATGGGTTATGCTTCTCTTTTTAATGTGATTTCATTTACCGTAGAAACGCACATGCTCAAACCTTTTCCTAATCGAGTAAGAGCTACGCATGATTTTATGAATGAATTGGTTAAATGGACCGTGATTCATTCCGCTCAAATTGAATTAGCACGAGAGAAAGCGCACGAATGGGAGGGGAGTCAACGGTTTTTTAGATATAATTTTACACGTAGTTCTGTTGCTGATTCCATACAATTTAAAGGGTTTACTGCAGTGAGAGATACAAGCGAAATCACGGGACTTGCACATTTGTCGTATGATCGAAACTTGCCGTATCAAAAAACAATTCCTTTTTATCGTAATTATTATCCGACAGATTCCATTCAAATTCCACAGTTTTATATTATCCGTGGGCAAGAACGTCAGATCATAGGTCAACTCAAAGCAAATAATATCTTATTCGAAGTATTGAATCAAGAAAAAAGGCTGAATGTGAGTGCTCAAGTGGTGCGTTCATTTGACGCCCTTTCCAAGCCTTACGAAGGGCATTATATGCATTCAGCCAAGCTTGTAGAAAAAGTTAATATAACCATGAGTTTTCGACCAGGCGATGTCCTTGTACCAACCAATCAAAATGGATCTTTTTTCCTGCATGCGGTCTTACAACCGATGTGCGAAGATTCCTATTTTACGTGGAATTATTTTGATTCGTACCTTCAAGAGAAAGAGTACTTTTCGAATTATGTATTTATTGATAAATTAAGAAGCATCCTACAGGCTAACCCTGGTTTGAAGCAGGACTACGAAGCGAAAAAGGCAGCTGATCCAGACTTTGCTTCTTCTGAATGGCAACAGCTTTATTACATTTATCAACATAGCCCATATTTTGAGCCAAGTTATATGATGCTCCCTGTGTTTGAGTTAAAATGATTCCCGAAGGCTATGGATGTGCTTGAGTATGTTAAGCTCTCCCTCTGATAATGTTTTACCGCGTCGAGACATCATGCTTTCAATGCCTTCCAATGCTTTATCAAACCGATAAGGAAATAAGCGTGTTGGTTCACCAAAACTGAAAGAAGCAATGTGTTTTTTAAAGAAACCAGGGCCATAAACATTACAAGCAACCCCAATTGCAGTTCCGGTATTAAACATGGTATTTATTCCACATTTTGAATGATCCCCCATATGTAAACCAACGAATTGTTCCCCAGAAGATTTTGTTTTACCAGTTTCATAGTCATGAACATCTACAATGCCATAATTATTCATGAGATTCGATGCGTTTGTATCTGCTCCGATATTACACCATGATCCAATATATCCATTCCCGAGAAATCCATCGTGCGATTTATTGGAATACGATTCAAAGATTACATTGTTTACCTCACCGCCTACCTTACAATGTGGACCAATAGTCGTTGCTCCATAAATTTTAGCACCCATTTTTAGTTGACCATGTTCGCACAACGCGAAAGGTCCTCGTATTAACGAACCTTCCATGATCTCTGAATTTGCTCCGATATAAATTGGACCGGTAGATACATTTAAGGTAACGGCTTCTAGGGTAGCACCTTCTTCAATAAAGAGAAAATCCGAATTTCCAATGAGTGTGCAAGAGGTAGGTAGTGTTTGAGATTGTTTGTTTTGGGTTAATAATTGAAAATCCATTGCAAGTACCTGGCCATTTAACTTGAACAAATCCCAGCGATTTAGGATTTTAATAAGTTCCTTTCCCGAATACACTACTTCATGTTTCGCTTTACCATGAGTGGTAATGATATCACCGTTCAAAGTCAGGAATTCATCTTGTTTTAGGGTAATTATTGCCTCAATAAAATCTGCATTCGGGATAATCCGTGCATCCACCTCAATCGCTTCGTTCAATTCCGAAAATAGAACCTGTAAATAGGGTGTGGTACGAAATCCAATCTCAATGCCCTCATGGATCAAGTTATATCGCTCTATGTTTGTGAGAATACCACACCGAAGAAAGGCCGTCGGCTTTGTAAGCGAATGCGGTGCCAAGGCAAGGTGAGTTGATTGGTCATTCAGATTGATGCGTAGCGACATGATGCGGGGTTTTGCTGAAAATAAATAAAAGTACAAACGTAAGCATACCATTGAGAATCAATAGTTCATTGCCAATTTGATACGTTCCAAGGAATGCAATTGCGTAGGTTTTAACTAAATAGCAAATTATGGGAGAAATCAAGGTGATTACAGTGATTTTTGGATGGATTAATTGACGTTTTGTGAGAATCCCAAATGCAAATAATCCCAAGAGCGGACCATAGGTATAGCCTGCAATATCAAAAATCAAATCAACGATACTTTTATTATCAAGCCATTTGAAAATAAATACCAAAATCATAAAGAGTACCGCAAAACTGAGGTGAATCCATCGCTTGATACGCTTCTTCTTTTCTTCCTCAAAGTTGTTGCGATTAAAGCCAATAACATCAATACAAAAGGATGAAGTGAGTGCAGTTATTGCTCCGTCTACAGAGGGGAATAAGGCAGAGATTAACCCCACTATAAAGATTACAAAAACACCAAATGGAAGGTAGTTTTGAACCACATATGGAAATAAATCATCTGGGGCGACTTCTATTCCGAGCTTTCCAATGTATAGGGAAAGAACGCCACCAAGTAACAAGAATAAGGCATTTACAGCAAGAAGCGTAATGCTAAAGATGACCATATTCTTTTGTGCATCTTTCAGTGATTTAACACTGATGTTTTTTTGCATCATTTCCTGATCTAACCCGGTCATTGCAATGGTGATAAATGCCCCACCAGTAATATGTTTTAAGAAATAATCTCCTTTGTGCCAATCGGTTTCCCATAGCCCCATTAGTTTATTGGTATGCATAGTGTCAATAATGTCGTTCCACCCCACGTTTAATTTACTTTGAATGGAGAAAATACATACGACTAACGCCAATAGCATGAACGTGGTTTGAAGGGTATCGGTCCAAACAATCGTTTTCACCCCTCCTTTCAAGGTATAAGCAACAATCATAAGGATTATAGTTAAGGTACTTAACCAAAACGGAATTCCAAGCTTGTTAAAGATGAAGAGTTGAAGTACATTAATAACAAGGTAAAGTCTTACGGTTGCACCCAAGGTTCTTGAAAGAATAAAATATCCAGCACCCCATTGATACGCATTAAGGCCGAGGCGATGTTCTAGATAGGTGTAAATCGAAGTCAGTTTTAATCTATAATAGATTGGGAGTAGGACATAGGCAACCACAAAGTAACCTATGAAAAAACCAAGAACTAATTGATAGTAATGCCAGCCGCTTGAGAGCACTTTACCGGGAACAGAAACAAATGTGACGCCTGATAGGGATGTGCCTATCATACCGAATGCCACTAAATACCACGCACTTTTTTTGTCACCTGAAAAAAAGCTGGAAGTGGTCGCATGTCTAGACGTAAACCATGAAATAGCTAATAGTACTATGAAATAAAGGAATAATACTCCAGTAAGGATGTAATCTTTCATGAGGTAAAAATAGTGTTTTCATTGATATTGTTTCCGATGTAACTTAATTCAATGCGTACTCGTTCTGTTGTACCATTAAAGAAAAACTATATTTGCCAAAAAGAATTACCTATGAATGATATTTTTGCCCTGGTTATTGTCGCTGTTGTATTTGCAATTGCTTTAGTGGTTATTGTACAACATTTTCTTAAAAAATTAAATTTTAATGAGTCTTTGATGCTTCAAGGTGAATTGAAAAAGCAACGACAAGATTTTTTCCTGGCACATCGCATGGAGGCATATCAACGTGTTATTCTTTATATGGAACGCATTCATCCATCGGCATTGGTAATGCGATTGAATCAACCGAATATGAATGCGCTTGTGTTGCAGACCTTGGTTTTGAAAGCGATTCGTGATGAATACGACCACAACGTAGCGCAACAGATGTTCATTTCATCAAACGCATGGATGATGATGAAAAATGCAAAAGAAGAAACGGTCAAATTAATAAATGTGGCAGCATCGCAATTAGGGAATGAGGCTTCAGCTAATGATCTTGCAACCGCAGTTATTACCTTATCCGCAGAAATAAATCCCTTGCCTTCTGAAATAGCGATAGACGCACTAAAATCTGAGTTTCAACAATTGTTCTAAGAGGCATTATTCAGTCTAAATTTTTCGACTAAAAAAAGGCAGAAGTTATTCTGCCTTTTTAATTCAGTGATGAGCTCGGTTATCTAACTACATGGATAAACCCGTGTTTCTCGTAGTTTTCGAAGATTAACTTGTAGGTATATACCCCATCTTCTAAATCATTTCCATTCGCATCTTGCCCTCGGAAGAAGGCAGTGTTTTGACCTTGTTCAAACACTAAATTCCCCCAACGATTGAAGATATATAAAGTGAATTCATCACAGGTCATGAAGTACGATTTCAAATCAAGGAAGTCGTTCGTTCCATCATCATTCGCAGAAATTACATTCGGGAAATCGAAGTCGTTGAAACTCATGGTATACGTAATGGTTGCGTCAATCTGAGAGGTATCAGAAATACACCCGTATTCTGAAGTTACAAAGGCAGTGTATATTCCCATGCCACTTTCGTCCAGTGGGAAGGTAACATCAAATAAAGTCGAATTGAAGTTGTTTGGTCCAGTCCAAGCAATCGTTGAATTAGCCTCGGCTGTTGCACTCAGGAAGAATGGATCTCCAGGACACTCAGGAATATTAAAGCTAAGTACCGGAGGCTCAGGGGTGGCCATAATATACATATCAAATGTCGTATCGACTTCACAACCAAAATCTGAAGTAACTGTGTAGGTAAATTGATACACACCTGGGTTAGGAATCATAGTATTTAAATCAACTGTGGTAGCTACCTGATTGCCATTAATTTCCCATGTGTTGGATATATTTTCATTCGTGGAAATGGAAGGAAAACTATTAACAACAAAAGCAACGTCCTCACATTGAATGGTATCCGCTAAATAGTTGAATGTTGGATAATCATGAACAAAAAATGTGTAGCTAATCGTATCATCACACTGCACTGCTGCCGAGAAAGAATCGATGGCAACTAGGGAAATGTTGTGCACGCCCGGGGTATTAAATATGTACGATAAATCCACGGAGGTATCCAAAAGTTGGTTGTTATATAACCATGCAAAGGTGGTTGAATTAGATAATCCCGTGGTGGTGTTGTCAAATAATACAGCCTGATCGATACACGATTCAGTAACTGCAAAGTTGGCGGTTGGATTATTAAATACGGTAAAACTTTGAGAGACAGTGTCTGAACATCCATTCTCCGTAATAGCCACTAATTCTACAAGGTAGTTGTTTGGGCCGTTAAAGTTAACTGTCACGCTGTCGCCAACTAAGGTATCATTATTCACGTACCAAAAATTAGTAATGGTGTCCAAGCCATTAAGGGAACTAGAGGCTTCGAATACAGCAGTTTGACCCAAACAGACATCATCGAAACCGAATCCTGCTACAGGATTTTCAAACACCTCTATTACCGTGTTAACGGTATCGATACAGTTAGCTGTATTGGTAACAATCATTTCTACATTGTAAGAACCGGGAGCAGGAAATACGTGATTGAACGTGGTGTCATTGGTGGTGTAGCCGTCTGATGCTGTCCAAAATATGGAGTCTGGGGACGAATTCGTATATGATGTATTGTTGAAAAGTACGGTAGCATTTCCAGCACAAACGTTCGTGTCGACAATGGAACCGATTACCTCGGCAGGTAATACCGCTGTTGTTAACGTAGCAACGCAGCCGTTGACGGAAGTTATGGTACAATCAACGGTATCAACCCCTTGAATGTTTACGGAAGCTACTTGTCCTGTGGCAAGTTGTTGTCCAGTTGCCGCATTGGTCCAAACATAATTCGCGAATCCAAGTGGAGCGGTCAAGGTTGCTGAATTGTTAGCACCGTTCTGGCAATAAAAGGCAGATAAATTCAATGAGGTACAATTAGCAGCTACGTAAGCATATCCCCAATGTCCTCCCAAAGAACAGTCTCCAGTAGCAACATCTAAGGTTATTATTTGCCCCATATATTGAGTAACGTCAACCCCAAAAGTGGTCCAATCTTTGTACCTGTAGGTGGGACCACAGTTAATGAATCCAGGAACTCCGCTTGCAGCCGCAACCTGATAAAAGGTACATGGTAATGGGTTTCCTGCTTGGTCATACAATTGGGCTTCGAAACGTGGTTGTTGCGTTACGGAATGCCCTGGGTCTTCTAGTACTACGGCATAACTCACAACAATCATATTCGATTGAGGCGTAATGGTGAAGTTGTATTGTAGGCGTGACGCTTGCGCTCCGGTCCCCATACCGTCTCCAACCATGGCAGAAAAATTCGCTCCAGGAGGAACAATAGATAA
>JBJTWL010000102.1:0-11190 GCA_046081745.1 Flavobacteriales bacterium | reverse complement strand
TCGGATGACCATCAAATGATTGCTGTTAATATACAAGCACTGACCGCATTAACTCATGGATTTCTTCCTGAAATGATTGAAAAAAACGAAGGGAAAATTTTACATACCGCGAGTACCGCTGGGTTTATTCCTGGTCCTTTGCAAGCGACTTATTTTGCAACTAAAGCGTTTGTGGTATCGCTTACAAAAGCATCGAATTATGAATTACGCAATACGAACATCAGTGTAACCGCACTTTGTCCAGGTCCTGTAAAAACGGAATTTGAATTTGCTGCGGGTATGGGGAATTCCAAGATGTTTGAAAATGGAGCTGATGCATATAGTACTGCCATTAAAGGATATAACGCGATGCAAAAGGGAAAAACCATCATCATTAGTGATTTCGGATTCCGCATCCTTATAAAGTATCTTTCCCCCTTTATTCCTGAACGATTTATTCTAAAGGTGGTAGAAAAAATACAAACGAAGTAAAATGTCGTAACTTTGCATTAATGCATACTTTACAGTTACTTTTTAATGATGTTGATGGGTACGAAGTACTGGTCATTATTTTAGTGGTTTTAATTTTTTTCGGACCAAAAAGTATTCCTGGTATTGCAAAAACCCTAGGCAGAGCCTTGTTTTCAATACGAAATGCATCGGAAGAACTAAAAAATGAAATCCGTAAATCCGGGGTAGACATCAAGAAAGACTTAAACATCAATGATATTTTGAAGCAGCAAGAATCGGAAATGCTGCAACCCATGGATCAAGTGTTTAGCGATATTGGCAACACCATGCACTATGAAGGGAATAAGGTAAAAACTATTATTGAACAGAATCAAGAAGAATCTCATGCCCTTGACCCACAACCTCAAACGCAAGAAAATTTAGAAGTTAATAAACCAAATATAGAAACAACTCCATCCAATGATATATAAAGTAGCAATAATCATGGGAAGCGCTTCTGATTATCCCATTATGAAAGATGCAGAAGAACTATTGAAAAGCTTTGAAATCACAACCCATGTTGAAGTAGTTTCAGCGCACCGAACACCTGAAAAAATGGTATCCTTTGCGAAGTCCGCCAAATCCAATGGAATAAATGTTATCATCGCAGGCGCTGGAGGAGCAGCACATTTGCCAGGAATGGTTGCCTCCCTTACTTCCCTCCCTGTAATTGGAGTTCCCATTAAGTCCAGTAATTCCATTGATGGATGGGATAGTATTTTAAGCATCTTACAAATGCCAAATGGAATTCCAGTAGCTACGGTGGCTTTGAATGCCGCAAAAAACGCTGGCTTATTGGCTGCCCGAATTTTAAGCGCTAATGACCATGAATTAGGAGCAAAACTTGATGCCTATGCTACGCAAATGGAGGAAGCTGTTGCGCAAAGTCAATCGAAATTAACTCAACGATAGATTAAATATTTCTTTCGAATTGCCAGGAATTGATCAAGGCCTGGTTTCCAGGAGGCACGTATTTCTTTCGGACCCCATCCTTTATATAATTGTTCCTTTAAACTGCTGTTTCCAGCAAGTCGGTTAAAAAATGAATTTTGATCAATAAATACCGCCGAATCCCCCAGCAAATCGCGTGCATTGGTAAGGTAGAATAAATTCAATTCATACGTTCTCGTTTGTGCCGTTTTTGACAAATCATACCCCTGACAAATCCGATCTACATGGGGTGGATTTTTGGCCCCTGGTTGTGGCTTAGGGACAAATGAATATCCGGTAATCGGAAAACGCGGGTGCCCGTATTGTTCAAAAGGACGCGAGGTTCCCCGTCCGATACTAATGGTTGTGGCCTCAAATAGACACAAGCTTGGGTATAAGGAAATGGCAAGATCTGACTTCAAATTTGGCGAAGGAGGAATTGGAAGGCTGTATTTAGACTTATGGGTATAATTCTTACATGGAATAACTTGAAATTGGCATTGTAGGGAATCTTTTAACCAGAATTCTCCATTGATCATATTCGCATATTCACCAATGGTCATTCCGTACACTATTGGAACGGGATGCATTCCTACAAAGGACTTGTACTCGGTTTCTAATACAGGACCATCTACATAATGAGCGTTTGGATTAGGTCTATCGAGAATTATTAATTTTTTATGAAACTCAGCACATGCCTCCATTACATAGTGAAGGGTGGACAAATAGGTATAAAATCTAACACCAACATCCTGAATGTCAAAAACCACTATATCTACATCCATTAAATCTGCTGCTGTTGGCTTTTTGTGGTTACCATACAAAGAAACAACAGGAATACCCGTCCGTTCATCGTTTGAACTATTGATGTGTTCCCCCGCATCTCCTTCACCACGAAATCCATGTTCTGGTGCAAATATCTTAACTAAATTAATTTCTTGGGAACGCAAGGTATCCACCAAATGTACGCCTTTAATCACTGAAGTTTGGTTAGCAACTACGGCCACTCGCTTTCCCTTTAAACTGTCTAAATACAAAGACATCCGATCAGCCCCAGGATGAACTGGCTTCGTATCCGTCGGATAAACAAGGCCAGAGGCGTTCAACCCCCAAACCATGAAGAACACAGCAATGAAGCGAAATAATATGGGATATTTTTTAGGTCCTTGTAAAAGGCGCCCTAGTTTCCCGTATTTTTGGGACACAAAATAAAACAAGGTGTCAGTAGAAATTTTCATTGCAAAACGGATCCTAACGAATCGCACGCAAGGTATAAAAGTTTCACGACCTATATTGAGGATAGCGGTGATAAGTATTTCACTATCCATTGTTGTAAACCTATTAACCCTTGCTGTAGTTAATGGATTTCAAAATGAAATTCGCAGAAAAGTGACAGGGTTTTCAGCTCCGCTTTTTATTCAAAACGAAAACAACGCCGACTTCTATGAGTCTGATCCGATTCACGCTTCAAAAATGATTGAAGATGTGCTATCTTCCGTTGATGATGTACAGGGATTTAACCGCGTAGCCTATAAACCCGGACTAATACAAGCAGCTGGAAAAAACACGGATGTCATCGGACTTGTATTTAAAGGCGTTGACAGCGCCTATAATTTTAACTTCATTAAGGAACATTTAAAAAAAGGTAGAATACCAAACTTCACATTGGCATCAACCTCATCAGAAATCATAGTATCTGCAAGAATTTGTAAGCAATTATCCTTAAGGCTAAACGATGAAGTCGCTGCATTTTTTGTGAAGGACTCACCGATTTCAAGAAAATTTAAAATCGTTGGAATTTACGATACGGGCTTCGAAGACTATGACGAGAAATTAGTTCTTTGTGATATTCGGGTAACTCAGAAATTAAATGATTGGGGAATCAGTGGTCAACTTGAACTATGGGATTCATTAGTGTATAATAAGTTCGTGGTGTCATTTGCGCTTCAAGGCAATCCAAGCAAGCTAAGTTTCGACTGGGGAAAAGGATTGTCTCAATTCCGCGGACAATACCTACCTACAGATTTACAGGATACCACGTTACACGTAAAACTATATGAAACCAATGAGAAATATGAAACCCAATTAGTTGATTCACACAGCATCCATGTTCATTACCTCAACACCGCGAGAACGGCATCCGGATCTTCAGCCAAGCCTTATAAAGAGATGCTGGATGATGCTGGGTTACATTATCGGTTCTATTATCCTGTAAACACGGAAGAAACGCGTATTTATGACGTAAAAATCAAGGCAGGGAATGGCACATCGGATGATTTTATTTCAGGTTACGAAATCCATACGAAGGATTGGTACCGAATGGATGAAACCAATAAGGACATCGCTAAACCCATAAAACTCATACCAACTGAGCATGGAGAAATGGTTAAACTCGTTAGTATTTTTGACTTAGAAAAAGACCTTTTCAATTGGTTAGCCTTTCTTGATATCAATGTGATTATCATCTTGGTCCTAATGTTACTAATTGGGGTAATTAATATGGGGTCTGCCTTGTTGGTGCTCATTATCATTCGGTCGAATTTTATAGGAATCATGAAGGCAATGGGCGCCCGTAATCGTCAACTGCGCAGGATTTTTCTTATGCAAGCGGCCTATTTAGTTGGCAGCGGAATGATCATAGGCAATCTGCTTGGTTTGGGAATTTATAGCTTACAACGATATACTGGAATATTAAAGCTCAATTCCGATGTTTATTACCTCGATACCGTTCCGATGGAATTAACGTTTCCCTCTTTTATATTCCTTAATATATTAAGCTTTACGGTGTGCATGATCGCTTTATTACTCCCGAGCACCTTAATTGCTCGCGTAAATCCTGTAAAAACGATCAAGTTTAATTAATCTCTGGAAAGGCGCCGCCGATCCGCTTCCTTCAAAAATATCTTACGAATACGCAAACTGTTCGGGGTAACTTCCGCAAATTCATCGCTTTGAATGTACTCCAAAACCTCTTCCAAGCTCATGATTTTGGCAGGGATAATTTTAACCTTATCATCAGAACCAGAGGCCCGCATGTTCGTTAATTTCTTGGTTTTTGTTACGTTTACGGTCATATCACCCGCCCGAGCATTTTCACCAATCACCTGTCCCTCGTATATATCTTCGTTCGGATTAATAAAGAATCTTCCGCGTTCTTGTAAGTTATTGATAGAATATGGAATTGCGGTACCTTGTTCTAAGGAAATCAATGAACCATTTTGACGGCCAGGAATTTCTCCTTTGTACGGCTGGTACTCTAAGAATCGGTGCGTCACGATTGCCTCACCGGCAGTTTGAGTAAGCAAATAACTTCGTAAACCAATAATACCGCGTGACGGGATTAAAAACTGGATAATCATTCGACCTCCTCTTGGCTCCATCGAAGTTAATTCACCTTTTCTTTTAGATACCGCTTCTACGGCTGTACCACCATATTCTTCCGGTAAATCAATGGTTAATTCTTCTACGGGTTCGTAACGTTGTCCGTCGATTTCTTTGAAAATAACTTGAGGTTGACCTACTTGAAGCTCATACCCCTCTCGACGCATGGTTTCTATCAGTACGGATAAATGAAGTACACCTCTACCGTGCACCATCCAACGATCAGCTTTGTCTGTATCAATTACACGCAAGGCCAAATTCTTTTCTAATTCTTTTAGAAGGCGTTCCTGAATATGCCGTGAGGTTACGAACTTACCCTCTTTTCCAAAAAATGGAGAGTCATTGATTGTAAATAACATCGACATGGTAGGCTCATCTAATTCAATGGTCGCTAGCGGATCTGGATTTTCAGCATCACACACCGAATCCCCGATATCAAAGCCTTCTAGACCGGTAAGGGCACAAATATCACCAGCTTGAACTTCGGTAACTTTACGTCGCTCTAGGCCATCAAATACAAATACCTCTTTTATTTTATGTTTCTGCAAGGTTCCATCACGTTTTGCTAACATAACGGGTTGATTCTCTGTAATTTTCCCACGGCTCAAACGACCAATGGCAATTCTACCCACATAGGACGAATAATCAAGTGAAGTAATTAATAATTGGGTATTACCTTCAGGAATTTCCCTAGGCTTAAAATAATCCAACATTTTATCTAACAACGGTTGGATATCGGTGGTAGGATTTTTCCAATCTTCCGACATCCAACCGTTTTTAGCAGAACCATAAATCGTTGGAAAATCTAATTGCTCTTCGGATGCATCTAATTCAAACATCAAATCAAACACCTTTTCATGGACTTCATCCGGTGTACAATTCTCCTTATCTACTTTGTTGATTACAAGCAATGGATTGATGCCCATAGCTAAGGCCTTCCCTAATACAAATCGGGTTTGTGGCATGGGTCCTTCAAAGGCATCCACAAGGATGCAAACACCATCCGCCATATTCAACACCCGTTCTACTTCACCACCAAAATCGGCGTGACCAGGGGTATCAATAATATTAATTTTTGTGCCTTTATAGGAAACGGATACGTTTTTTGAAACGATGGTTATTCCACGTTCCCGCTCTAAGTCATTATTATCTAAAATCAATTCACCGGTTGGACGATCTCGTTCATTCAACACCGAACCCGCTTCGATTAATTTGTCTACTAATGTGGTTTTACCGTGGTCAACGTGCGCAATAATGGCAATGTTTCTTATGTCCATAACTTAAATTCTATCTTCTTTTTTTTGAAAAATCAGTTGATGATGAAGGTCTACGATCACCACCTCCTCTGGATTTTCGATCTCCACCAGCGCTTCTAGGTCCACCCCCACCGAATTTACGATCTCCGCCTCCCGTTTTTCTAGCTCCACCGCCACTAAATTTACGGTCACCACCGCCACCAAATTTGCGATCTCCACCACCACTACTGCGTCTTCCTGAAGATGAGCCTCCCCCCTTTCCTCCGGCTGAAACCTCAACACTGATGGCATGTCCTTCGAATTCAGCCCCATTTAATTTCTTAAGTACCTTATCTACATGTTCATTGTCGGTATCAAAAAATGAGAAGGAAGCCATGATATCAATGCGCCCTACATTCCCAGATTTCAACCCTGTTGCATCACAAACTACGCGAAGTAAGCCTCCAACATTCAAACCGTCTCGTTTACCGAGATTAACAAAGAACCGTGTTTTATTCTCATCTCGTCGACGCTCACCTGTGCCGCGTTCGCCAAAGCGATCTGCTTTCGACGACATCCCTTTTTCCGCACGTTCCGATGCATTTAAATCGCCTGCGCGCTCATAATATTCAATAAAGCGATTGAATTCCGCAGAAACAAATAGCTTAATAACTTCTTCTTTCGATAAATCCTGGAAATGACTAAACATATCCGGAAGAAAGGGTTGTATTTCTTTTTCGCGAATCGAAGTTGACGTAACCTTTTCTACTAATTTTTTTAGTTGCACTTGGCAAATCTCTTGGGCATTTGGAATGGTGCCTTTGGTGAAATCCATTCGAATTTGCCGTTCAATCCCTTTTACTTTGAACAATTCCTTTTGCGTTAACAAACACAAGGACTCGCCTTTTTTTCCAGCCCGAGCCGTTCTACCGCTTCGATGGGTATAATTCTCAATATCATCGGGCAGGTTATAATGAATAACATGTGAAATTGAATCGACATCGATACCACGAGCTGCTACGTCGGTCGCGACAAGCAATTGAACCTCTTTACTTCTGAATCGGGCCATAACCATATCGCGCATGGCTTGAGAAAGATCACCGTGTAAAGGTTCAGCGTTGTAACCATCCCGACTTAATTTCTGGGCCACATTGGCTGTTTCATTTTTGGTTCGACAAAAAATCAACCCATAAATTTCTGGGTTAAAATCAATGAGTCGTTTTAGGGCAGGATAGCGATCCTTCTCATATACCAAATAATAGATGTGATGGATATTCTCATTCCCTTGATTCTTGTGACCGATAGAAACCTCAAGCGGTTCAGACATATAATTCGCTGCAATCGCCGCCACTTCTTTGGGCATCGTTGCGGAAAACAACCACACACTTTTGGTATCTGGGGTATATTTTAAGATATCGTCAATATCTTCCTTGAATCCCATGTTTAACATTTCATCGGCTTCATCAAGCACTACGAATTCGATTTCATTTAATTTAATCACCTTTCGGTTCATTAAATCCATGAGTCTTCCTGGTGTTGCAACAATGATATCAACGCCTTTACGAATGTCTGTAATTTGTTTTTTAATGTCTACACCGCCATAAACCGATACCACGCTTGCATTAAGGTACTTTCCAAAGATTTTTAAGTCATTCGAAATTTGTAAACAGAGTTCGCGCGTCGGACAAATAATTACCGCCGTAGGATAAAGTTGTCCGGGTTCTATACGACTGAGTAAGGGAAGGCCAAAAGCCGCTGTTTTACCAGTACCTGTTTGTGCTAGACCTACAAAATCGCTTTCTTCTTGGAGTAGATGTGGAATCGCTTGTTCCTGGATGGGTGTTGGTTCGGTGTACCCGAGCTCTTTGATAGACTGCAGCACCTCATTCCGCAATCCCAATGCTTCAAATGTCATTGATTTCTTCTAAAATTAGGTGCAAAGGTAGGCATAATATAATGGAACTTACTATTATTTTAAAATGAAGCCAAAAATGATAGAGTCAAATCGGAAAGAATTTCTAATTTTGGCCAAAATAAAATTTATGGACTTAAAAGGAATCATTTCCATCTCTGGTCGACCAGGATTATTCAAAATTGTTACCCAAGGAAAAAGCAATGTAATTGTAGAATCGCTGATTGACAAAAAAAGATTCCCCGCATTTGCCTCGGAAAAGATTAGTTCCATTGAAGACATTAGCATATTCACCTATGATGAAGATGTTAAATTAACAGAAGTGTTTAGTTCCTTATTAACATTGAATGAAGGTAAAGAGGGCATTAACCATAAAGTAGATGAACCTGTTTTAAGAAAAACATTTGAAGGCATACTCCCGAATTACGACATAGATCGCGTTTATCTTTCTGACATTCGCAAAGTATTTCAATGGTACAATTTATTATTGAAAGAAGGGTTATTAACCGTGGAAACTGAACCTGCGAAATCTGAAGAGAAAACAGAAAAGGAGCCTAAAAAAGTAAAAGCAGATGCAACCAAGAAGCCATCAAAACCCGCTGCAAGTAAAGAAACTAAAGCTGTAAAACCAGCGGTTAGTAAAAAAGCTCCTGTTGTAAAAACGGGAAGTTCAAGAGGGAAATAAGTTAATCTTTTTTAAAGATACTCCCTACTTCTTTTCCAATACGAGATATGGTATCAACACCTATCCCGATTGCATTTCCGGAAATATCTTCATACTCCTTGAATAGGTTTTCCTTTTCTTGACCGGGTATAACGAAAAGCCAATCATTATCCTCGTAGGCTTTTTGAACCTTAGTTAAAAATGGTTCAAGCTCACTTGTGTAAGAAACAGATCCGGTTCTCGCACCGACTGCCACAACAAAATCATTCTCCTTACGATCTGAAAACATAAAGAAATCTTGAATTTCTTCTATGGCAATACATTTGGTGTTTGCATCTAGTTTATTGGCAACAGCAACCTTTAAAAAACGTTCATAGGTAGTTGGATGCATATATGCCAACATAGGAACTTTCAATTCATGGGCAAATCGAAAAACACGCTCAACCCATGACACGAATGAAGGTTCTAATTCTGCGAGCAAGGGGGCGACAACAACTATTTTTTCATAATTGACGGATGGTCGCTCCAATTGACAAAAGAAAATGGTCTTATCGCATGAATCCATTAAATGAGCTCGATCATCACCAACAATGCGTTTAATAAGATTGATTCGATTGCTGTCGTTCACCATGACCACATTAGCAAATAACTCTTTGGAAACTCGCGAAATACCTGAGGAAACATTAAGATCAATCGTGGCAATGGTATTCAATTTAGTTTCGTATCCAGAGAAATGTTTTACAATGTCCTCAAGATTTTTTCTTGATTTGTGAATTATACGTTCAGCAAAGCTGGCAGACGGTAAAACACTCACAATTGAAATCGGGTTAATGACTTTAGGGTCTGAAACTTGTAAAGCAAACTCCAATAACTTCTCATTACCATTTAGCTCATTCATTGCCACTAACAAATGCTTGTTTCTTAGTTTACTCTCTAAGACATCATCCTCCCCTTGTTCGGAAATTTGAATCAACAGTTCCTTCCCAGCATGCTCGGTAACGAAGGAAGCCGTCATACATGTAATTAGAATCAATAAAATTGTCCCATTTACAATGTTAATACTTAGGATATGATCTTGATATCCCACCATAATGATGGCTAACGTTGCTGCTGCATGTGAGGTACTCAATCCAAATATAACCTTACGTTCGATCGTTGACATTTTAAATAAAAACTGCGTGGTTAATGCTGCTAACCACTTACTGAAGATGGCAAAGGCTGTTAATACAGCAGCGATTATTATTGGCCAAGTTCCCTGAAAGAGCGCACGGTAATCTACTACCATCCCAACAAAAATTAAAAAACTCGGGATAAAAAGTGAATTTCCAATAAAATCAATACGATTCATCAGTACTGAATTATGGGGAATAAAACGATTCAATACGAGTCCTGCCACAAAGGCTCCAATGATATGCTCAACACCTGCCACCTCGGCCAAAAAAGCGGCAAAAAATACTACGGAGAGCACGAAAATGTACTGTGAAGATTTTTCACTGTCTAATTTTTTCAAAAACCAACGTGTTACACGCGGCACAATAACGAACATTATCAACGAAAAGAACACTAGCGACGTACATAAGCGAACCCAAAAATTAACATCTAATTGCCCTTTTGATGCACTTGAAATGATGGCTAAAATAATTAATACTGCAGTATCCGTTAAGATGGTTCCACCGACAGTAATCGCTACAGAACTGTGCTTGGATAGCCCCAGCTTACTCATAATTGGATACGCCACTAAGGTATGGGTTGCAAACATACTCGACGTAAGCAAACTCGCTAGCGGAGAAAGATTCAAACCATAAAAGCATAACGGATACCCCAATAAGATGGGGATTAAAAAGGTAAATAATCCAAAAAAGACACTTTTCTTATAATACTTACGGAATTGATTTAAATCGAGTTCAAGTCCAGCCATGAACATGATATACAGCAGTCCGATGGTAGAAAATAGTTTAATCCACCCTTCTGCAGCCAATGTGTTTTCTCCAATAATTCCTAATCCTTTTGGACCAATGATAATACCTGACAAAATCAAGCCAATAATTCCTGGAATTCTAATTCTTCTTAGGAGAATTGGGGATAATAAAATAATAAAAAGCATCAAAGAAAAAACCAATACTGGATTGGTCAACGGGAATTGAAATTCTGAAATTAGATGCTCTAAGAAATAGTTCATTTAAACAAAAGTATGAGATAAATTTGTGAAAAAATATTGTTGAAGTAAATCTTCACTAAAAGGCACACATTCACTACTAAAAACTAGCCAGTTTTTCCTTTCTAAACAATCTCCGATACGTATTATAAATCCAGTTCAACCGTTTTTCATCGTTCGGATAATCGGAATACCAATGTGCTTCTGCTGAAAGCAATTGATTAAACGCTTGTTCTGTAAAATCGAGTTTCTTTGCAATATACGTGATTTCCGACTGAATTGATTCTTCGCTGTATGGTTTTTCTTTAAGAATGTCTAAGGCCTCTTCCCGGGTTAAAGCACCCGCACAAATTTGAGAAGACAAGGTGGCTTTTCGATAATCAATGTTGAATTTATGGAAGAGATAATACGATTGAATAAATCC
>JBJTWL010000101.1:0-2645 GCA_046081745.1 Flavobacteriales bacterium | reverse complement strand
TATGCTGGGGTTAATATTACTCGTAATTCGAATGAGAAGTTTGGAGTCAAGCATGTTTCAAGAAATGCAACAAGAAGGAACTACTCGAGGTAATTTGAAATTGATTTTTGGAAATCGGAAAAATCTACTAAAATATATTCAATGCATTTCCATTGGAATTCCAATTTGGTTTGTTATTGGTTTATTGATTATGAATTCCAAGGATGATTTTGGTCCTTTACTTGGAATAAAAACGATCAACAACGGATTGGCTGTGATGTATGCATACATTGGCTTGTCTTCGGGCGACTTGGTTGCCGGGCTCATGAGTCAGTGGTTAAAAAGCCGTAGGAAAGTCGTAATGATTTTTTTGCTTATGACCCTTATTGTAACGAGCTGTTTTCTGTTTGGAACTCAAAAGATGAGCGAACAGACATATTACTTTTACTGTTTTCTATTGGGAGCATCTACCGGGTATTGGGCCATATTTGTCACCATTGCCGCAGAACAGTTTGGCACCAACATTCGTTCCACGGCGGCAAATACAGTACCTAATTTTGTAAGAGGAAGTGTATTTATAATTGTTTCTTTATTTGTTGGATTTTCTGCTTTTTTAAGCATTGGATGGTCGGCACTGATTGTAGGTTTACTGAGTGTTGCCGTCGCCTTTTGGGGTATCTACAACCTGAAAGAAAGCTTTTCTAAAGATTTGAATTACCACGAAGAGTTTATTTGACAAATTAACTCGCTTCTTGTATCTTTGCTCAAGAAATGCCCACGTGGTGAAATTGGTAGACATGCCATCTTGAGGGGGTGGTGCCAATAGGCGTGCTGGTTCGAATCCAGTCGTGGGCACCAAATCAAAGCCTGGTATCCAATGCTGGGCTTTTTTCATTTTAATCCGTTGCAAGCTTGCTTGAATAAGGTAAAAGGAGAAAGGCACAGAACGGTGCAACCGGTAGGCTTTGGTTTGTATAGCAAAAAACCTTATTGGTTCATGAAGTAATCCAGTCAAGAAACCACCAAAAGTCTGTTCAGACAAACTTTTAGTTTCGCCTTCCTTTCTTTACCTTTGTTTTATGCTGAGATTGGTTTCCCTTATTCTACTTTTTTGTTTTACTCCCCTTGTTCATGCCCAACGCATTAAATGGGAAAATTTCAACAACCGAGCCAATTGGCGTGCTAATCGTTTAGAAATTCAAGCGGGTTTTTGTGCTACACAATTTACTGGGGATTTAGGTGGAGGAAGCGGAAAAGGAATAGATTATTCCATGAAAGACATGGATAATGAAGCACTTGGGAAAGGGGCTCAAGTCGCTTTTAAATTCCGCTTCAATCGATATCTTGCAACAAAATCAGAGTTCAGTTATTTTCAGGTCAAAGGAAGCGATGCATTTTCAGAAAATGCTAAACGAAGGGCCAGGAACCTAAGTTTTGAAAGTTATAATTTCGAATTCAGTCAACGCCTTGAATTTATATTTCTAGCCCAAGAATTCAATGGTAAATTCTACAACCTTACGTCAAGAGCAAGACATAAAGGGTCGAATTTTCAGCTTTACACCTTCAGTGGAATTGGGTTTGCGGCCTTTAACCCTAAAGCCAATTATAATGGCACCTTAATCGAACTTCGTCCATTGAGAACAGAGGGACAAGTAACACCTTATGGTAAAGCAACGGTCATTATGCCCCTGGGCTTTGGTATGCGACTGGGCTTATCTAAACAGATTCGACTTGGATTTGAAGCTACTTGTTTTAAAACCTTCACGGATTATATGGATGATGTGTCTACGTTTTATCCCGAAACTGGAGTCTTGACTGATCCTGCTGCTGTGTATCTATCAAATCCAAGCCTTTCACCTGAATTATTCCTGCCCGGAAGCCGCAGGGGAGATTTAAATCAAAAAGATACGTATTACAGGCTAAGTGCTTCTTTAATTTTTAACTTAAAGAACCGATAAAAGGCTCGAATCCTTCCTGTAATTTAATTCGAAGAATTTCTTTTTCCTGGTCAGAGATAAATGCCGCCTGAAGGGCTTGCTCGTTCACATATAACATGTCATTAATATCCCAACCTTTGGTTTCTTTAAGCCAATGATATTCATCGACTAACGTAACATTTGAAATTGCTCTGCCGTCGGTATTCACTCCAAACGAAAGACGGTTTGTTAACAACTGATTGATTGGGTATTCTTGACCCTCAGGAAAAACACGCGTTATGTGATTACTGGTTGGACAAATTTCCAAATGGATATTATCTTCTTTAAGCCTTTCAAGTAAGGTTCTATCTTCAACACTTCGGATGCCATGTCCGATTCGCTTAACGTGCAACAAGGATAAAGTCTCAATAACGGATTCCGCACCCCTTGCTTCTCCCGCATGGGCGGTACAACATATTCCGTGAGCATGAATACGTTCAAATGCACCCTGATGATTTTCTAGGTCAAATCCCGCTTCGTCTGCAGCTAAGTCCAATCCAACGACACCGTTTGCAGCATACTTAATGACTAAATCTGCTGTGAGATTACTTTGTTCTTTCGTAAAATGCCTAAGTGTACATAAAATAAGATTGACTTTAACAGGCCCTTGGTACGAATGTACTGCTTGCAGGGTCGCCTCTACAACTTCTTCCGGAGTCAAGCCTTTCGCTAAATGTTGTAAAGGGGCAA
>JBJTWL010000100.1:0-25916 GCA_046081745.1 Flavobacteriales bacterium | reverse complement strand
AACATTCGCCTTATCCATGAACCAGAAAAACTTATCCATGGTGCAATAATATTGGTTTGGGGGAAATTTTATTCGTTTTGTTCCAAAAGAGTTAAACTCTCCTTTGCGCGTTTTAAACGAAACGTTAGATTTTACATCCTTGGTTTCCATGGCTACCGGAGCTTGTCCTTCATTTACAAATCTATTTTTTAACGCAAAGGAGGAGGTATCTGAAACGATATCCTCATGCGTAAAACTAAAATCTCGAGATCCTAAGTCCGCATCTGGAAAATGAAGAATTCCATTACCTCTCATTCCTTTGGTAGATAGGATTACGCTTCCCTCCATTTCGCATTGGTTATTAAACATTTGAAGATTAACCCCACGCCAAGCACTGGCTTTAAGCACTTGTTTTTTCGGAATAAACGTAATGAGTGCGGCATCCGATGTAACACTCGGAACCTTTACTCCTGCAGCGGATTCCTTATTGATGAATTTAGCAATTCCGATGGTCGAATCTGGAAGGAAGGTTAGTTTTTGGGAGATGGCCGTTGCAGTACTGTAATTAATGGTCCCCGCGCCTTGAAGACCATTATGGGAAAGAATTACTTTATTTTCATATTTCGAATTATCACCATAGAAAGCCCAACCTCCCGCTGGAGCAACCGTTGAAAACCCCATTGAATAGTCGGGCATAATTTTTAACGGTTCTTTGATGGGTGGAAATATTCCTCCTGAAATTAATTCACCTTTAAATCGCTGCGAGACTTCATTAAAGTTATCTAGGCTATCCAATTCAAAGGGCTCTAGCCTAAAAAAGAAACGAGATGAGTCGTAGGCCCCATTAACAATAGACGGATCATTATATACTACTTTCGTTGGATTTGGAGCAAGTAATTTAGGAAAGGATTTATTGGTTTTGCTCCTTCCAGATTTGGATGAAGGCTCATCAATTAATATTTCCCCTTTTAAATTTGCAAATGAACTTACTAATTCAATGGGTTGATCTCCATCGGATGGATTCAAGGGATTTACCACTAATGCGGCATAAGAAGTTTGGTTCAACTTCACTTTGAATTGCGCATAGGAAAAATAACCATCGTTTAGTTGTACAAAAATTTTTCCAGCCAATAATTGTCCTTTAAAGACAATATCTCTATTCGGTTTCAAAATGCAATATCCTGAATCAGGAGAAATGGAAACTTGTTGCGCATTAGAAAGGGTTAAACCATCAACCCCTGTTAAAAACACTTGATCTTTTTCTAAATCAATAAATGCGTAAAAATCTTGCTTGGTATAACGTGCATTTAATTTCTTGATTTTTTCAGCTTGAGCGGGCGCTATTGAAGGAGGAACTGGCCGTTCTTTTAAATCACACGTGAATGAAATATTGTCATAATCTAAGCCGTTCGTATTTGCATCTGCGAATGAAAAAAGCTTTGCGGTAGGTATTATCGTTTTATCAACCGAATTGTAAACCAAAAATCCGCGCATCGAAAGGTCTAATAGTTTAGACTTCGCATAATCAATACTCAAGTTCAGGGCATTCGCTGCTTGACCTTCCGCCAATACGTCAAGGGAATTTTTTCTGCAATATGCTGCTAGTTGAACTAATGAATTTTGATTACCCTTACCCCAAAGCGAAAATTCACTTTCACTAAAATAACTTAACGATTCAAATTGTATTGATTTTTGTGCTTGTGACGTCGCCATTTCAAATGAAAACATCGGAAATGCTGAACCTGGTTGCCATTTTAAAACCGGCGCATTACATGAAACCTGAAAATGATAATCCATAAACGGGACAACATATGAACCACGCTTAGCCGCGGTATAAAGTAATTGATTTTTAGTCCCGTCAAATTCAAACAACCCTGAATCGTGTATCAGAGAATCCTCATTCGGATACAAAAGTTTCAGTGAAGATTCGCGCGCCAATATTCGAGTGGGGTCGATATCAAAATGAAGGGAACTTACAATCAAGGTGGGGTTATTCTTGTATTTAAAGATCAGCCTTGCAGGATTTCCCTTTTTTCCTACACCGACAACACGGCTGCCTTGCAAACTAAAACCACCATCAAAATCCATAAATTCTTTAAGGTCTGGTATTCGGAGGCGTTGACTAAATGATGAAAAGAGTGGAGCTCCATCCTGATCTTCTAACCGATCTTTGGATTTATCCACCAAGCTTCCTTGGATGGGAGATGAAAAATATGGGGTTGTTAATGTTACGGTATCTGCTTTTAGGACAACATCCGTCATTAAAATTCGATATCCTTTTAGCTCAGCATAGGTTTCAGACTTTTTAAGTCCAGCCTTCTCCCAAGTAATTGTTCCTTGTTTACCGGCGAACTTTTTTGTTTCATAGTCAAACACACCGCCGGTTTCGGAAACCCAAACGCTGTCCTCTCCTTTCAACCCAGGAGCGTAACCCAGCATTTGACCGTCCGTGCATAGAATCTTTAACTTTTTCTCGGTATTCCACTGCATATCGCCCTTAAACACCCACACCGAATTATCATCTTTGTGCAGCGCTTTATAGCGAAATAAGTTATAAGAAAACTCAAGAAAGGGACCATATTCGTCGGAATCTTTTGCGCGATAATCACGCTCCAATTCAGTCCATGTGCTCGTAAAATCAGAAGGCCATTTATTTTTCGATTGATAAATGTAACTTGCTACCATGAAATAAGTCAACTGTATGTCGCTAGAGGCGGTAAAAACGGCATTAGCGGCATCCACCATTCGATTAAAATTACTTTCAGAAATCCCCGAGGCATTAGAGATCACTGCCGGAAATACTTGATTTACATTGTATTCCATTGATTCTTCAATGAACAACTTTTGACTTTCCTTTAGGAATTTTTCTCGATTTTTAGAAAACGTTTGCGCTGTGGCTACAAGGTTGCCCCCTAATATGAGGAGGATTACACTAATATTTCTCAAATAAAATACAAGCCCAATTTTCTTTTTCATAGGTATTAATTCGTTTAAATCCGAGCAATGTAGCCTCAATTTCTATGGCTTTAACATCCGAGGTGAAAAATCCACTAATTAATAATACTCCTTCTTTTGAGAGCGCGTCATAATACGAACCCAGATGGCGAAGCAGTACATTTCTATTAATGTTAGCGAGAATAACATCAAAACCTACTTCAGTTACAACATGGATATCGCCTTCACGGGCTTCAATTCGAGTGCATTGATTTCGTTTAACATTCTCGATGGTATTTTCAACCGACCACGATTCAATATCTACGGCCAAGACATGGTCTGCCCCTAATTGCACTGCATTTATTGCCAAGATCCCGGTCCCAGTTCCCATATCCAGCACCTTCTTGTTTGTAAATACCAGTTCTTCCATAGCCTGACACATCAGATACGTAGTTTGATGATGTCCTGTACCAAAGGACATTTTAGGTGCTATTTCGATGACTCTTCCTGTCCTGTATTCCGTTCCATGAAACGGAGCAACAATAGAAAGGTGCGCTAATAACACGGGTTCAAAACTATCTTCCCATACTTGATTCCAATTTTGACCAGGTATTTCCAAATGCGTAAAATTAACCTTGATTCCCTGAGCAACCAACGGTTCAAGAAGCGCTTTTACTGCATCATAATTAAAATCTGATTTGGGAATATAGGCTTTTAGAACCTCATTTTCTTCAAGAAAACTTTCATACCCAATATCCGACAACCATAGTGTGACAATTTCATTAGAGGGATAAAAAGGCTTGAACGTCAAGTTCAATTCAATGTAGTCTATCATAGTTGTTCGATTATCGGTTTGAACGTTTCAACCTTTAACGAAGCTCCTCCCACTAAGCCACCATCAACATTGGGTAATCGAAAGATAGCGTTCGCGTTTGATGCATTACAACTACCGCCATAAACAATACGAATTGATTGAGCAGCCTCTTTACTAAAATGGCGCTCACATAGGTTTCTTATTGCAGCATGTACTTCTTCAATTTCCGCCAAAGAAGGCACTTTACCGCTACCAATTGCCCAAATGGGTTCGTAAGCAACTACTAATAAGGAAGTATGCGAATCGTTTAAATGTTCTAACAAGGGCTTTAATTGGCTTTCAACATATGCAATTGCCGTTCCATTGGAACGTATTTCATCACTTTCTCCACAACAATAAAAGACTTGAAAACCAAGATCTAGCGCTGTTTTCGCTTTGGCACAGAGGAAATCGTCATCCTCTCCAAAATACAATCTTCGCTCTGAGTGTCCAACAAGGATGCTATTTATTTGAATTTCCTTAAGTTGCATTAAGGAAGTTTCTCCGGTAAAGGCGCCAAATAGGTCAGGCGCATACGCATTTTGTGCGCCCAAGGAAACACCATTCATTTTTGAGAGTAAGGCCAGGTATAGCTGAGGAGGAAATACAACTAATTCTACGTTTGAATTGATTTCAGAAAGGGAAGAAATTTCCGTGAACCGTTGTATGGCCTCTTCACACGTTAAATTCATCTTCCAATTAGCTCCAATAATCGGTTTGCGCATGCTTAAAATTAGCGCTATTTTCAGTC
This sequence comes from Flavobacteriales bacterium, assembly GCA_046081745.1. Lineage (GTDB taxonomy): Bacteria > Bacteroidota > Bacteroidia > Flavobacteriales_D > Crocinitomicaceae > UBA952. The sequence continues at coordinate 21,399 of JBJTWL010000100.1, read as the reverse complement.
CTACGACTTTTTATTCAGGATTTTTTTAAACTCTGAAGCGTTAAATTGCTCTTTATCAATTCCTTGGTAAAACTTCTTAGTATTGCCATTCCAAAGATAAAGCACCCCAGGTACTTCTTTTCCACTTCCAAGTTTTTTCCAAAAACTTACAATATCCATTACATAATACGGATATTCAGCACCCGCAAATTTGAAAAAATCCGGAATCACCTCTGGCTCCTCATCCATGAAAACAATGCGCATAGCAGGAAACGCTTTCATCGTTGATTTCAAATTCGTTAGTGCTTTAGCTGTGGCTCGACAATGATCGCATCCTGGTGCGAAAAAGCATACGATTTTTTTGTCTTTATTAATGTCTGGAAAGATATTTTCGAAACCCGATAATTTGGCTTTAGGGCCTAAATCAACCACAGGTTCAAGGCTATCTTTTTTGACGAGCTGTGGATTTGCAACCAACGAAGTATCGTGCGTATGACTTGGCTCAATTGCTACCGTATCAACGACAGAAACTGGTTTTGCAGGTTGTGCTTGCTGAAAGCGAATTGGGCCCGCAATAAACACTCCGAAAATTGAAGCCAACAATAGATTACCAATTACCGACCAATTAAATTTAGCCTGCATTGACCCAAATAACTCCTCTTTTCCCGTAGATTGAGCCGGTTCATCCATTAAGGATTCAGCGGATGGAGTTACTTTAGTTAATCCATAATACCAAATCAATAACCCAATAGAAAGTATGTTTTTTAACATGGCCTCGAGGGGTGTCATTTCAATGAGTGTTCCAAAGCAACCGCAATTTCCCGCATTACCTTTGAAAATGATTTCAATTCCTAACTCGACGATAAACACCGTAAGCATAAAAATGGTTATCGGGATTACTACTCGCTTCAGGAAAAAAGGTAAAAGCAACAAAAATCCAATTGCGAACTCTACTCCGATTAATATTCGAGATAAATATTGCGCTACATTCAACGGTATGCCCATGGGTTCCAATTGATGCACTTCAAAATAGGTAAGCGCATACGATGGATTTGGATATAATTTAGCTATGGCAGATAAAAAGAAAACCATCGAAATTAAAATTCTAATGGTCCAAGGCGCAAATTTCTTGATTGAGTTCATATCGTTAATTTTTCAACGAAAATAGCAGGTCAACTTTGCTTTGACCAAATGCTAACATTTATTTAACATCCATTAAAATAAGGGCAAAAACCGCATAATTCAGCATGTCATAATAATTCGCATCAACCCCTTCAGAAACTAACGTTTTCCCTTGATTACCTTCTATTTGTTTAATCCGGTAAATTTTCATTAAAATAAGATCGGTCAGCGACTCAATCGCCATTTCTCTCCAAGCTTCTCCGTAATCATGATTCTTCTTTAACATTAATGAAACGGACTCCTCTTTGTATTTATCATACAACTCTACTGCTTCATCCTTGGTTAATTCCATAGGTAAGTCGTTGGATTCATTGATCTGAATCAAACCCATTATGCAATAATTCACAATAGCCATAAACTCTCCTTCTATGCCGTCACCTACTTTTGATACGCCACTTTCTTGAAGGGTTCGTATACGGTTTGCCTTAATATACAACTGGTCTGCCAATGCAATGGGACGAAGTATTCGCCATGCCGTACCATAATCTGTAGTCTTGGCAATATAAATTTCCCGACATTTTGTAAGTATATTTGTGAAAGAAGCCAAGGTATCGGACATGACAAAAAGTAATTTTTACGGGGTCGAAGTTAAACATTTTCGTTCAATCAGGTCTATTCGCTTGCGGAATAATTTAGTACAGATGGACCGACCACAAGTTATGGGTATACTCAACCTTACTTCGGACTCCTTTTATTCGTCCAGTAGGTTTGATTCATTAAAAGGTATTGAAGACTATCTAGTCCGCTGTCGAACACTTGACGTGAAATTTATTGACATTGGTGCTCAATCTACAAGGCCCGGTTTTTCATTGGTTGATAGTAAAGCACAGATTGAAAAATTAAAACCGGTTCTTACGTTCATCACTAAGAACTTCCCTGAGTTTTACACCTCGATTGATACGAGCTGTCCACGAGTAGCAGAATGGGCCTTACAACATGGCGGTGAAATCATTAATGATGTGGAAGGGGGGCGCAATAATCCCGAAATATGGAACGTTTGTGCGACGTACAACGCCCCTTACATTGTGATGCACTCTCGTGGGGAAGCACAGCATTTACACGAGGAAACGACCTATCACAATGTAACTGTGGAAGTACTTCAAGAATTGTCTGAACTTATGGTTAAAATTCGACGCGCAGGAGTTAAGGATATCATTGTTGATCCGGGGTTCGGTTTTTCAAAAACACTTGAAGAGAACCATGCATTAATGTCTAATTTGAGATTTTTTCAACTGTTTGAAGCGCCAATTCTCTGTGGAATATCGAGAAAATCGATGATCTATAAGAAGCTCAATAAAACGCCTGAAACGTCGATAAATGGTACCACAGCACTGAATACCTATGCTTTATTAAACGGTGCAACATTTCTAAGGGTACACGACCCTGAAGAGGCCACAGAAATCATTCGATTGCTTAATCCCGAGTGATTTGTGTTTTTTTGAAAGGATTTTCTTAACTTCGTCGCAATCTTTATGAATCTGAAATTATGAAATTTCTTTCTTTCTTAATATTGGTGTCCGTTTATTTAACAGCATTTGCTCAGCCGACAGCCAGTTTTACGCTTTCCGACAATGTAATTTGCGAAGGTGATTGCATCGACATTGAAAATACATCCTCAAATGATGTAGTATCATCTAGTTGGTCTTTCCCAAGTGGCACACCCTCTTTCTACAGCGGAATGAATCCTGGCCAAGTTTGTTTTAATACGGCAGGAACTTATACCCTTTCTTTAACAGTAACTGATGCCAACGGAGCTACAAGCTCCGCGAGTCAAGTATTAACAGTTGGTTCAATGCCTATGATTAGCATCGGATTACTGGATACAATTGGTGGTGTCCCAATCAACGATACGATAATCCCAATGTACGGGGGAATGTGGCCAAGTGGTCAAATAACGTCAGGCGCCGTTATCGTTGCAAGTGGATTTGTGGCGGGAGATTCATTAGTATGGGTTACACCCAATGGTGGAAATGACGTTTATTGCTTTGGGGATGTCACTGGTGCATGTGATACGGTCATTGTTGCACCTTTTTATTCAACCTACTACATATTAAATAACATTTCTCCTGAAGGTTGTATTGCTTCCGACACGGTATTTGTTTCGGTATTATTCCGTGATTCTGTAAAAATTACCGTACCCGATGCCTTTTCTCCGAACGGAGATGGATTCAATGACGTACTCAGAGTGGTCACCAATGTTGATCAAGACATGAATTATTCAAATGGTTTCAATGGCGATGGTGGTGCCATTGTATCTATGAATTTCGAAGTCTATAATCGTTATGGTCAAATGGTATTTAGAACCACCAACCCTCATGAAGGTTGGGACGGCACATTTAAAGGAAAAGTGCTTAATGTTGGAACCTTTGTCTATAGATTGGAATATCGTTTAATTAATGGGTTATCTGGTTCTTTGAACGGAAATGTAACCTTATATAAATAATGAGAAAGATGATAAAAAAGATTGTATTTCTTGCCGTTCTTGGAATTACTCACGTTGCTACGTCGCAATATGCCTACAATTCAAGTTTGTTCTATCAAACTCCTGCCTTGTTTAATGTTGCCAGTGTCGCCACGGGAGCAGAAGACTTTTCTTTCTGCACTGCCTTTAAGATGCAAAACCTCACTATGTCAGGTAGTCCAATGCGCACAAATGCCTTAGTGGGTGAATTTAAAATTTCTGACGGTCCAATGAGTAAAAATAATTTTGGCATTGGGTTTACGGTTAAAAACGAACAGACGGGTGAAAGTAAATTAATGGCGACGGAAATTAACGTGCCGATTAGTTATACCATGCAATTAAGTCAATTCTCCAAGTTCTCCGTGGGAGCCTCACCTGGAATGATTTTGATGAGTTATGACCCAACCATGCCTTCATGGGAAACCGATTGGAACGGTTGGGCCTATGCAGGAAACATTGGCGACCCAACCTTTATTAACAGCACATTAAGTCGTTCATCCAATGCGGCTTTCAACGTAAATACCGGGGTACAATACCAATATCAAACCCGTGATAAATCGAGATTTTTTGGTGGTTTGGCATTAAATCACTTAAATAAACCGCGTATGACATTTACCGAAACCGGTGAACGAATGTATGCTCAAATGGCCCTAAATCTTGGTGCAGACTTAACAACTCGCAGACGTGATTTAAGGGTTCAACCTCAATTAATGACATTTAAAAACGGTCCAAACACCAATTTAATTATGGGCGTAATGTTTGAAAACATAATGCGAAACGGTTCTGATATAACAAACATCCTAAAATCTAAGTCGATAAATTATGGTGCTTTTTATCGCTGGAATGATGCAGTTAGCTTAAACTTCAATTACAAAGTTCTGAACTTTAGAATGGGATTAGCGGTGGATGTAACCGTTTCCAAATTGAGCAATGCCAACAAAGGATTAGGGTCTTTTGAATTATTCTTCAAATCCACACACCTTTACGGTAAACGAAAAACAAAGGTTAAGTAGTCACAACGGGAGCACTCCGCCTGTATGTATAAACAGGACTTTTTTAGGTTTTTGAATTTTTTGAAGTTCGGTAATCATACCAACAAAGGCCTTAGCGGTGTAAACCGGATCTAGGTTAAAGTTGCCTTCGATTTGTAAATCATCTACTGCTTGTTGAAGTTGTTCCTGCTGTTTTGCATAGCCGGAAAAATGATATGAATCGAAACACATCAACCGCTCCTTTGCGGCCAACCATGCTTCAGTCCTTCTGAATTTACGCGCTAAGGCATCCATTTCCATTTCAGACTGGAATCCTTTTAACACTGGAAAGACCCATACCTGGGTGGACGGTTTACTGCTGAGTAATACCCCTAAACTCGTTGTGGTAGTTCCTTGAGCCAACGCGATGATGTCAAAATCCATCTCATCTGTTAAAAGCGTTAAACATCCTTTCAGCCCAAGTTCACTCGCTCCTCCTTCTGGAACAGATAACCATCTTTTATTCATATACGAGACGACGGAATCTGTGTGTTTCTCTTTTATATATTGTTCCCTTGTAATAAATTCTAACAACGCACCTTCCGATTTACAGTGTTTCAAATAGGCATTTGAATCTGCCGACAGTTCATCACCCCTTACTCTTAATATACAAGGAATTTGATATAATTTAGTGGCCGTTGCGGTGGCAATTAAGTGGTTTGAAAATGCGCCCCCGTACGTAATAATTCCATCTATACCGGGCTTTTTTGCTTCCGAGATCACGTGGGAAAGTTTACGCCATTTATTCCCTGAAATTAATGGGTGAATTAAATCATCTCTTAAAATGAACAATTCATGTCCGAAGGTGTTAAGCGGTAGATTAAACGATTCAATTACACTACGCTCTATGGATGGAAATAAGGATTTAGACATGGATTATTCGGAATTCAGTAAGCGTTCTAAACTTACGGAGGAGGATTATTACATCAGCGAAGAAGGATATATTGTTTTTAAGGAAGCGTATCATTTGAAACGTGGCTATTGTTGTAAAAGTAATTGCAAGCATTGTCCGTATGGGTATAACCCAAAAACTGGCGCTATTAACAAATAATGCCCTTCTCAGGGTATTTGCCTTTAAATTGACCAAGCTTCCGTTTAATTTCCAAAATATCAGCCCCAACATCTCCTGTAGGATAAAAAACTTCCAGAAACCCTCCTCGTTTGGTAGGAAAATCTACATAAGCTAGTAAAATTGGTACCTCTGCCTTTACAGCAAGATAATAAAATCCTTTCTTCCAATTGGGATTGTAACTTCGAGTGCCTTCTGGGGTAAATACCACATACAGTTGGTCGCTCTGCTTAAATAGTTTGGCGACATAATCCACCATATTATTATTCTTGCTACGATCTACTGGGATTGCCCCTAAGGCTTTTAAGATCATTCCAAGCGGAAAGAAAAAAATATCTTTCTTTACCAAGTATCTGCCTTGCAAATGCATCATGTAAAAAGCTAAGCGACCCAGAACAAAATCCCAATTGGAGGTATGCGGTCCCATGACTACTACGGCCTTTTTAATCTCTTCTGGTTTCCACAATGAAATATCCCAACCCAGAAGCAAAAGAAACTTATGAACTAATTTTCGCATGATACAAAGGTAATCAAAAGCCTTTTCTATACCTTTGCTTACATGAAAGTCGCTCAACGATTTATTGCCATAATTTTAATTTTCCTGATTTGGATTTTAGTGTTCGGGTATGTTAACTTTTTAAATAGATCAAGTGATGTCACAAGTATCCCTTGCCCCAAAGAAACAATAGGTATTGTAAAAATAAATCCACGTAACATATTTTCAAAAATCCTATTTGACTATTCATTTAGAAACGGAGACCCAAAGATGATGAAAACTGTTTCTGAATATTATCAAAATTGGGTACAGGACACGAGTTCAACTCGAATTCCTATCGACTTTTCTGAGAATTTCTGTTTAATAAAATTGAAAATTAAGGGTGAGAATGTTTGGGTACTAGCTGGAAAATCAATTGCTAATTCGCTCAAAAGTCAGGGATTCGTTCGAAAGGGATTTTATTATGAAATCGTCAGCAGAGATCGTAAGGTAACCGCACTGCTAAATAAGCATTTAAAATACAGTGAGTGGTTTAATACATCGTTAAATCTGAAAAAAGCGCTGACTTATGAATTGATTGACCATCAACAAATAAAAAACCAATATACCTTCACACTAAACAAACAGGAATTGGTTATTTGTTGTAAAAATATAGGGAGTACCACCATGATTATTCCTGATAGTACGCGAAGTTATTTTCATTTATCCACTCGTCTTAACAAGGGAAGTTTCTTTCCTGAGAAATATGCAGATCTAAAAGTGCTAACGGATAAATTAGCCGGTTTTTCTTTTACGTATTATGGCGCCAAGTACGTGGATAGTGAACAAAAGGGCACATATTTGGACCCCGATTTCGACTTGCTTTTCAATTTTTCTCAAAAAACAAAACTTACCGAATTAACTAAAATTCTCCGAAAGGTAGCCAAAGAAGAAGTTCGTATCGAATCCGATTGGATCTACCTCAATCGAGCACGATATCGATTAAAATCAATTAATGATTCCACCATTTTCATCGGTAGAAATACGAGTAAATTAACGGAGGCAAACGGAGCATTTACCATGATGGGCAAACCATGGGTATTAACAGAGATTAAAGATTTAGGATGGAAAGGTGGTTTATTGGAGCTGATTCCAGAATATCGGGCCTTAAAAGATTTTTCTGAATCAGTAGCTTTTATTGACATTAAGAGCGCTTGTAACAACGATGCATGCTATGCAAATGAAATGATAAAAAGCAAATGTGTAAAAAACGTTCAAAAAGTCCGAATTCGTTTCAAACCCGGAACCAATGCGCGGCTCGAAACCTTTCGGGTTTTATTAACCATGGCTAATGCCTATCAGTTTCAACAAGATCAGTGATGTATTAAGACGGCCATTCGAATTGGCTCTAATACGAATAATCCCAGTTTACTTTTTGTAGTCACCCATAGTTTTTCATCGGCAGAAACATCCATGGACAAATACGATCCTTCCTGCCATTTCACCCATGTGTTTCCATAATCTGTTGAAAAATCAATACCGTTTGAACCACAAGCATAGCTTACCCCATCAAAATGAATTACATCAGAACGATATCCAAACGGTGGCTCAGCCGATTCCCTCCATGTTTTACCCCCGTTATTGCTAAAATAACACACGGAAGCTCGTCGATCTGGGAATTGATAATTTCCCCCAACTGCAATCATGTTCTTACGATCAATCACACAAAGGGAATAAGGCCCCTCCCCTTCTCCCTGTTTAAATGGCAGCGCATAGGACTTCCATTTTTTACCAAGACGTTTACCAATGAAAATCCGGGAATGCATCCCACCGGTCACGAAAATCAAGCGCTTGTCTGCAATGTGCACGGTGGTTCCACTTGCTGCATATCCCGCTTCTAATGATTCTGCTTTAACCCCAGGAAGTGTTTTCCATGTTAGGCCATAATCACGAGATAAATACAAGGGAAAAACTCCATTAATTGGGTCGCCCATGGCAAATACAACCGAATCTTTTACTGCAATTCCGTCTAAAAACACGCCAAGTCCATTTGGACTGGGAAATAATACAGGTTCCATTCCCGAATTCAGAAATACCTTGCCCGAATCGCCCGTTTGCATCCAAAGCACCCCAAGTTTATTTACTTCAACATCCCTGAGTTCGGGCTGCACTAGATTTAACAGAAAAAGCTCTTTGGTTTGAGGACAATAGGAAAAACAGCGGCCTTGATTATCTCCTAGATAAACAAACGACGAGTTACAACGTAAAGCTCTCGCATGAGCTGTTTGCGTAATGGAATCTAGTTCAATCAATTCTTGAGCTGTAGACGTATTTAGCGCTACTAAGAACAGCAATAAGACGAGGCTGCGCACCTACTTAGCGAATGAAAAGTAATTCGCGGAATTTAGGTAAAGGCCAAAGTTCATCTTCAACTATAAGTTCTAATTTATCCGCATGATAGCGTATTTCATCAAAATGCACCTTAACGTTATCGCAATATGCTAACGCTTTTTTCTCTACATCATCGATGGAATTAGCCTTTTTTCGTTCGGCCAGCATTTTTTCAGATGCCGACTTCATGGCTGAAAGATGCAGGTTTACTTGTTTTAGGATGTCAATTTGTGTGCTTGCCATTGCTTTACCTTCCTTCTCTCCAAACACAGAAATCAACCCTTGGATGTTTTGAATGAGTTTATTTTGGTATTCGAGAACCGCTGGTATGATGTTGTTATTTACTAAATCTCCCATTAATCGGGATTCAATTTGGATTTTTAATACGTAGCCGTCAAATTCAATTTCACGTCGCGCTTCTAATTCTCTTGGAGAAAGAACCCCCATGGATTCGAATAATTTCTCAATCGATTTGTCGTGGTACGCATGAAGCGCACGTGGAGTATCTTTTCGGTTGCTTAGCCCTCGTTTTTCAGCTTCTTTAACCCATTCGTCTCCATACCCATTGCCTTCAAATCGTATTTTTTTGGAGGCTTTGATCAATACTTGAAGTTCTTTTAGAATCGCTTCATCCTTTCCTTCCCCTTTCTTGATACGCGCATCCACTGACTTTTTAAAGTTGACTAATTGATTCGCAACAATCATGTTAATTACAATCATAGCCGAAGCACAGTTTGCTGACGAACCTACTGCACGGAATTCAAACTTGTTTCCAGTAAAAGCAAAAGGTGAAGTACGGTTTCTATCCGTGTTATCCAGTAAAATTTGTGGAATTTTACCAATGTTTAATTTGAGCTCAGTTTTATCTTGCGGCGTCATTTTTCCGGCCTTGATGTTCTTCTCTAAATCATCTAACAGAGCGGTTAATGAACTACCAATAAATGCTGAAATAATGGCCGGAGGTGCTTCATTTGCACCCAAACGGTGATCGTTTCCTGCAGAAGCTATGGATGCACGAAGTAAATCTGCATTATCATGAATTGCCATAATGGTATTCACAAAAAAGGTCAAAAACTGAAGGTTACTCTTCGGATTTTTACCCGGTGCCAAAAGGTTTACTCCTGTATTTGTTCCTAGAGACCAATTATTATGTTTCCCTGAACCGTTTACACCTGCGAATGGTTTTTCATGAAGTAATACTCGGAAATCATGTTTCCGAGCAATTTTCTCCATCAAATCCATCAACAATAAATTGTGGTCATTTGCTAAATTACATTCTTCAAAAATTGGCGCACATTCGAATTGATTCGGAGCCACCTCATTGTGACGAGTTGTAACGGGAATTCCCAAACGCAATGATTCCATTTCAAACTCACGCATAAAGGCGTTAACTCGCTCCGGAATTGACCCAAAGTAATGATCTTCTAATTGCTGACCTTTAGCGGGGGCATGACCAAACAGCGCCCGGCCTGTCATCATTAAATCCGGACGCGCATTAAACAGCGCTTGATCCACAAGAAAATATTCCTGTTCCCACCCTAAGGTAGCAATTACCTTGTTCACATTCTTATCGAAATATTGGCACACATCAACTGCTGCTTTGTCAATGCAGTTTAATGCACGAAGAAGGGGCGTTTTATAATCTAACGATTCGCCTGTGTAGGAAATAAAGATGGTTGGAATGCAAAGTGTTTTACCGATTAAAAAGGCAGGTGAAGAAGGATCCCAAGCTGTGTATCCGCGGGCTTCAAACGTATTTCTGATACCCCCATTCGGAAAAGAAGAGGCATCCGGTTCTTGTTGAACCAACATGTCACCATCAAAACGTTCGATGGCACGTCCAGGTCCGATAGGTTTCAGAAACGCATCATGTTTTTCAGCAGTAGTACCAGTCAATGGTTGAAACCAATGCGTATAATGAGTGGCTCCTTTAGATAAGGCCCAATCTTTCATGGCTGTGGCAACTTGATCTGCTAATTTACGATCCAAACGGGCTCCGGTATTAATGGCTTCCATCATGGATTTATAGGTGTCTGATGGTAAATATTCTCGCATCATATCACTATGAAAAACCTGAGATCCAAACAAATCAGAAAGTTTCCCATCTAGCTCTACCGATTTCGGCGTTCTATTTAGCACGTCATTGTAAGCGTTTAGTCGTTTTGTTGCCATAAAATTTAATTTTCAACAAAATTACCCCATTTTTTTAATCAAGAGCGTAAAATTTATTGACATTTTTTAAACATACCCCCAATTTTTTAGGGGTGCAAAAATAAAAATTGAATTTTAATGTAAATATCTTCCAACTTTGAGATAATCGTACCTTTGTATATGCGTTGGATTTACATGCTAGCAATTGCATTACTATTCACTTCTTGTGCGAATGATCAGGAGGTTAAGCTGAGAACGTTCAAAAAAAATGGGCATAACCTTCCCGAGCTCAAAATGCATTATGGATTAAATCATTCGTGGAAAATGTCGAGTTGGTTTACCGAACAAAAAGCAAACGATCCGTACCTTTATCCCGATTTAAAATCGTTATGCATTGCCAAAAATAACAAGTGTTATATCATAGAAAACCTGAGCCTGTACATGACCGTAGAGGATTTTAACACGGATGAATTGGATGAGATTCATTTTATACAAGGTCAGGCAACAAAATTCGAATCGTTAAAACAACATTATTTTGATCGATTTGAGGCATCAAATAATCGTTCTGTATTTCGTCATAGCATACCCAAAAAAATCAAAAATCGTCATGGATTTAAGATTCAACTTTTTCATTTATCGCTCGACCCAATAGAAGATTTTTATCCAAGCGGCAATGGATTTCTTGCAGTGTTGCAGCGCAGGAATGAATATATCGTAATTCAATGGTATGGATCAGAAATTGCCAACACCTATGTTGCCGATGATTTCCAACGAATTCTTCAAAATTTCGATTAATTCAAATGGACTTCATATCGCATTTGAAAACCATTGAAATCAAGGAATCAGACCATTTACCGTTATTACCGCTCGGTCGATCACTTTCGAGTGAGACCTTGAAAACAATGGATACTCCCCTTGAATCAGCGGTAGGAATTCATTGTTACATTAACCGTAACAAACAGTATGAAATTCTATTAATTCAACGCAGTGAGTATGAAGGAAAGCACAGCGGACAAATCGCCTTTCCTGGCGGGAAGATGGAACCTATGGATAAAGACCTGTGTTTCACTGCTCGACGTGAATGCCAAGAAGAACTTGGAATTAATCCTGACAACGGTGAATTAATTCGGAGCTTGTGTCCAGTGTACATTCCTGTATCAAACTTTAAGATGACTCCGTTTTTCTTTTTCCACGAAAATCCGCCAAACCTTCAATTGAATGAACGAGAAGTTCAACAAGTAATCCCCTTAACGCTTGATACACTTGCATTTGATATATCCATTGAACACCGTGAACTTGCCGTTGAAACAACATCTTTATTTACACGGAATGTACCGGGGTTCATCCACGGCCCCCATTGGATTTGGGGAGCCACGGCGTTGGTGCTGAACCAATTGAAAATTGCTTATTTGGCATGGCATCAAAAAAGCCGTTGACGCATCAACGGCTTTCCTAAACCAATTTAAACAATTAAACCTAACTACTATTAATAGTTCTACAAAAGTAAACGCCGATTTCAAAAAAAACTAAACAAGATTCTTAAAGAATGTTAAGGTTTAAAGGCAATTGTCATTTCCCGTTTTCCCGGGGGACCCGGTCTTGATTCCACCTTGAATCCCACGAATTTCAAATCCCTTTTCACCTGACCTTTTGCACAATAAGTCACCAGTATTCCATCCGATTTAAGGGCCTTAAATGCTATCTCAAAATTCTCAATGGTCCACATTTCTTCTTGCGCTCTTGGTCCGAATGCATCATAAAAAATGACATCAAATGAATCTTCAACGGAAAGATCCGCCCAAAACGCCTGCACTGGCTCCAACCTAAAGTGCCCGATTGACTTGGTTTCACCATAAGTAAGCGAACTGAAAAACGATAATACATCTTGTTGATCCACTCCAATCTCCGTTAAACACGTAGTAATGAGTTGGCCACCTACCGGATATGCTTCTACCCCGCAATACCAAACTTCAATGTTATGTTTCTTCGACCATTCATAGGTTAAATAGGCATTTAGTGCAGTACCCAAACCCATTTCCAATACACGAATTGATTTTTTATGCGATAGCATCGATACACCGTTCTGAATAAATACATGATTTGCTTCCTGAAGCGCCCCATGAATAGAATGATAATGCTCGTCTAACTCAGGAACATAAATGGTAAAAGAACCGTCGGCCGTTCTGGTGAGTGTTCGTTTCATTTTTTTCGAGCCACCATAATTCCATCGCGTATTGGCAACAAGATATTCTCCACCCGATCGTCCGAATGAATGACTTCATTGTAACGCCGAAGTAATTCGGTTTCGCGGTCGGTTGCGCTTGGATCAATTACTTTGCCCGACCATAAAATATTATCCGCCAAAATAATTCCCCCTGGATTCATTCGATCGATAATCAGGTTATAATAATTCAGATAGTTCTTTTTGTCAGCATCTATGAATACTAAATCCCATAGCCCAGGGAGGGTAGGAATTATTTCCATAGCATCACCGATATGGTAATCAATTTGATTTTTAAAAGCGGACTCGTTAAAATAGGACTGAACTCTTGCCTGTAATTCTTCATTGACATCGATCGTAACCAACGTTCCTTCAGGTGCTAAACCTTCAGCCATACAAAGTGCCGAATACCCTGTGTAAGTTCCGATTTCGAGGATTCGTTTGGGTTGTAACAAGCGGGAAAGCAAAGAAAGCACCCTACCTTGAAGATGACCACTCAACATACGCGGTTGTAAAACCTCAAGGTGAGTTTCTCGATTTATCCGCGCAAGCAACTCAGATTCTGGACTCGTATGAGTTCCCGCATATAGCTCTAATTCCGGTGAAATAAAGTTCATGGAACAAAGTTACCGCTTTCCAAGTTCGAATGAAAAGAACACATTTGTTTTTTCTACCTTTGTAATTCATTGTATACCCATATGACCGTTTCTGAAATACGCCAACAGTTTTTTGATTTTTTCGAGCGAAAAGGACACAACATCGTTCCCTCCGCCCCGCTTGTTATTAAAAATGACCCAACCCTGCTCTTTACGAATGCGGGAATGAATCAATTTAAGGATTACTTCTTAGGGAATGAAACGGCACCGATTACTCGAGTTGCCAACGCACAAAAATGCTTACGCGTTTCAGGAAAACACAATGATTTAGAAGAAGTTGGAGTAGACACGTACCATCATACCTTGTTTGAAATGCTCGGAAATTGGTCCTTTGGAGATTATTTCAAAAAAGAAGCCATTGAATGGGCCTGGGAACTTTTAACCGAGGTATACAAACTGAATCCCCAAAATTTATACGTTACCGTATTCGAAGGGGACGAAACAGATAAAGTACCAATGGATGCTGAATCCAACGAATTATGGACTAAACTTATTGACCCAGCGCATATTTTATTAGCCTCAAAAAAGGACAATTTTTGGGAAATGGGTGATACCGGACCCTGCGGTCCCTGCACAGAAATTCATATAGATTTAAGAAGTTCAGCAGAAAAATCGGAAATTTCCGGTGCGTCACTTGTCAATAAAGACCATCCGCAAGTCATAGAAATTTGGAACTTGGTTTTCATGCAATTCAACCGTAAGGCTAACGGTAGCCTAGAACCACTTCCAGCAACGCATGTTGATACAGGGATGGGTCTTGAGCGCTTAGCAATGGCGCTTCAAGCTAAACAAAGCAACTACGATACTGACTTATTTCAGGCCCTCATATCCCATATGGAAGCGCGTTCCGGAAAAAACTACGGAAATTCAGAACCAACAGATATCGCCTTACGTGTAATCGCTGATCACATCCGAGCCATTGCTTTTTCTATAGCAGACGGTCAACTTCCCGCAAATAATGGCGCAGGCTACGTAATTCGAAGAATTTTACGTCGAGCCGTTCGCTACGGGTATCAAACCCTAGAATTGAAAGAACCGTTTCTATTCTCATTAATTCCGGTTCTAGTAGATCAAATGGGCCATCCATACCAAGAATTAATTGCTCAACAAGAATTAATTACCAAAGTTATTCGGGAGGAAGAACTTAGCTTTTTCAGAACCTTAGAGCAAGGCATCAAGCGTATGGATCTTTTGATGGAGGCCACTCGAAGTCAAAACAAAAACACCATTGAAGGCGCCGCTGTATTTGAATTGTATGATACCTATGGATTTCCATTAGACCTTATTCAACTCATTGGTCGCGAGCATGGTTTTTCCGTCGATGAAATTGGATTTAATCAAGAATTAACGAAACAAAAGGAGCGATCTCGCGCAGCCACAGGCATTGAAACCGATGACTGGCAACAGGTGAATGAAGAACATCCTTCGGAATTTATTGGATACGACACCACTCAATGCGACACCACCATCATCAGATACCGAAAAGTAACTCAAAAACAACGTGAATTCTATCAATTAGTGCTAAGTCAAACTCCATTTTATGCGGAAAGTGGCGGACAAGTTGGAGATACCGGATGGTTAATCGATCAGGAAGGCAATAAAACTCGGATTTTTGATGCTAAAAAAGAAAACAACTTAATGGTTCATTTGAGTGAGTCATTACCAACGAACTTAGCCCATACATTTAATGCACATGTTGACCTTAATCGTAGGATAAACATTCAAAAAAACCACAGTGCTACGCATTTATTGCACCACGCCTTACGAACCGTACTTGGAACGCATGTGGAGCAAAAAGGCTCCTTGGTTGGACCCGACTATCTTCGCTTTGATTTTTCACATTTTGCGAAGGTAACGGATGAAGAAATGGAACAAGTTATTTCGCTCATGGAACAACAGATTTCAGCAAACATTTCGCTAAACGAAAAACGAAACACCCCAATTAGTGAAGCACAAGCCATGGGTGCAATGGCCTTATTTGGTGAAAAATATGGTGATTTAGTTCGTGTCATTCAATTTGGAGAATCCATTGAATTGTGTGGCGGTACCCATGTGAAGTCAACGGGTGAAATCGGATTAATACACATTCATTCCGAAGCCGCTGTAGCCGCTGGTATTCGTCGTATAGAAGTAATTACAGGACAAGCGGCAGAAGTCTACTTCAAACAGGAATCCGCGATCATGGCGGAGGTGCGCTTGATGTTCAAAAATCCAAAGGATATCCTCAAAAGCATTCAAGACTTAATGGATCAAAATCAAGGGTTAGGAAAGGAAATTGATGGATTAATTAAGGAGCGAAACAAAGGAATTAAGCGTGAGTTAGAAAGTAAGCTCGAAGAAATCAATGGAATTCAATGCCTATGTCACGAAGTAACCATTGACAGTAATTCGGTAAAAGACATCTTGTTTCAGCTGAAAGGACAACACCCAAGTTTTGTAGGAATCATTGGAAATATCGATGGTGATAAATGCGGGTTAAGCGTAATCATCTCAGATGAATTAGTGGCATCTAAGGCATGGAATGCTACACAGTGGATTAGAGAGGTAGCGCCAATGATTCAAGGCGGCGGTGGCGGTCAACCTTTCTTTGCTACGGCAGGAGGTAAAAACGCCAGTGGAATAAAGAGCGCACTGTCAGCACTTAAAAACAAGATTTAAGCATTGAGTTCGATTGAGATCACGGTAGCCATCTGTACATACAACCGAGAACGGTATTTACCTCAGTTGTTTGAATCCATATTGCGACAAACCCTAGCCCCTGAGTGTTTTGAGATTCTGTTAATAGACAACAATTCACCGGGCAACACCCACGAACTTTTTACACAATTTTCACACTCGAACCCCTCTCATCTTACGCACTATTTTCTCGAAACGAATCAAGGTTTATCCCATGCTAGAAATCGTGCCATCAAAGAATCTTCTGCCCCTATTATCACCTTTTTAGACGATGATGCCTTTATCGATGAAACGTATTTAAGTGTCCTCCTCGAATCGTTCGATAAGTACCCTGACTGTGGATGTATCGGCGGGCCAATATTCCTTCATTATGAAGATATTAAGCCGAGTTGGGAAAACCTTTACTTGAACTCTTTGCTTGGATACTTCAACAAAGGAGAAACCGCCTTTTACTTCAATAACAAGGATTACCCACGTGGTTCAAACATGGCATTTAGGAATTTAGCGTTTGAAAAGGCAGGATTATTCAATGTATCCTTGGGCAGAATCGGAAATAATTTATTTGGTGGCGAAGAAAAAGATTTATTTAACCGGATCTATGAGGCTGAAATTCCAGTACGTTATGAACCTCAAGCAATTGTACATCATTGCGTTCCAAGGGAGCGAACCACCTATGCCTTTATTAAAAAACAAGCCCTAGGGACTGGGGTCAGCGAACGTTTACGCAGTAAAAACGAAGGACTAATGAGCTACACGAAACGTATTCTCATAGAAGGTATCAAATGGTGTGGCAGTATGGCACTTTGGTTGTTATACGCCTTCCAATTCAAATTTGCCAAAGGAAATATGATACTTTTCTTTCGCTTTTGGGTAACCCGAGGCCTACTTTTTAAGTATGACAAGGCATGAGCTTGTTGATGTGCATACAATCTTTCATTGTTGGTTTGATTCAAACCAAACTGAGTGCCCTCAGAATTCTCTTACAAAGTAATTTTATCGGTATTGTTTCTCATGAAAAACAAACAAAACCGTTGTTGATCTTAGGCAATGGACCATCCCTCAATGAAACCTTAAAAAACAATCCAGCGTCTGTGCTTGAGGGATTTGATTTAATGGCGGTGAATGCATCAGCCTGCAGCGAACAATTCAGCGCGTTACAACCCAAATTATACATACTAAACGCAGTTACCTATTTCCAGGACGATTCCGAATTATCTCCATTTTATATTCAAGCAAAGCACGAATTATTTGAAGCCTTGAAAGAAAAAACCAGGTGGGATATGACCTTACACGTTCCGTTCCGCGCAAAGAAAAGCATTGACTTACAGTTGCTCATAAAATCGAATAAAAACTTAAACGTCAGCTATTTCAATCAAACGCCCGTGGAGGGACTTAACTTCTGGTCCCACCGTTGGTACAACCTGGGATGGGGAATGCCTCGGCCGCACAATGTGCTCATTCCTGGAATTATGGTTGGAATTCGGTTGGGATATAAAACCATTGGAATGGTTGGTGCGGATCATTCCTGGCTCGCTGACCTTTCAGTAAATGAAAATAATGAGGCCCTCTTACGTCACGTACACTATTACGCTACCGATGGAACACAACCCATGAAAGTAGAAGATCGTATTGATCGTCCGCGAAAACTGCATGAAATTATTCACAAGTTTTATTTATCCTTTAAAGGCTATTGGCAAATTAAGGCTTACGCAAAAACAAAGCAGGTATCGATCATTAATGCCAGCAGCATAAGCATGATTGATGCCTTTGAGCGAAAAACCTTAGTACAGATGCTCAACGTAAGCGATAAAAATTAATGTAACTTTACTTCAATGAAAGACAGATCCATTTTAATCACAGGCGGAACCGGTTCACTTGGCAAGGCCTTAACACGACATATCCTAACGAACTACCCTGAAGTTAAACGCCTTGTCATCTATTCTCGAGATGAACAAAAGCAGTTTGAAATGGAGCAAGAATTCTCCGTTAAACAATACCCACAAATCCGATATTTCATTGGTGATGTGCGTGATGGTGAGCGTTTGGAACGTGCATTTGAGGGAATAGACAGTGTAATACACGCTGCTGCAATGAAGCATGTTCATATTGCAGAGTACAATCCGGATGAATGCGTAAAGACAAACGTAGGAGGTGCTGAAAATGTCATTAAAGCGGCCTTAAAATCACACGTAAAAGACGTAGTGGCCTTATCAACCGATAAGGCGTGTGCTCCGATTAATTTGTACGGGGCGACTAAATTAACTTCAGATAAACTGTTCGTAGCAGCGAATAACATACGAGGAAAACGTGACATTAAATTTTCCGTGGTACGCTATGGAAATGTCATGGGATCCAATGGGTCGGTAATTCCGTTTTTCATTAAGCGAAAACAACTGGATGGTGTCTTACCCATTACCGTGGCCGAAATGACACGATTTAACATCTCATTACAAGAAGGCGTGGATATGGTGATGCATGCCCTAGAGCACGCCTGGGGAGGAGAAATTTTTGTACCTAAAATACCTTCATACCGAATCACGGATGTAGCTGAAGCCATAGGACCGGAATGTGAAAAGCCAATCATCGGAATACGTCCAGGAGAAAAAATTCATGAAGAGATGATAAGTGCTTCAGATTCTTTCTTCACGTATGATTTAGGAAAATACTATACTATTATACCGCAAGCTCCGATTTGGAATCTTACGGATTACATTGCTTCAAACGGAGCAAAAAAAGTTAACGAAGGATTTTCATACAATTCAAAAGACAATACCGAATGGGAAACCATCGATAGCTTGAGGGAGAAAATCAAACGTTTTGTTACGAGCGAATTTTGATTCATCACAATGACTACTCATCGTATGAAGTTTATTGCGCCATTACTTCTCTTTTTATGCAGTAACCTCATTGCACTTGCCCTTGGCGGGTTATTCACCACTGATGGTGTCTCCTCTGAATGGTATCAAAGCTTAAACAAAGCCCCTTGGACGCCTCCAGGTTGGGTATTCGGTGCAGCGTGGACCTTTTTAATGTGCTGTTTTGCCGTGTATATGTCCATACGTTGGACGAAAGACCAAGACAAGAAAAAAACGCTAATTCTTTACAGTATACAATGGGTATTGAATGTTTCGTGGAATCCTATATTTTTCTATTTTCATCAAAATCTGCTCGGTTTAGTTGATATCTCCTTGCTTCTATTGACTGTAATTTTTATAGGAATATCTTCGTTGCGCACCATGAGATTTCACACCCTCTGGATTTTGCCGTATGTACTTTGGTTAGCGATTGCGACTTCATTGAATGGGTATATTCTTTTTTTTAACTAGGATCCGAAGACGCTTGGCTGCATAGATTTTTCTTAACTTCGTATTTCATGATCGAAGCCCCATACATTATTCTCGAGCTCGCCAATACACACGGTGGAGATAAAGCGTACATGCATTCCTTAATTGACACGTTTGCTTCGTATCAAGGGAAGTATGGCATGAAATTCCAACCGCTTTCCCCAGACACCCTAGCTACGCCTGATTTCCAATGGTATCCGGTCTACCAAACCCTGTATTTCAACCCACAAGAATGGCATGATATCATTCTCATGGCGACGCAAACCAAAGAAGTTTGGATCGATCTTTTTGATCTCTATGGTGTACAGATTGTTTCAGAGAATCTTCCTCATGTACATGGGTTAAAATTCCAATCCTCTGTTTTACACAATGAAGAAGTAATCACCGCACTGAGTAGCCTTGATCTTACACATTGTAGCGTTATCCTGAACATTGCAGCGCAAGAAATTGAGGTTATTAAACAGCGAATAGATTACATCAAACACCAGCTGAATCCAAAAGAATTACTCTTAGAAATCGGCTTTCAGGCCTACCCTACCGAATTGAGCGACAGTGGCTTATCTAAAATCAAACAAATCAAGGAAGCATTCGGATTACCGATTGTTTTTGCGGACCACATTGACGGAACCGCAACGGATTCAATCTACCTACCGATCATCGCATGGTTACAAGGAGCTACGGTCCTTGAAAAACACGTCATGCTGAGTGATCGCGAAACAAAATACGACCATTTTTCCTCGCAAACGCCTGAAACGTTCAATAACTTTACAACAACCCTCGCAAATTATGTCGATGCAATGCGCGCTGAATTTATTAATCCTAGGGAGCGCGATTATTTACAAAAAACAGTGATGATTCCCGTAGTTCGACGAACCTTGAACGTCGGAGATGTAGTTCATCCTACCGAAGATTTGTTTTTTAGAAGAAGTGGAAAAGAAGGGTTAACCCTCGATGAAATCAACACCTTGCAAGCGCAACGCATGGTATTGAACAAATTGAAACACCGTAACGACACCCTTCGTACCGACGATTTTAAGCCCGCAAAAGTTGGAGTAATTGTAGCATGTCGCATGAAATCTTCCCGCTTGAAAGAAAAGGCACTGTTGCCAATTGGCGATTTACCTTCCGTAGAATTTTGTTTGCGCAATGCGTTAAAATTTAAAGGCGTCGATCAAGTCGTCTTAGCTACATCCACCGAAGAACAAGATCAGATTTTAAAAAAACACACCTTTGACCCCAAGGTTGGATTTTATTGTGGACATCCCGAAGACGTCATGAAACGCTATATCGATGTGTGTGATTCCTACGATCTAGACGTAGTAGTGAGAATTACGGCCGACATGCCGTTTGTAGATGATGAAATTTGTTCTTTTCTCCTTGAGGAACACTTTAAATCAGGCGCTGAATATACGGTAGGAACCGATGCTGCCGTGGGCGTTAATTTAGAGATTTTTAATGTTGCTTGTTTAAAGCGTATCAAGGCCTATTTCCCCAATGCAGCATACTCAGAATACATGACCTGGTATTTTCAAAACAATCCAGACCATGTGCGCATTCATAAAGTTGATCTCCCTGACCTCTTTGTTCGCCCTTACAGACTCACCTTGGATTATGGAGAAGATTTGATCTTGTTTAATGAAATTCACAAGGCTGTGCTCCCCTTAGCAGGCGCCGAAGATACCTTGAGGGATGTAATAAGCTACTTAGATCATCATCCAGAAATCGCTTCGATAAACTCACACCTGACCTTGAAATACAAAACC
>JBJTWL010000099.1:0-9389 GCA_046081745.1 Flavobacteriales bacterium | reverse complement strand
CCTATTCCCGTAATCCTGAGGTAGCCCTTTTGCAAGGGGAATTCATTCATCACCGATCATACGCCTTGTTCTTTTGTATGATTACATTGGGATTTCAAGCTTTTTATCTCGCGCGTGGTAAATCATGGGTAGTGTTAATTGCAGCTGTAATTACCGCCAGCACCAACATCGTTTTTGATTATTTGCTCATTTTCGGCGTGGGAATTTTTCCTGAAATGGGTGTTGCAGGTGCTGCAACCGCCTCTTCCATTGCAGACGGATTAGGAATGATATTTTTAATGCTTTTTACCGTGTTCTCCAAAGAAAACTCTCCTTACCAGTTATTCAGCAGAATGAACGGAGTTTGGGTTGAACTCAAAGAACTAATTCGTGTTGGAACTCCACTCTTACTCCAAGGCTTTTCCGCCCTATTTACATGGACCTTGTTCTTCACTTGGATTGAGCAAATGGGGAAATACCAACTTACCGTTTCTCAAAATATTCGATCCATTTACTTTTTGGCATTTGTTCCAATTTGGGGATTCGCTGGAACCACTAAAACATATATTTCGCAATACATAGGCGCAGGAAAACAGGCAGAACTGCCCAGCATACAACGAAAAATTCAACTACTCACCCTACTTTTTATGATAATCAGCTTTCATGGAGCCCTATTGTATCCCGAAACATTAATATCTATAATCAACCCTCACGAACATTATCTCAAAGACAGTAGTGCCATCCTTAGGTTGGTCGCAGGCTCAATTATGTTGTTTGCATTAGTATCTGTTTATTTTCAGACCATTCACGGCAGTGGAAATACTATGGCATCAATGACTATTGAAATAATTTCTGTTGGTATTTATACCGTGTGTGTTTATTCATTCATTAAAGTTTGGTCTTTTAATATTTATCAAGTTTGGACTGTGGAATATATCTATTTTGGTACTATGGGACTTTTATCCTATTTATATTTATCCTTCTTTTCTTGGAACAATAAACGCATTTAATATGGGACTTAATATTGTTTTTATGGGTACACCTAGTTTCGCTAGTCACATGTTAGAAGGGTTGATTGCTTCTTCCCACAAGGTAGTTGCCGTAGTTACCGTGGCAGACAAACCCGCAGGAAGAGGACAGCAACTTCGGGAAAGTGCGGTAAAAGAAACTGCCAAAAAAGCAGGAATTCCCATTCTTCAACCCAATTCGTTAAAGGACGAGTTATTTCTCGCTGCGCTCAAAGCACTGGAAGCTGATCTATTTGTGGTAGTGGCCTTTAGAATGTTACCTGAAGTGGTATGGAAAATGCCTGCCAAAGGGACCATAAACCTTCATGCATCACTATTACCTGACTACCGAGGCGCTGCCCCTATAAATTGGGCCATAATCAACGGTGAATCAAGAACCGGCTTAACCACTTTTTATATCAATGAAGCCATTGACTGCGGGGAAATATTGAAACAGCATCATTTAGACCTTATACCTGGCACCACCGCTGGCGAACTGCATGATCAAATGCTTGAACCTGGTGCGGCATTAATCCTTGAAACCCTAGACTCTATCGAACAAAACAACGTAATTTCTGTGGCCCAACGTGTTGCTGATACCATAAAAGAAGCGCCCAAACTTACTAAACTCAATACGCGGGTGTATTTTAATGCTTCAGGCACAGAAATAACCAACCTTGTTAATGGATTGAATCCATATCCAAGTGCGTATTGTTTATTGCGCCATATTCCAACGCAACGAATAGTAAATTGCAAGTTGTTTAAAGGGGTATTTATAGCTGATAAACATCCTATCAACCAATTGTCAGCCTCTAAAGATGGTGTACTTTTCCCCTGTCGAGACGGGTATTTTTGCGTACAAATGCTACAACTTGAAGGTAAACGCAGCATGAATCACAAGGAATTTATGGCAGGTAATGACATTACACTTTTTGAAGTATGTGAATGATCTTTTTACGGGTTTAGGTATTTTAAATTGATTTAATGTTATTTTTAACGTTGAATGTCAGATTTTAAATCAAATAGAAAAGAACTTGATGACGAGTTAGAAAAATTCATGCGTTTGCTTGAAGAGCTTCTTCCTCATTACCATCATTTGCTTAAAAAAGAACCGCTTTCCTCCGATGAATTGAAGCGATTAGGGGAAATTGAACATTATTTGATTGGTGTGAATGCTAAAATCTTAGAAATCAAAAAACGCCTGGAACAAGATTTATTTGGACAATCATTGGATGTATATTATAAAACAAAGAAAGATGCCATTGCCGGTAATCCTCATGCTAAGTTAAAATTGGAACGAATGAGGGATTCTTTTGCCGAGGCGCTTCAAGGTGGAGAAATCTTCAATTTCAACTGATAGGCAACCTTTCCGTTTGTTTATTGAGAATGATTAACTTTGTGCATGGTGAATAAAGCAGAAACCAAGCGTATTGGGGTTATTGGTAGCGGAAGTTGGGCAACAGCACTTGTTAAACTCTTCTCTAACAATCATTCTAACGTCAATTGGTGGGTTCGTTCAGAAGAATCTATTTCCCATATCTATGACTACAAGCACAATCCACGTTATTTACAATCTGCGGAATTAGAAGTCACCAAATTAAACGTAAGTTCGTCGTTACATGCGGTAATTTCCGAAAGTGACTTTTTAATTATTGCCGTTCCCGCAGCGTTTATACATGAGATTTTCAAGGACATTGACCCTACCCTTTTTGATGGTAAAATTGTAATCTCAGCAGTCAAAGGCATTATACCGGAATTCAATGCAATTCCTGCTCGCTATTTTCACAAAACGTTTGGTATACCTTATTCATGTATCGGAATAATTTGTGGTCCTTGTCATGCCGAAGAAGTTGCGTTAGAACGATTATCCTATTTAACGGTAGGATGTGATGACATTGAAATTGCCGAACAGGTAGCAAATGCCTTACGTTGTCGATATATTAAAGTGACCGTGAGTGAGGATTTGTTTGGTGCTGAAATTTCAGCGATACTAAAAAATGTATATGCAATAGCCTCAGGTATTTGTGCCGGTGTAGGATACGGAGATAATTTTCAAGCGGTACTGGTTTCAAATGCCATTCAAGAAATTGAACGGTTTATCGATGTGGTTAATCCAGTACATCGGGACGTGAAAAACAGCGCTTATTTAGGGGATCTATTAGTGACTGCATATTCAAAGTTCTCTAGAAATAGGACTTTTGGTTTTATGATTGGAAAAGGGTACTCTGTTAAGGCTGCCACCCTGGAGATCGGCATGATTGCCGAAGGATATTATGCAACAAAAAGTCTTATGGAAATGAATGAAAAATTCAAGGTAGACTTACCAATTTTAACCGCAGTGTATCAAATCATTTATGCAAATCGATCGGCCAAAAAAACAATGCAAGAATTAGCTGAAAATCTAAGTTAAGGTATGAAAGTATTTAAATTCGGAGGAGCCTCGGTTAAAGATGCAGAAGCCATCAGAAATGTAGGTTCAATCCTCTTACGTTATGAACTTGAACCAATTCTTGTCGTCGTATCAGCGATGGGAAAAACCACCAACAACCTTGAATCCTGTTTACGTTTTCTCATTGCGCAAGATCAACTCAATTATTATCATACAGTAGATGAATTGCGTGCGTTTCATGAAGATATCGCGGGCGAATTATTTCACAATGAACATAGCAAGGTTTTTAGATTTATAGATGATCAATTTGAACAGCTAAAAAATAAATTTGAAAAAACCCTTTCCGACCAACGTGCCTATGAATATGATCAAATTGTATCATTAGGTGAGGTGCTGTCTTCGTTTATTATCAATGAGTACATTCTTGAACTTGGATTGAAATCTGCATGGTTAGATGCGCGCAGATTAATTCGAACAGATAATCACTACCAGGAAGCCAATGTGAATTGGGAGAAAAGTGAAGCGCTAATCAATTCGGAAATAGCCTCTATTTCGAATACTAGAACATTCATTACTCAGGGTTTTATTGGTCATACACCAGAAGGATTCAGCACTACCCTTGGCAGGGAAGGATCTGATTACTCAGCTGCCATTTTCGCATTTTGTTTAAACGCGTCAGAGGTAACGATTTGGAAGGATGTGCCCGGCATGTTGAATGCGGATCCAAAATATTTTGAAAACACTCAATTATTATCAAAAATATCCTATCGTGAAGCCATAGAATTGGCGTATTTTGGAGCTAGCGTAATACACCCCAAAACCATTAAGCCATTACAAAACAAAGGAATTCCATTGTTTGTGAAGAGTTTTATTTCACCGGATGAACCGGGAACCACAATTCAATCTGAAGGTGGAAATGACCATTTGATTCCTTCCTTTATTGTAAAGAAGAATCAAGTCCTTATTACCATAAGTTCCGCTGATTTTTCCTTCATCAATGAAGATGCTTTGGCTAAAATTTTTGAGATTTTTTACAGCAATCGCATCAAGATCAACCTCATGCAAAATTCGGCGTTAAATTTTTCAGTCTTGGTAGATGGTGAAAAAGTACATATGGAAACGCTCATAGCACAACTTAGACCTACCTTTAATTGTAAATATAATGAAGAGGTTGAACTGGTAACCATTCGGCATTATAATCAAGCCACAATCCATCAAATGATAAGTGGCCGTGATGTGTTGCTAGAACAACGTTCTCGTCAAACTGCACGCTTTGTAATTCGATAACGAAATACCTTGTTTAAGGTATAAAAAATTGGAATAGTTGGGGTAATTTTGTTTCATGTTACTTAATGAACTTAAGGTTGGTGAGCAGGCACATGTTATTCGTATCACGGATGACGTTTTCCGAACGAAATTACTCGAGATGGGAATCATGCCTGGAACCTTAGTGACGCTCGCATTAAAAGCACCTTTCAAAGGGCCAATTGCATTTTCCTATGAAAACACCATGCTTTCGATTCGGGAGGAAGATGCAAACAATATCACGGTAGAAAAATTGATGCAACATCCATGAAAATCGCATTAATTGGAAACCCAAATACAGGAAAGAGTACTGTATTTAATCTCCTTACGGGGTTAAGACAAAAAGTTGGGAATTTTCCCGGTGTAACTGTTGACAGGAAAAGTGGGATGATTTCTATTCAAGGTGCTAATCATGAACTCATTGATATTCCGGGCGTGTATAGCATTTACCCATCCAATAAGGAGGAAAAGGTAGTTTACGATTTATTGGTTTCCTCCCCAAAACATGAAAGACCTGACCTAGGAATTGTTGTGGCTGATGCCTCCAATTTATCCCGTAGTTTATTCTTATTTAGCCAACTTATCGATTGTGGATTACCTTTGGTATTGGTCATAAACATGAATGATATCGCTGAGAAGAAAGGGATATCCATCGACATCGAACGCCTTAAAGAAACGTATAAAAATACGCCTATCGTTGTAATGAATGCTCGCGTTGGTCTTGGAAAAGACCGTTTAATGAAGGCAATATGTTCACGAATTGAACAACCTAAGTTAGAGCCATTCAATGTGAGTAATCCCTTGAAAGCACTTGACGACTTATCAGGGCAAGAAGCTGAGGCCGCAATAAGACATAAAATCAACCAAACCTTGATTTTAGAATGTGTTAAAGTGACTGAAACTCGCCGGCGCTCTAACACACTAGACCGTTGGCTTACTCACCCGATTTTTGGATATTTCATTTTTGCCGCGGTACTTTTTGTGATATTTCAATTCGTTTTTTCCTTTGCGTCCTTTCCCATGCACCTCATTGAAATAGGATTTGAAAAGCTAACACATAGTATCAATAGCGCAATGCCAAAAGGCCCTTTGTCGGCATTAATTTGTGAGGGGATCATACCGGGTATCAGTGGGGTATTGGTTTTTATCCCACAAATAGGCATCTTATTCTTCTTTATTGCTTTGTTAGAAGATTCAGGATATTTAGCACGGGCTGTATTTTTAATGGATCGGTTGGTTCGACCTTTTGGATTAAACGGAAGGAGTGTCGTTCCTTTACTTTCCAGTATGGCATGCGCTATTCCCGGAGTCATGGCAACCCGTGGAATACCGAATTACAAAGAACGAATTATCACCATTTTTGTGGCTCCTTTAATGAGTTGCAGTGCGCGAATTCCCGTATTCACACTCCTTATAGGATTAGTAATTCCCAACATGAAACTGCTCGGATTTATCCAATTACAAGGTGTAGTTTTATTAGGTTTTTATGTCCTTGGAATAATATCCGCTCTGTTTATTGCATGGATTATGCAACTGCTGATTAAACAAGAGAAACGCTCCTACTATTTAATGGAAATTCCGGAATTCAAACGGCCATTATGGCGGAATATTTTTCTCGCAGTGTTTGAAAAAATCAAGGTCTTTACAACAGAAGCAGGTGGGATAATTCTAGCGATTTCCATTGTATTGTGGGCTTTAGCAAGTTACGGCCCTGCAACGCAACGGCACACGGCTATTCAAACCTTAAAAAAGACCAATGAGTACAGACATAAGAGCGTCCAAGACCAAGAAAGCATGGTAAATGCGGTATTATTGGAAAATTCATACATTGGAATTGTTGGTAAAGGAATTGAACCCGTCATTAAACCCATAGGCTATGATTGGAAAATAGGAATTGCATTAATTACGTCGTTTGCCGCCCGAGAAGTTTTTGTAGGTTCCTTATCCACTATTTATGCAAACGGTGGTACAGGAAGTTCAAATCGCTTATCGGAACGATTAAAAAAACAGAAAAACTCCGATGGGACACTTGTTTTTTCAATGAGAACTGGAATTTCTCTTATGGTGTTTTACGTTTACGCCATGCAATGTCTTTCTACCCTGGCCATTGTGAAACGAGAAACGAAGTCTTGGAAATGGCCGATTATTCAACTTGTTGTGTTTGGATTTTTAGCCTATTTTGGGGGTTGGATTTGCTACAATTTATTTTAAAAGTATTAATATTGATCTATGATGGAGAGCTTAATAGTTGGATTAATCGTAATAGGCGCACTCGGTTTCTTGATATATAAGTACCTTTTTACTTCTAAAAAATGTAGTTCTTGCGCCTTTAATTCAAATGCAATAAATGCGAATGAAAAACGAATGTGAATTATATAAATACAACAAATGTTTCTATCTCATTAAAAACGATGGACTCGACTATTTCGCTGCTGATTTTTTAGATACGGAATTAGACGACGATCATGTATGTTGGTTGAATATTCATGATATTTCCGACCAAAGTGCCGTTAAACAACTGTGCTCTAAATTACACATTGATAAATTAAGCATAGAGAATATTTACATTCATCAACGTCGTCCAAAGGTTGAGGAATACCCCAACTATATTTATTTTAGTGTCACATTAACAGACTTAAACGATGGGAAAAATGACCTGTTTGGCGAACAACAAATCACGTTCTTTCTGGGAGAAACGTATTTAATTACCATGCAAAATGGCCTCAAAGGCTACTTTAATAATGTTAGGGACCGAATTGAATTCTCAAAAGGTAAAATTCGAAGACAAAAGTCTGATTTTTTACTTTACCGCTGCATGGAGGCCATTTTAGATAACTACTATCAAATCATAGATGATGTTTCTGAAAATTCCACTAAAATTGAAAAACGACTTCATCAACATGAAGACAAATCACTGTTACATGACATTGAAACACAGAAACGTAAATTAATTGAATTGAGAACCATTGCTCGACCGATGAGGGACATCACTGAACAATTATATAGCAGCGAAACCTCCTTAATTCAAGAGGATAATATGCGCTATTTTAAAACACTAAATAGCAATTGTAGCAATCTTATTACTGAGATTGATAGTCAAATTCAAATCTTAGATGGTTTAGCTAATTTTTATTATGCGGCACAAGGGCAACGAATGAATGAAATTATGAAAGTACTAACCATTGTGAGTGCTATTTTTATTCCACTTACATTTATTGCTGGTGTTTACGGGATGAATTTCGAAAACATGCCTGAATTAAAAATGAAAAATGCCTATTTCGTGGTCATTGGATCCATGCTTATTCTAGGTATTATTTTATTCCTCTATTTCATCTGGAAAGGGTGGTTAAAAAAGAGTGATTATCACATTGATAACTTATGAGTCCAGAAGAGAATAGGTATGTTCTCGAGCGGTTTCGCGAAATTCTAACACCGCATAAAGTAGCGCTTTTTAATCGAATCGCTGAACAACGTACCCGACATATAAGCATTGTATTAGAAGATATCTTTCAGGAACACAATGCATCTGCAGTGATTCGATCTTGTGACTGCTTTGGAATTCAAGACCTTTATACCATTGAAGATAAAAACAAATATGTTTTGCAACGAAATATTTCGCTGGGCTCGGGAAGATGGATTGACCTCCATCGATTTACAAAAAAGGAAACGGCATCAATGGATTGTTTAAGACACCTTCAAGAGAAGGGTTATAAACTGGTTGCAACGTCTCCGCATGCCAATGCATACACCCCTGAAACACTGCCAATAGATGAGCCAATCGCGCTTATTTTTGGAACTGAACGAAGAGGATTAACAGACACCATCAATAACAACGCAGACTATCACCTAACGATTCCTATGTACGGATTTACTGAAAGTTTCAACCTTTCTGTCTCTGCAGCAATTATCATACAGACGCTTCGGAACCGTCTGGAAAAAGCATCTTTTTCATGGAAAATAAGCCCTGCGGAACAAGAAGCATTACAAATCGTTTGGAGTACGCGTATTCTAAATGGCGGCGAAGCGCTTGAAAAGCAATTTAGAGCCGCTCATTTTGAAAAAGAATTTTAACTTTGTAGCGTTAACTGAACTACAATAAACAGAACATGGGAAAAGGAGATAAAAAAACAGCAAAAGGAAAGCGAATTATTGGTTCATACGGTAACGTTCGCAAACGAAAATCAAGTGCAACAGCCGCTGTTGTCACAAAAACAACTAAAGTAAAAGCCGAAAAACCGGCAGCAGAGAAGAAACCTGCGGCTAAAAAGGCAAGCACTACTAAGAAAACAACCACAAAGAAAGCTGCAAGCGAAACTAAATAAGCTGTCTAACGACGGCTTTTTTTTATTCATATAATTCCATTGATCATGAAACATAATTTTGGCGCAGGTCCCTGCATCTTACCGCAAGAAGTATTCAAGGAGGCCTCAGAGGCGGTCCTTGATTTCAATGGGCTTTCCATTCTCGAAATATCTCACAGACATAAAGATTTTGTTGCTGTAATGGACGAAGCGATGGCGCTTACAAAAGAAGCGTTGAATATTCCATCGGGATATTCGGTTGCGTTCTTACAAGGAGGTGCCACCTTAGGGTTCACAATCGCTGCGCTGAATATGATGCGAGACTCGAAACGAGCGGGTTATTTGAATACCGGTACGTGGGCCTCTGGAGCAATCAAGGAGGCAAAAAAAGTTGGACTAAGTGTTGAT
>JBJTWL010000098.1:0-2552 GCA_046081745.1 Flavobacteriales bacterium | reverse complement strand
ACACGAAAAAAAACACCGGATTTAATTCAATATAGGGCCATTGATTACGGAATCACCACGGCGGTGGCTGCGCATGCGAAAGCGAATGGCTGCGAAGAAATCCATCTGGTTTCATCCGTCGGGGCAAATGCTAATTCGTCGAATTTTTACCTTAAAATCAAAGGGGAGGTAGAACTGGGTATACAATCCCTGGGCTTTGAACGCTGTATCATATATCGTCCGTCCATGCTCATTGGTGCGCGCAATGAATCACGGCCAGGGGAGAAAGTAGGACAATTGCTAACGCCTATCTTTGATCTGTTTACCTTTGGAGGTAAATACCATAGCATTCACGCCTTGGAATTAGCCAAAATGATTTGTGTTAAACGAGAAAATCAAGGAATTCAAATATTGCATTACCCATTTAGATAAGCACGAAATTGCATCACCTAATTTCTAGGTGATAAGTATACTGATTTATTTCTTTTTCCACAAAAACACAGCGATCAGCGTAAACAAAAAATGCCGTTGATATTCCTGTGGATGCTATCCCTACTGGATTTATCCAATATGAAATATCACTTATGATTACACCTATGCCTAAATAACCAAAAATAACTCCCCCGGCATAAAGAAAAGAGGCTCCAATAATAGAGGCAGGCGTTTTAATACCAATTTGATGAATGTCTTTTAAAAATATTGTATCCTTTTTTATTTGAATGGTTGAATCATTAAGGATAATGAATCGGCCCCTTTTTCTTTCTCCAAGAGTGCTACAAGTTATTTTTTTATGGGGGTTTAGGGCATATTTAACGCTATTTTGCGGGGTTAAAAGGTTTAATGTTTGCGTTTGGGCGTTGAGCCCATTAATGGTGATGAGGAGGATAAAGCAATAAAAAAATTTCATATTTATAAAGGAATTAGGTTTCGATTTCTTAAAATATAACAGGATTTAAGGGTGGCTTGTGGAGCAATAAAGTTACTAAGTTTTTAGAAGTCTAGTGGATTGATATATGCAATTTTAATTGCCAAACTTGCGCATTACGCAGGAACCTTATGCAAGGAAAGTTTGAGGTGCGAGATGTAGAATCTACAGTAAACTAATCAATGGCCTTTGCGCTGTCGGAAACCATAGCGTGGATTTCAGCAATTTCATCCGAGGTTAAATATCGCCATTGTCCGATGGGCACATCCAGGTGAATATTCATGATGCGAACCCGTTTTAACTTGGTTACCCGGTAATCTAAATATTCGCACATGCGACGAATTTGTCGGTTTAATCCTTGGGTTAGAATGATCTTAAAGGTATAGCGATCCACCATCTCCACCTCGCAGGCACGTGTTACGGTGTCAAGAATAGGAATGCCCTTACTCATTTTTTGAATGAACTCTGCATTAATGGGACGGTTTACGGTAACTATATATTCCTTTTCATGGTGGTTCCTAGCACGAAGAATTTTATTGACAATATCGCCGTCGTTGGTGAGGAAAATCAGTCCTTCGCTCGGTTTATCTAAGCGACCGATGGGGAAAATACGCTTCGGGTGATTGATAAAATCAATGATGTTGTCTCGTTCGCGGTATTGGTCGGTGGTGCATACAATACCGATTGGTTTATTGAATGCGATGTAAATAAAATCCTCAGTCGGGGCTTGAGTGGGTTTGTTGTCCACGGTAACCACATCCCCCGGCATCACTTTGGTTCCCATTTCTGGTACCTTGCCATTGATGCGCACGCGCCCTTCTTCAGTGAGCTTATCGGCAGCTCGCCTGGAGCAAAACCCTATTTCGCTGAGGTACTTGTTGATGCGTATAGCCGAAGAAGAATCCATGGAGGTCATTTACTGACGTAAAATTACGCTTTCTTTTGACTTCATAGGAGTAGGCCCCCTTGCAGTTATAGGTTATTATTTCTTTGTATGTAACTAGATTGGTGAGGGAGTCTTTTTCTGTGGTAATTTCTCTAGATCGACAATTGCTTCCCGTATTCCTGACTTTGGTCTCTTTCGTGACGATCGCATCTTGCTTGTGTAGGTGCTCAAAATGAACCCGGTGATAAAATATGTTGCAAGACTGCAGAATAAGAATCAAAATTGGAATAAGCGCACGAATTTTTTCATAGTGAGCAAAAACATGCTAAGGATATTGAGTTTATAGCCAACGGCTCACAAACAGGCGCTAGGCGGATAACGCGTTTGTACGTTTGCCGCTTGCGCTTGTTTGTTGTTATGGGTAAATACTATTTTATCAAATGAAATTCATGACGAGAACCGCCATTTTCATAATAGTACCACAATTCATCTTTCTTCATTCTAATGATATTGTAATCCGATGCCGAAACTGTACTAGTTTGATTGGTAAGCTCAATACTTCCAACTCCCGTCAATTTAATTTGCATTTTATCATTGGCGAATGTCCATGTCCCAGACTCGCTAAAAGGATCACCATTTGAATCTGTGTAAGATCTTGTTATCGTACCATTTTCAGCAAAGTTTTCAGTGAAATTGCTTATCAGAAGTTGACTGGTTTCATCGTTTCCATTTCGCAAATATTTGTCCAGTTTCCATGTATGA
>JBJTWL010000097.1:0-4689 GCA_046081745.1 Flavobacteriales bacterium | reverse complement strand
TTCACATACGCGATGTATTGCACGTTACCTTGGTAAAGCAAAACGCAAGGTTCGTATGAGGCAACAAGAAGGCGGATGTGAGCTGCCCTATGATTTTCCTCAAAACGGTATAATTAAGTAATTTTTTGGAAGCAAGAGTTTTAAAGTCTACGGGGAGTTGGTATGTGGTGGAAACTGAACTTGGCGAAGTATTAAATGCTCGGTTACGAGGTAAGTTAAAACAAACAGGGATGAGGTTAACCAACCCCATTGCGGCTGGCGATCGAGTTACCTTGAAGGATCAACGAGATGAGGAGGGGAATCATGTCATCCAAGACATTTTACCCAGAACCAATTATGTGTCCAGAAAATCAACCAACCTGAGCAAGGAAATGCAGATTTTAGCTGCAAATATTGATGAGCTGTATATCATCGTCACCCTAAAAGACCCCAAAACCCATCCGTTGTTCATTGATCGTTTTTTGGTTGCGGCGGAATCCTTTAGAATTCCCGTGGTCCTACTCTTCAATAAAATAGACTTGTATACCCAGGTAGAAGATGATTTATATGCATCGTTATCCGAGATGTATGAACGTATTGGTTATCCTTGTTATAAAATTCAAAGCGTTGAGTTGAAGTCGGTGGAATTTTTGAAACGTCTTATGCAGGGAAAGCAAGTAATGTTAGGCGGAAATAGCGGGGTGGGAAAATCATCCATTGTGAATGCCTTGGATGCCTCGGTACACTTAAAAACCGGGGAAATATCTGTTGCTCATCAACAAGGAAAACATACCACCACCTTTGCAGAGATGCATAAATTAAGTTTTGGTGCCTATGTAATTGACACCCCGGGTATTCGTTCGTTTGGATTGGTTGATTTAGAAAAGGAACACCTCGGACATTATTTCCCAGAAATACGTGCAGCAATGGAAGATTGCCGTTTTAATAATTGCATGCATTTAAATGAGCCGGGTTGTGCCGTAGTAAACGCGGTGAATGAAGGAGAGATTTCAAGCCTTCGTTATGCCCATTATAAAGCGATGTTGGAAGAAGAAGATAACGACCCATATAGAAGGAGTAAATTCTAATGAAAGTAGTCATTCAACGTGTATTGGAAGCTTCTGTTATGATTGATGGAGTGGTCCATAATCAAATAAATCAAGGGTTTGTCGTCCTATTGGGTATTGGTCAAACGGATGTTGAACAAGACATTTATTACTTGGCTCAAAAAATCTTAGGCTTGCGCGTCTTTTCCGATCATGAAGGAAAAATGAATTATTCTTTAGATGATGTAATGGGTGAAATCCTACTCATCAGTCAATTCACGCTCTTTGCATCCACAAAAAAGGGAAATCGCCCGAGTTACATTGATGCCGCACCTCCAGGAATGGCAATACCCTTGTATGAAAAATTCACCGAAGTCATTCAAGCATCCATTGGAAGCCGCTTAAAAACAGGAATATTTGCTGCCGATATGAAGGTGAGTTTGATTAATGATGGCCCTGTGACCATTCAAATAGACTCAAAAAACAAGGCTTAGTACCCGGATTCTTTTTCCTTGGTATCTATGGTATATACTAAACCAAAAGTAAACCCAGCTGCTGCTGCCCTGGTTTTGTTGTATTCTGGATAGAGAAGAGTGTTACTTAAGGACCGGCCTAAGGCGTCAACGCCCTGAGCATCTTTAATACCGTATTGTAAACGAAGACCGAATATGATTCCTAATGGTATGCTTTTTACTATTTTTTTATTTATTCCAAAACCAATTAATGCGGTAGTATAGGATTTTGCAAAATCTGCACTGCAATCCTTTGAGCTATTAATTATCCCATCGTAGGTATACATCGCGCTTTTAATATTATTGAATTGAGCGCCTAATTCTACATAGGCTCCTCCTTCATTTTGAAAACGCATTAATAAGGGTACTTGAAAGGTTTTTAAGGTGATTTTTGAGGTATAACTTTGTGTAAGATAGGTGCCCGCAAATTCGGCATTATGGTTACCCCAATTCAATTCCATTCCAAGTCCGAAAAAGCCCATTCTCAATCCAAAACCCATCCCGTAATTACTTCCCCAACTCGGTGCATAATCTTGTTCTGCCCCGGCATTGTAGGTATTTTTATTAATTAACCACGTCGAATTAAATTGACCTTTGGCGGCAACATCAAAACCAAGTTGAGCGGTTACTATCGATGCATTTATTACCATTAAAAAAAGAAAGGGAAGAAATTTCATAGGGTTAAATTTTAACAAGTTTAATCATTTTTTAATTACAGAACTTTGTTGTTCAATGTATAAAAGGTAAAACACCCCTTCTTTTTTATCTAAAAGTTCCATTTCGGCAAGATAATAGGGAAGCTGAATTTTTTCGCCAGGGGAATATTCAGATTTAAAATTGTGATTACTAATGAGAATATTATATCCATCGCCACTATTGACCAAGGCTTTGGTGATTTTCCAAACAACCCCTTCGGGTACGGTGATGCTTCCGCCACCATAGGCGGATTTTATAAACGTCGTATCTTGACATAAGGCATGCAAGGATAGGGTTAATGCAACCATGCAACCGAGGTACTTCATGGGATTACATTAAATTCAATAGCAGAATATCCTTTTGCGCACAAGGAGGAATTCGTACACGTGCAAATGGTGGATCCTGCGGGAACCCATATCGGCAGATTCGTCATCTGCTCTCCTGCGCTGTGAATTCCAAAACTAATAGGGATAGCATTGATGGCTAAATACCTTCCAGAATAGAGATAATAGAAGGAGGGCACGGAACACGCTGCGAATAAAGTTAAATTGGTTCCTGACGTCTGAACGCCATAAACATCTTGGTCGCCTGCAGTAAAAACACTTTCTATTTTCCAGACTTTACCCGCGGGTACGGTTTGGGCCGGGTCTGTGTTTTGGATGATTTTAACCTGATTGAATTGTAGATTGCCTTGAGCGAATCCTTGGAATCCGGCAAAAAGAAGCGTAAATAGCGCTATATATTTCATGGTCCTCGCTAAAAACAAAAGTATTTTACCGTACATCTTCGAATTTTTGCTAAGGTAAAAATATTATTTCGGCAAAAGATTAAATTTAATTGAACTCAGAAAATAAGCGTTGAACACTCTGTACTTTGATGAAAAATCAAT
Organism: Flavobacteriales bacterium; assembly: GCA_046081745.1. Lineage (GTDB taxonomy): Bacteria > Bacteroidota > Bacteroidia > Flavobacteriales_D > Crocinitomicaceae > UBA952. The sequence goes on along the minus strand of JBJTWL010000097.1, from coordinate 1,567 downwards.
ACTTTAGACAACAACATTTTTTTAAAAACTTAACATGAAAAATTATACTGCGACATTCTTCAAAGGCATTTTTCTAGCTTTTATGGTTCTTTCATCCCAGAAATTCATGGCCCAAACCCCCGAGGGCATCAACTACCAGGCGGTAATACGAAAAACCGATGGGACTTTAGTGACCAATGCTGGTGTGGCTATTCGGATTCAGATCAAGCAAAATTCAGCTACCGGTACGGTGGTGTATGCGGAAAGACAAAGCGTAATGACGAGTCAGTATGGTTTGGTAAACTTTGTTATTGGTCAAGGCACCGTATTGTCAGGAACGTTTGCAAACATCAACTGGTCCACCGGGAATTATTGGGTTAGCCTAGGAGTCGATTTTGCCAACGGAACCAATTACATAGATTATGGGTCACAGCGGCTAATGAGTGTGCCTTATGCAATGTATGCAAAAACCTCGGGTGCTCAACTCAATCAATGGCGATATGGAACCACGGTTCCAGCAGCAGGTTTGGGAACCGCAGGAGATTTTTACTTAAACACACAAACCGGAGACGTTTACTACAAATCGAATTCAACTACGTGGACCCTAACCGGTAACATACAAGGCCCGCAAGGAAATGTTGGTGCTACCGGCCTCCAAGGTCTGGCCGGCGTAGCAGGCGCTACAGGTCCAGCAGGCGCTACAGGTGCTACCGGACCACAAGGTCCTGCCGGCGTAGCAGGCGCTCAAGGTCCAGCAGGAACCAACGGAAACGGAGTATTAAACGGAAACGTTCCTCCGACAGGCGCACAAGGAAACAATGGTGATTTCTACATCAATACGGCCACCAATACGGTTTATGGACCAAAGGCCAACGGCACATGGCCAGCAGGGGTATCCATGGTAGGACCGCAAGGAATACAAGGTCCAGCAGGAGCTCAGGGTCCACAAGGATTAACCGGCGCTACCGGTCCAACAGGAGCTCAAGGTCCACAAGGACTAACAGGCGCTACCGGTCCAGCAGGAGCTCAGGGTCCACAAGGATTAACCGGCGCTACCGGTCCAGCAGGAGCTCAAGGTCCACAAGGACTAACAGGCGCTACAGGTCCAGCAGGAGCTCAGGGTCCACAGGGATTAACAGGCGCTACAGGCCCTGCAGGCGCTCAGGGACCACAAGGATTAACCGGTGCTACTGGACCCGCTGGTCCCCAGGGAGCTCAAGGCATTCAAGGGGTAGCCGGCGTGAATGGGCTAAATGCTCTTGTAAAAACCACCGTCGAACCGATAGGAGTAAACTGTGCTACCGGGGGAACAAAGGTAGAAACGGGAATAGATGCAAACAACAATGGAATTCTGGAGGCCGGAGAGGTCAATTCAGCCCAAACAACCTACGTGTGTAATGGTGCAACTGGAACGGCTGGCGCACAAGGACCCCAGGGTACTGCGGGCGCAACAGGTGCTCAAGGTCCAGCGGGCCCTACGGGTCCTCAAGGCGCACAAGGCCCCGCAGGAAGTTTAGCGAATGGAAGTGCAGCAGGAAATACCCCCTACTGGAATGGTACGCAATGGGTTGTGAACACCTCCAACATT
>JBJTWL010000096.1:0-4813 GCA_046081745.1 Flavobacteriales bacterium | reverse complement strand
CGGGTTTCAACTTCGGTGTTGGCTCGCAGGTGTTCATTCGTATTTAAATAAATCCCTTGTGCTTCGGCCATTAATTGTTTAAAGATGGTTGGGAATTGATTCAACCAATACACGGTTTTTATTCCCGACGTTTCAAGGGCTTTGGCTTTAGTTAGTTTCTCACCTTCCCAAATGGCGATGGTTTCATTGGTTTCTCGTAAAAACAACACCTCCCGATGGGCGGGATTACTGGCCGTTGGAAACAACACCAAAATAGACTCTTCTTGATCCACGCCGGATAAGTAAAAAATATCGCGATGTTGCTGAAAAGGCATCGTAGCGTCTGAAGAAATGGGATAAATGTCATTCGAATTAAATACCGCAAGGGCATTTGATGCCATGTGTTGTATGAACTTTGCGCGGTTAGCAACGAAGAGCTCCCGCTCTATTTGATGATATTTCATGCCTTATTTAATCTTACTAAATCGTAATTGGTGGGTACCGTTGCTCGACTCAAAGGAATACCATAAATCCTCCTTGGTAAGCCGATCAATGGTAAAGTTTGTCGCGGTATTATTTACCATGGGGGTTAATTTATACGTACTGTCTGCAAATATTTTTAATACCGTGCGTTCTCCGGCGATATCCCATCCGCCGCCATAGGAATGATAGGCCCCTGCCGTATCAATGTATGCGCGCTCAAAGGTTCCACCCTCGTTGAATGTTTCTACAAAGTTCTGTACTAATACCGTTTCGCTATAATCAAAGCCATTCATTAAATATGCGTTCATTTTCCATTCACCCATAATGTGGCCCGTAGCTAATTTACGCATACCTCCCTCCGGATATTTAGCACATGAAACGGCTAAAACAAGCGTAAGAAGAAAAAGAGAAATATGTTTCATGAGTTTAATTTTAACAAATTAACAAAAAAAATGCCTTAAGATGCGTCATCAGTGAACCAGCTGGCATAGCGTACGTAATTCTTACTGATTCGTTCCACTTCGCCGGCAAAGAGCTCCGGAGAAAGGGTTTTTACTTTTTTAGCAGGCACCCCGGCATAAATGCTCCACGATTCAACGTGTGTGCCTTCAAGTAATACCGAACCCGCTGCGATAATGCAATTAGATTCGATGTGGCAATCATCCATCACGATGGCGCCCATTCCCACCAATACAAAATCATCGATCTTACAACCATGCACCAAGGCATTGTGTCCAATAGAGACCGAATTCCCGATGGTAAGTGTCGTTTTTTCAAAGGTACAATGCAATACGGCCCCGTCTTGAATATTTACCTGATTCCCAATGCGAATGCTGTTTACGTCGCCACGAACTACGGCATTGAACCATACCGAACACTGATCTCCCATCACCACATCCCCAACGACAGTGGCATTCTCTGCGAGGTAGCAATTTGTTCCAAAAACCGGGGTGGTTCCCCTACAAGATTTTATTAGTGCCATATTACGACCAAGAGGTTCCTTCTTTACTGTCCTTAATTTGAATGCCGGCTTTGGCCAACCCATCCCGAATCATATCCGAGGTGGTCCAATCTTTTTGTTCACGCGCTTGTTGACGTAGGTTAATTACCATATCCATCACGCCAGAAAGCCGTTGGTTTTCTTCCTTTTTTGAAGGCTCTATTCCCAATACGTCCTGAATCAACCTGTTCATGGCCTGGGTAAAGCGCATCAAATCTTCCACGGTTAACTGTTCTTTTCCTTCATTGATGGCATGAATATATTTTACCGCATCAAACACGGAAGCGATTAATATCGGGGCATTAAAATCATCGCATATCGCCGCTTCTGCTGCACTTATCACCTTCGTTACCTCAAACGAGGAGGTACTGCTTGGAGTAAGTTTTTCCAGCAGGGAAAGTCCTTCCATCAAGCGTTCAAATCCTTTTTCAGAAGCGTTTAGTGCTTCTTCGGTAATGTCCAAGGTGCTTCGGTAATGGGCTTGAAGCATGAAAAAGCGTACAACGGCTGCCGGGTATGCTTTAGTAAACAGGGTGGATGTCCCCACTACAATTTCTTTCGGAAGGAAATAATTCCCAAAAGACTTGCTCATTTTTTGTCCATTCACATTGAGCATGTTGGCGTGCATCCAATACCGTGCTGGGTTACATCCAAAGGAACCACAGTTTTGCGCAATTTCATCTTCATGATGCGGAAATTTCAAGTCTAATCCACCGCCGTGGATATCAAATTGCTTACCCAAATACTTGGTAGACATGGCCGTGCATTCTATGTGCCATCCTGGGTTTCCATTCCCCCAAGGGGATCGCCACACTTGCATGTCTTCTGGATTTGCTTTTTTCCAAAGGGCAAAATCCGCAAAAAATCGCTTTTCGTCCTGGGCGTTTAAGGTGCGTGTTTCTTGCTCTAATTCATCTACTTTTCTTCCACTGAGCACCCCATAATTATGCTGTTGCATGTAGGTTTTTACATCAAAATAGACCGAACCATTCACCACATAGGCAAAGCCATTTTCAATGATTTGCTCGATGACTTCGATCTGTTCTTGAATATGGGCTGTTGCGGTTGGTTCAATGCTGGGAGGTAACAAGTTATATATTCGCTGTAATTCCTGGAACTTAACGTTGTAGGTGTAAACAATTTCTAGCGATTGAACCTGGGCAGTACGAGCGGCAGAACCGATGCTGTCCACTTCCTGGCCTGCGCTGTTGGTAATGTGTCCTGCATCCGTAATGTTGCGCACATATTTTACCTTGTAACCCAAATACAGAAGACAGCGATAAATAAAATCAAAATTGATAAAAGTTCGCATGTTGCCCATGTGCGGTTCACTGTATAAGGTAGGGCCACACACATACATACCAACATGATCTTCATGCAAGGGCACGAAGTTTTCCTTTTTTCCAGATAAACTATTGTAAATAACGAGTTGATGGTCTGACTTCACGCGTAATGTTTGATTTACACAAAGGTAGAAAAAGACCCCGAATAAGCTTAATTCGAACTCGAAATCCATTCAGGATTATTATTAATTTTGACCATGAACAAATGGACACTTATTGTCCCTGCTGGAGGGGTTGGTAGTCGCATGGAGGCAAATCGCCCAAAGCAATACCTTGAAATTAATGGGAAACCCCTCTTAATTTATACCTTACGCACCTTGGATCAACATTTTGAACAGCCCAAAATCATACTGGCTATGGCTTCGGAATGGGTAGAATATATACAGCCCTTTTTAAAGGAAGCTGGATTAATGGAACGATGCACCATCGTTTCGGGTGGAAAAGAACGATACGACTCCGTTAAAAATGCCTTGCAAAAAGTGAATACGCCGTGGGTAGGCGTTCATGATGCGGTGCGTCCCTTTGTATCAAAAGATACGATTGAGCGCCTAAACGAGGGCATAAAACATCATGCTGCCGTAATTCCGGTGGTGGAATTAAAGGAATCTTTACGTAATAAAACATCCATTGGAACGGAGGCCGTAAATCGGTCTCAATTTATGAGTGTACAAACCCCCCAATGTTTTCATCTGGAACACCTTCAACGAGCTTATAGGATTCCTTTTGATCAGACCGTTACAGATGATGCCAGTTTGGTGGAACGGACAGGTGTAGCGATTCATAGCGTATTGGGGAACGATGAAAACATCAAAATTACCACGCCAATTGATTTAATGCTTGCAAAACACCTAGTACCCCCCCTATGATTCAGCCTCCATTTCTTAAACCCGGTGACACCGTTTACATTGCTGCTCCCGCAAAAGCAATTGAAGAATCGTCTGTACTCGAGGCAAAAAAAACACTCGAATCGTGGGGCTTAAATGTGCGCATATCCCCGCATTGTTTGGGGCGAAACCATTACTTTTCTGGCACGGATGAAGAGCGCTTGGCTGATTTTCAAGACGGGTTAGATGATCCAAACATTAAAGCCATTCTTTGTGCTCGTGGCGGTTACGGCTGTATTCGTGTGGTAGAAGACTTGAAGTGGGATTCCTTCAAAGAAAATCCAACCTGGGTCATTGGGTTCAGCGATGTGACTGTTTTTCATCAAAAGATTCATCAATTAGGGATAGAAAGCATCCATGGTATCATGCCCCTTGGGTTTGTTGAGGGATCAGACGCGGCCAAAGAATCGTTGAAAAAAATCCTCTTTGGCGAACCGGTTATGCTAGAGGCGCCATACCGTTCAGATAACATTACAGGAAGGGCCACCGGTCAATTGGTAGGTGGTAACATGGCCATCGTAAGCAGTTTGCTTGGAACGCCATTGTCGTATTCATTTAAAGATAACATTTTAGTATTAGAGGATATCGGCGAACATGTGTATAAAATTGATCGTATGCTGTATTCGTTGAAACTTGCAGGAGCCTTTAGTCAAATTAAGGGTTTGGTATTAGGCGGCTTTACGGACATGGAAGACACCGATGTTCCGTTCGGAAAAACCATCAAGGAATTGATCCTTGAACAAGTTCGGCATTTAGAAATTCCCGTGGCCTTCGAGTTGCCTATTGGTCATATCACAGATAACCAAGCCTTCGTGCTTGGCCGAACCGCATCGCTTCAGGTTACAGATACTAAAACCACCCTCCTTATCTAAAATGATTCTAAATAAAAACCTAATTTTCATACGATTGTTCTAAGCCTTAACTTTGCAACTGATAATTTAAATAACTATGTCTGTACGATCCGTTTTTTCATCATCCATTATTAAAAAAGTATGGATGGCCCTTACGGGACTTTTTCTGTGCACCTTTCTTGTTGGTCACTTAGCAGGAAACATGCAACTCATTCTCAAAACCGGAGAAGAAGGGCGTCGAGCCTTTAATGAATATGCCTATTTCATGGCGCA
>JBJTWL010000095.1:0-9225 GCA_046081745.1 Flavobacteriales bacterium | reverse complement strand
GCGTTTTGCCGGTTATGTCACCGATAATCCCATCCCGAGTGCTACTAATTTCCTAACGCTCAAAACGCCCAAATGCAATTCACCTTTGAACCTTGAGGAAAGCGAAACTATCGAATTCAAAATACTGCCTAATCCGAATTCCGGAAAATTTCAACTTCAACTTCCTACAAACCATAGCACGGTCTTAAAGCTATTTAATACCCTAGGTGAAATACAAACATTTGCTTACGAACCCAATACTACTTTTGACCTAGATTTGTTACCTGGGATATATTTTCTTCAGCTTCTCGGTACCGACCGTATCGAAAAATTCATTGTACAATAGTAAAATTAACCCGTTTCCAAAACCCTCCCCTACGCAGTTTGTTATTACCTTTGTAAAAAATTAATCATGCGGAACTGGGTTTCAATTAAAACATATAGTGACATTAAATTTGAGATTTTTGAAGGAATTGCAAAAATCACCATCAATCGACCGCAAGTCTATAATGCATTTCGACCTGAAACAAACATGGAAATGTTGGATGCTATGTCCATTTGCAGGGAGCGAAATGACATTGGAGTGGTTGTACTTACAGGAGCCGGCGATAAGGCCTTTTGCTCTGGAGGAGACCAAAATGTAAAAGGTATCGGAGGTTATATTTCCGAAAATGGTGTTCCTCGATTAAATGTATTGGACCTTCACAAGGCTATACGTTCTTTGCCTAAACCTGTAATAGCTATGGTTAACGGATATGCCATCGGTGGTGGACATGTCCTTCACGTTGTATGCGATATCACCATCGCTTCAGACAACGCTCGCTTTGGACAAACCGGCCCAAAAGTCGGAAGTTTTGACGGTGGATTTGGATCCTCGTTTCTTGCTCGTCACGTTGGCCAAAAGAAAGCCAGAGAAATATGGTTCTTGTGCAATCAATATACCGCGGATGAAGCCGAAAAAATGGGCATGGTTAATAAAGTAGTGCCGCTGGAAGAACTCGAAAACACTACCGTAACATGGTGTAAAACCATTATGAAACGAAGTCCCTTGGCCATACGAATGATTAAACGTGCCATGAACGCCGAGTTAGACGGACAGCACGGATTAATGGAGTTGGCTGGCGATGCTACCTTACTATATTATCTAACGAATGAAGCGCAAGAGGGAAAACATGCATTCTTAGAAAAACGCGATCCTGACTTTCAACAATTCCCTAAATTCCCATAATCATGGCCATACATCTCTTAGAACCTTCGGACCTTTGGCGTTCGTTTGCTGCACTTAACGCAGTTCCACGTCCATCAAAAAAAGAAGCGCGTATTCGTAAATTCATGCTTGATTTTGGACAAGGACTTGGTTTGGAAACGCTCGAAGACACGATTGGGAATGTGATCATTAAAAAACCAGCAACGGCTGGTATGGAAAATAGAGTGCCCGTTATCCTTCAATCCCATTTGGATATGGTGCATCAAAAAAATGAAACCACCGTATTCGACTTTGATCAAGAGGGTATAAAAATGCACATTGATGGGGATTGGGTATTGGCAGAAGGAACAACGCTAGGTGCTGATAATGGTATTGGTGTTGCCGCTATTATGGCCTTACTTCAATCCAAAGACATTGCCCACCCTGCCCTTGAAGCACTGTTTACCATCGATGAAGAAACAGGAATGACCGGTGCTAAACAGCTTGATGGTTCATTATTAAATGGAAGAATATTGCTGAATTTGGATACTGAAGATGACGATGAACTATCTATTGGTTGCGCGGGTGGTATTGACACCAACACCACATACACCTACCAAGAAACTAGCATTCATAACGGTTGGGAAGTTCTTAAAATAAAACTTCGCGGATTAGTCGGTGGACACTCAGGAATGGACATTAACAAAGGCCGAGGAAATGCCAATAAATGGATGGCTAGATTACTTTGGGAGTTGAAACAAACTAGCCCAATTCAATTAATCTCCTTTGATGGTGGAAGTCTGCGAAATGCGATTCCACGTGAAGCTACGTGTAGTATTGCCGTTCCGAAAAGTGATGAAGCAAAGAAAAAACTACTTGAAACCATTGCGCACATCAAACAAGAATATCAAGACATTGAACCAGAACATACCTTCGAAATTGAATCAGTAGTGAGTAGTGGTGATGCAATGATTGATTCAGATTGCACTAAAATCTTAAATACACTTTGTGCCGTTCATAACGGGGTATTCCGCATGAGCCCTCAAATAAAGGATTTGGTAGAGGCTTCATCCAGTTTAGCGCGGGTAATAATCCATGAAGGAACGTTCACCACACAATCCTTACAACGTAGTTCCGTAGAAAGCACCAAAACAGAAGTGAGCATGGCTATACGATCAGCATTCGAGAACATGGGTGCTACCGTAGAACAAGGCGGTGACTATCCTGGATGGGAACCGAATCGGAATTCAAGAATTCTCACCTTGATGGAGAATCTTTACAAACAACTATTTAATGAGGCCCCACACGTTAAAGCGTGTCATGCCGGATTAGAATGTGGTATTCTTGGCAAACACCTACCCGGTGTTGAAATGATTTCCTTCGGACCAAACATTCGAGCAGCGCATTCGCCGGACGAAAAGGTACAAATATCTTCCGTTCAAAAATTTTGGTCCTACCTACTTGAAACCCTTAAACAAATACCCCAAAACGCATAATGTCTTATCCATTAAATACCATTGAAGAGGCCATTGAAGAAATTCGTAATGGAAAAGTAATCATCGTTGTTGATGACGAGGATCGAGAAAATGAAGGAGACTTCTTAACCGCTGCTAGAAACGCAACCCCAGATGTTGTAAATTTTATGGCCACTCATGGTAGGGGTTTGATTTGTGCGCCATTAAGCGAAGACCGGTGCGATGAATTAGGCTTAGAAATGATGGTGCGCAACAATTCAGCATCGTACGAAACACCATTTACGATAAGCATCGACTTAATTGGTCATGGATGTACCACCGGCATCTCGGCCAGTGATCGTTCCCAGACAATTTTAGCCTTAATTGATGAAAACACACAACCAGAGGAACTGGGAAAACCCGGTCACATCTTTCCCTTGCGTGCAAAAAAGGGTGGCGTTTTAAGACGTGCTGGTCATACCGAAGCGGCTGTTGATTTATCCAGAATGGCAGGCTTTGAAGAAGCAGGTGTCATTGTAGAAATCTTAAATGAAGACGGTTCCATGGCCCGGCTGCCACAATTGGTTGAAATCGCCAAACGTTTTGATCTAAAAATCATCAGCATCGAAGAACTAATCAAGTATCGAATCGCCCATGAAACGCATGTTGAACCCGTTGTAGATGTTAACCTTCCGACAACATTTGGGGATTTTCAATTGCATGCCTTTAAAGATAAAAACACCGATCAGGATCACTTAGTATTGGTTAAAGGTACCTGGAACCCCAATGAACCGGTATTGGTTCGAGTCCATTCATCCTGTTTAACTGGGGATATATTTGGATCCTGCCGCTGTGATTGTGGTCCACAACTTCATAAAGCCATGGAGATGATTGAAGCAGAAGGAAAAGGTGTGATCGTTTATATGAATCAAGAAGGAAGAGGTATTGGTCTTGCCAACAAATTAAAAGCATACAAGCTCCAAGAACAAGGGTTGGATACGATAGAAGCAAATATAGAACTGGGATTCAAAGCAGATGAGCGCGACTATGGCGTTGGCGCACAAATGCTCCGAGAATTAGGAATTACAAAGATGAGACTCATGTCAAATAACCCGAAGAAAAGAACTGGATTAATTGGGTATGGACTGGAAATTATTGAAAATGTAGCGCTTGAGATACCAGGAAACACTCACAATCATACCTATTTAAAAACCAAACGTGATCGTATGGGTCATGATTTACATTTAGATAACAATGCTTAATGCGGTCAATCTCACCAAAAAATACGGGGAACTCCACATCTTAAAAGGAATTTCACTCGAGGTTAAGGAAGCCGAAATCGTATCGATTATTGGTTCATCTGGAGCGGGAAAAACAACCTTGCTACAAATATTAGGCACTCTTGATCGTCCAGACCAGGGCACCTTTACGATTGACGGAATAAACCCGTTTTCTTTATCTCAAGTCGAACTTGCAAAATTCAGAAATCAGAAGATTGGATTTGTTTTTCAATTTCATCAACTACTGCCAGAATTTGATGCCATAGAAAACATCATGATTCCTGCAATGATTCAAGGACTTTCTAAAAAAGAGGCGCGTGATAGAGCATATTCTCTACTAGAAAAAGTAGGTCTTCAGGACCGGGCAAGTCATCGTCCGAACGAAATTTCAGGAGGTGAGCAACAACGTATCGCGGTCTGTAGAGCGTTGGTAAATCAACCTAAAATTGTATTTGCAGACGAGCCTTCAGGAAACCTTGATACTCGAAATGCCAATGAGTTGCACGAGATTTTCTTCAAGTTACGTGAGGAATTAAACCAAACCTTTGTGATTGTTACTCATAACCAACAGCTCGCTCAACAGGCAGACCGAATGCTACAAATGCAAGACGGGATGATGGTATGACCGCTAATGAACTTAATGAATTCCTTCTTGCGAAGGCGAATCAATTTGAGCGTCTTGAGTTCATAACGGATGATCCCATTTCAATTCCTCATCAATTCAAAAAAAAAGAAGACATTGAAATCATAGGTCTTTTAGTAGCAACAATTGCGTGGGGAAATCGAAAATCAATCATAAAAAGCGGGAATAAATTGGTTGATTTGATGGGCGAATCACCCTACGACTTTGTGATGAATTTTAACCCTTCACGAAGTTTAACATTTGTACACAGAACCTATTCAAGCGAAGATTTAGTTTTCTTTTTATCGGCATTAAAATCGATTTATGAAGCGGGAGGCCTGGAAGCATCATTCCATAAATCAGTATCTGATTCAATTGATGTAGCTATATGCAACTTTCGAAACACCATGCTTGAAACACCGCATCACCAAAGAAGCAGTAAACATCTTTCAAACCCAATGCTTAATAGTGCATGCAAGCGATTAAATATGTTTTTGCGATGGATGGTACGTTCTAATGCTAAAGGGGTAGATTTCGGACTGTGGACCACATTATCACCCAAAGATTTACATATTCCGTTAGATGTTCATACCGGAAACATTGCTCGGAGATTAGGGATTTTAGTACGTACCCAAAACGATTGGAAAAGCAGTCACTTGTTACATCAATATGCTCAACAACTCATCCCTGATGATCCATCTAAGCTCGATTTTGCCTTATTTGGATTAGGTGCCATTGAAAAATTCTAAAATACAAGGCTTTCCTCCTTAAGTATCTTTTCAACTTCCCGTGATACCGAATCTATTTTAGAGGCCATAACACGCCCTCCAACAAAACGCATTTGAGACTCATCCCAATACACCAATTTCTCGCACTGCTTTAATTGATATCGGTTTTTATTCCAGGTATAAAGCACATGGTACTTTTCATTGTATTGATCCAATTTAAAACGAATCAAAATATCACTATATGGAGAGTCTTTAACTTCTCTCGTTTCAATTAAATTCCCTTTGAATTTATTTACTGCAACCAGCTTTCCACCCTCGCGTTCAAAAATCAATAACCTACGGATTGGAAATTTAGCTTCAGGGTCTTGAAATGCAATACCATTTATTAGGAGCATAAAACCGTCGCGCAAGGGTTTGTCTTTATTCAGTTTAAAAAATCTAAAGAATTTGGGGGAACATGCTCCGAATTGATCACTGGATCGAGTGGTGTCGCAAATTTTCAATTCCTTTAGTAATTGCAATTCCACATCACTATTGAATGTATTAACACTAAAATCCGTGAAAATTTCCTCTTTAGCTAGTTTTTTCTCTTCGAATTTTGCTGGCGTATTCGCGTTATAAAACCAAAGGATGATTAGCAAAGCTATCACAGTCAATCCAACCATAGATAAGATCAACTTTTTATTTACAACAACTCTACCTTTTGATGCCTCTTGTTTATTCTGTTTCATTTAATGATAAAAATTAAAAATTGATGCTGCTTTTTCCTGTGCATTTCGAACCGCATCAAAATCAATGACTGTATTTACATGATGTTCAACGCAATATGCCAACAAGGTTTCAGTCGCTAAATTCCCTGTTAATACATCAGATGCCATCGGGCACCCACCGATTCCCATCATGGCACTATCGAAACGATGGCAACCTGCACGCAATGCCGACTGAATAAGCGAAGAAGCATTGTTTGGGATGGTATGTAAATGAACTCCAATTTCAATGTTTGGTAATTTTCCAGAAACCGCCTCGAATACTTCCTTTAACACTGAAGGCGTGGCGGCGCCAATGGTATCAGAAAGGGCAAAATGTGAAATTCCAAACTCTTCATGCAAGGCTCTCGCATGGTCCACCAATAAGGAAACCGACCATGGATCCCCGTATGGATTGCCAAAGCCCATAGAAAGATAAAGCATAATTTCGCGCTTGGCTGAATGGATTTCAGAAGTCATTCGTTTTAGCAGCAACTTCGATGCTTGAATGCTCGAATTGGTATTTCTTAGTTGAAACTGCTCTGAAATCGAAAATGGATATCCCAAAAATGAAATTCTATCAAATGATAGTGCTTGTTCCATCCCTTTTTCATTGGCAATAATTGCCAACAATGCAGTATCTGAGTCAATCAGGTGACGAATAACCTCAGAGGTATCGGCAAGTTGAGGAATAGCTTTAGGAGAAACAAAACTACCGAAATCCAAACGATCAAACCCACATTGGAGTAAGGCATTTAAATATTCTATTTTCAGTGGTGTTGGGATAAATGCATTGATTCCCTGCATTGCATCTCGTGGACATTCCGTTAAATGTATTCGAGTATTATCCACGACTTACTAATGCTTGCTTAATGTCCGCAATCAACCCAGGTCCTTCATAAATAAAGCCCGTATATAATTGAATCAAAGATGCACCGGCGGCTAATTTCTCAAGTGCATCCTCTTTGGAATGTATTCCTCCGACTCCAATAATGGGTACTGCCCCACCCAACCGGGTGTGTAGGTATTTTATTACTTCCGTTGAACGAGCGGTTATAGGTTTACCCGATAATCCGCCAGAACCTATTTTTGAAACCAACTCCGCAGAGGCTTGTAATCCACCACGACCTATGGTAGTGTTGGTTGCTATAATTCCATCCAATGGTAAGACCCGCGCAATTTCTATAATATCATCCAGCTGTTCATTGGATAAATCCGGTGCGATTTTAAGTAAGATAGGCTTCGGAGAACCCAGTTCAATATTTAAACGTTTAAGGGAACTTAACAAATCCAATAGAGGCTCTTTGTCCTGAAGCGCTCTTAAATTTTCTGTGTTCGGTGAGGAAACATTTACTGCAAAATAGTCGACGTGTGGATATAATTCAGTAAATACTTTTAAGTAATCCTCGGTGGCTTTCTCGTTGGGTGTCCACTTATTTTTACCAATATTTCCACCAATAATCAGACGTGATGAAGCATCACGTAAAACCAAACGATTTGCGGCACTTAATACACCTTCGTTATTAAAGCCCATTCGGTTAATTATAGCTTGATCTGATTTTAATCTAAACAACCTTGGTTTTGGATTGCCCGCTTGCGGTAAGGGTGTTACTGTACCAATCTCAACAAAACCGAAACCTAAGTCTCCCATTTCTTTAAAACAACGCGCATCTTTATCAAAACCAGCCGCTAAGCCAATGGGATTCGAAAAATTCAAACCAAACAAGGTGCGATTTAATACTGGATGATCCGGTTTGGATTTCAATATGTTCCGCAACACTGGAACAGACAACACGAACTTTATCAAACTCACAGAAACATAATGAGCTCTTTCTGGGGATAAAAGAAAAAGGAGGGACCGAAAAAATCGATACATGAATTAGCGTATTTTCTTACCTGTTGGTTTAATTCCGGTAGTTTTAATACGCTGACGACCATAATCCTTGTACGTCAAATTTTTAGCAAGTACAATATTTAAACGATAATAAGAATCACGTTGCTTATTATCACCCCGCTGATAACCTGGACCAAACCAATTAAACCCACCGATACTACCATTTGGCACACCTACTGTTATGGATGGATCGGAAGGATTGGATAAAAAAGAGGCTGTTGGGTCACTGAAACTATTTGGGTCTGCATAAACGGTTGAGACGTCATCCAAGTAATCAGAAAACACCATGTTGTAAGTAGCCTCTAATCCGATTCTCCACTGTGAACCTAATCCCATTCTAAATCCGAAACCTGCTGGAACAGTAAACGCAATAGGTGAATACGGCTTAGCCTGACCTTCGGTTTTTAACGGTCGTAGTGCAACCCAACTGTCTTGATACTTTGCTTGAGGACTAAAAAATGTTGCACCAACACCACCAAAAATATAGTATTGTTGATTTCTACGTTTTCCTCCTCTAGCACCTGGAAGGTTGTATGCAGGTGAGAATTTTTCAACGGAGAACAATATCACTTCCAACCGTTGTTGAAGCTCAAGCATATTGGTTCTAAAGTGTAAGTTTCTGTAAAAACGAATTTGCTCTTCTGAATATTTATCATCTCCTCTGAGCATTAGGTAACTTAGGTTTGTTGTCGTTGCAAAATTTGGATGAAATCGAAATCGATAACCAAGCCCACAATTCACCCCTAATGCCTGCCAATCCCAATCCTTAAGCGAGTAGTCATAATTCGACGAATTTGCTCCACCAAGATCCCCTAAAAACTGCGTCGGTCCTATGTTGATTAGGAGTTCTTTTTTGTTCAGGGACCAATTGCGCTGGGTATTAAAGTTTATGCGCTGTGCATTGGTTTGAAAGCCAACGAAAATGCCTAGAAGCATTATGAATTTGCTACAAATTCTAATCATAATGCTAATATAGTAAAAGTAACTGTTTCTTTATAAAAAAATGTTTAAAAGAATTAATAAAAAAACCGTAGAAAAACCAATAGCCCCATAAAACCAGGGGCTATTGATTGTTTTTTTCTTCGGTAATGCATCAAGAATCTCATTGAAATTTCTTCGATTTGCAATGGCTTCGCTTGATGGCAACTGTCTGTCAACTAGAAGTTTAATCATACCGTTTTATTTTTGATTATTGTGTTTTGAATAAAGCTCTTTTAGTTTAATTAACGCTCTAAAGGTTTTTACTTTGGCATTATTTTCCGTTAATTCCAGGATTTCACCCATTTCTCTGAACGATCTTTTCTCGAAAAATCTCATTTCGATTAACTGTAATTGA
>JBJTWL010000094.1:0-11940 GCA_046081745.1 Flavobacteriales bacterium | reverse complement strand
TGATGAATGGCCTACCATTGCTGGCTTGTATTTGAATCGCGTTCGAACCGGTATGAAGCTTCAATCTGATCCAACCTTTAAGTTTTGTTGGGGCGATAAATTGGATGGGGTACAACGCTTGTTAGCAAAACACAGAAACATTGTGTGTCCTTATAATACTTACCTCGTGAAAGGTTTACCCCCAGGACCTATTAATTTGCCTTCAACTGCGGTATTGGATGCTGTGTTAAATGCCCCCAAAGTAAATTACTTATATATGTGCGCTAAACCTGATTATTCCGGTCGACACAATTTTGCGGTAAGTGGCGCAGAGCACCTACGAAACGCGAAGGTCTTTCAGGATTGGCTGGGCGCAGAACAAAGAAAGAAAAAACGTTAAGTTATGAACCGTAGGAAATTTATTCAAGCCGGATCTTTATTGGTAGCCGCGGGTATGATTGAACCCGTAAAAGGGGCAATGCTTCCTAGTTATATGTTTGAAGAACGTGTAGAAGGTCCGCTGATTATTTCAACATGGATACACGGACTGGAAGCCAACCGAGCAGCATGGAAAATCCTTGAGCAGGGTGGGAGCGCATTGGATGCCACGGTGGCTGGTGCCATGCATACCGAGTCGGACATTACGAATCGAAGTGTGGGTGTGGGCGGCCGACCTGATCGCACAGGACATGTTACCTTGGATGCCTGTGTAATGGATGGGGATGGACGAAGTGGTTCAGTTGGGTTTTTAGAAGGTATCGCCCATCCGGCAGCGGTTGCTAAGGCGGTAATGGATAAAACTCCGCATGCGATGTTGGTAGGCGCTGGAGCTAAACAGTTTGCCTTAGACCATGGATTTGAAACCATCAAAACACCAATACCTGAGGTGAAAAAAGATTACCTCGCATGGAAAAAAGAGAATAAAGACTTGTTCAAACGACCAAAAATCAACCACGAAAATCATGATACCATTGGGTTAATTGCCCGGGATGCGAACGGTAATTTCGGAGGCACGTGTACCACAAGCGGTTGGGCTTATAAAATGCCAGGCAGGTTAGGTGATTCTCCAATCATTGGGGCGGGACTCTTTGTAGACAATGAGGTAGGTGCTGCTACAGCAACCGGATTAGGAGAAGCCATCATTCGCGTTGCAGGAAGTGCTATTGTAGTTGAACTCATGCGTAATGGAATGAAACCATCTGAAGCTTGTCGCGAAGTGGTCATGCGCATCATTCGTAAAAACAAAGACTTGACTGGTTTGCAATGTGGATTTATTGCCATCGACAATAAAGGAAACGTGGGTGGGTTTTCAGTATATAATGGCTTTAATTTTGCCATGAAAACGAAAACAAGAGATGAAATGGTAGATACTGAATATGACCGTAAATGGTAAGAAAAGGGGTCCTTTTATTTCTTTGTTTTATCGCAATTAACGCACGTTCCCAGAAGTCACTGGTTCTTGCCTGGGAAATTCAGCACCCTGTTACAAAGCAATGGTTACCGCTTGGGGAGCGGGGCAGCGTGCAAGAGGCCTTGTACGAACAGGGGATTTTACCGGATCCATTTTATGGGGAAAATGAGAAGTTATACCAATGGATTGAGGAACACGAATGGCGTTTGCGAAGCCGTTTTTTTCTCACGGAAGCCTTATTCAATGCAGCCCAAGTTGAATTGGATTTTCCCTGCATTGATACCTATGCCTCCATTTTCGTAAACAAGCAAAAAATTCTCGAAGCTGAAAATTACTTTCACCCGTATCAGGTAGAAGTACGAGACCAATTAACGCTTGGATACAACGAAATTGAAGCAGTCTTTACACCGCCTGTGTTATATCACAAAACGACCTACGAGCATCAAGCGTTTCACTATCCGGCGCCTAACGACAATGCTAAAATTAAAGCGGCACCCTTGACACGAAAGCCACAATATCAGTTTGGGTGGGACTGGGCACCGCGACTAAACACCCTGGGATTTCCTTATGCCGTTTGTGTAAAGGTTAAAGAAAATAATCCCATTAAGTCTGTAGTTCTGAATACCATCGCTCTGGAACATGCAGCTCACATGCAATTGCTTGTAGTCAATGATAATATCCCAAAAGGATGCAGTATTCGTTCGCGAAAGTTTGGGTTCTCCACATTGATTGATTCAAGTCAGCTTCAGCAAATTTCCTTTGAAATACCCAACCCAGTGTTGTGGTGGCCAAACGGGTCAGGAGAACAAAACATGTATTATGACACCTTGGTTTTAACCGATGCGTATGGACAAGAAATTCAGCAATTTTCGTATACTTTTGGTGTTCGCACGGTAAAATTGATTCAGGACGTGGATCAATATGGGACATCGTTTTCTTTTGAAATAAACGGGAAACCAATGTTCATGAAAGGGGCAGATATGATTCCTCCTTCCATGTTTGGCGGACAAACATCAACAAAGGAATGGCAAGAGTGGGTGAGGCTGATGGTGAACAGTAACTTTAATATGGTGCGTATTTGGGGAGGAGGGGACTATGCCACAGAGGATTTCTTGAACGAATGTGATCGTATAGGTCTCTTGGTATGGCACGACGCCATGTTTGCCTGTGCCATGTATCCAGGCGATTCTCTTTTTTTAACCAATGTAAAAAGAGAGTTGGATTATCAATTACCCCGGCTTGTTAAGCATCCTTCGGTGGTTTATATCAATGGGAATAATGAGGTTGATGTGGCTTGGAAGAATTGGGGATTCCAAGTTCAGTATTTGCTTAATAAAAACGATCAAAACGTGATTGAAATAGCGTATAACGACGTGTTTAAAAAATTAATTCCCAACACCTTGTCAATCTATTCGAACGTACCGTATGTTCATACCTCGCCCTTAAGCAATTGGGGTAAAGAGGAATTTTATAACCACGGGACCCAACATTATTGGGGCGTCTGGCACGGAACAGATCCGATGTCCAATTTTTCCACTAAAATTGGTCGTTTTAATGCGGAGTTTGGTTTTCAAAGTTTTCCGGAATTTTCAACGTTACAGGGGTTTAGTTCGAACAAGGATTGGGATTTGAAATCATCGGTAATGAAGCATCATCAAAAAAGCTATGTGGGAAATGGAATGATTTTAAAGCATGCACAACAGTTGTATGGCAAGCCAAAGAGTTTTGAGGAATTCGTATATTTTTCTCAGCTTACGCAATCACATGCCGTAACTTCCGCTATTGGCGGACACTTACTTGATGCCCCGAGATGTATGGGTACCTTGTATTGGCAACTGAACGACTGTTGGCCAGGTCCAACTTGGTCGAGCATAGATTTTTATAGCCAGTGGAAAGCCTTGCATTATGGGGTTAAGGATTTGTACGAAGGGTTAACTGCTGTAAAACAAGTTGTCCAAGATAAAGAACGGATTTGTTTGCTTGTTAATAACACGGCAGTAAAAGATGCGAAAATTACCACCTCTGTTTTTTCAATTGAGAAAAAAGGTGTTAAGATGTTAAGTACAGATATTCAAAATGTTTCATTGGATAACTTCAATCATAAGGTGTTGTATGAGCAAGGCATTGAAGATTCTCCCCGCCTTATTAAAGTAGATTTACCGGACGAGGGTCAACGCATATTTCTTGTGGGGAAAATAAAACAGAATCGTGTGGTTTCTTACACATTGAATATCAAAAACGTAGATACGTTGAATCATAGCGGGGTAGTAGTGATTGAAAATGAGGATTTCATGGCTAATGTATGGTTGTTTTCCTCCGTTTCTGGAGTACATTTTAGTTCGAATTTTTCTCATTTACTTCCCGGAAAACATGAAATCCCCTTTACATATAATACTGAAATAGGAACCCTTAAATTAATGCATCGATGAAAAATACCATGTGCTTTATCGCCTTCATGTTTATAGTGAATCTTTATGCTCAAACTCCAGGAAATCGTGGGCAATACATTAATATTCCAGATTCTGTTGTATTGATAAAAGACTTTGTAATGGTCAGTGGAAAAGGATTGCCAAGTAAGTATGATGATCGTACGTCAAGTATTCAATTAATTGATATCGTTCGGAATCGAGATTTACCAATTCGTTCGGTTAATGAAGCCTTATCCTATGTTCCTGGGTTAGATCTTCGGCAACGAGGGGTTCAGGGGATTCAAGGTGATTTAAGCATCCGCGGTGGGGGATTCGATCAGAATTTAATACTCATTAATGGCTTTAAATTAGTGGATCCGCAAACCGGACATCACGCGCTGAATCTTCCAGTGCTCTTAACGAATGTTTCTAGTATTGAAGTTTTCAAGGGCTCTGGAACTCGTGTTTTCGGTCAGAATGCCATGACAGGAGCGGTTAATTTTGTGACCTCACCGAATGCAAAACATGGAATAAATGCCCAAGGATTTGGGGCTAGTTTTGGCGGTATTGGAACGCAATTTACCGTAAATGCCCCCGTAAAATCGCTGAGACAGTCTTTCTCTGCTGGAATAGATAAAAGCAATGGATATTGGTATAATTCAGATTTTCTAAATCAACAGTTTTTTTATGATGCCGTATTGCCCCTTGGAAAGGTACATGAGATAAAAGCCATTGCGGGATATACCGACCGTGCTTTTGGTGCCAATGGATATTATACCAATTTCTTTCCGGATCAATGGGAGGCTACTCAGATGGCAATTACGGGTGTTTCTCATCAATTAAAGATGACCAAGTTAAGCCTCTTAACGAAAGCCTCTCTAAGAACACATCGGGATGAATTTAGGTTGAAACGCTTCGATCCTTCCTTTTATACCAATAAACATTGGTCGGAGGTGTTGACCTTGGAAGAAACAGCACAATATAAATCGACATGGGGTGTCTCTGGAGCGGGCGCTGAATATCGTGCAGAGTCGTTAGAAAGTTCGAACCTTGGGTCACGTGAACGTACCTATATTTCTGGGTTCTTGGATCATAAGGTTTCCTTATTTAACGAAAAACTCATTCTAATTGCCAATGCCCATTATTTTAAGTTATCTATGAATAATCAAGTGCATCAGCGGATTTTACCTGGGTTTGAATGTGCCTTCCATCCTGTTGCAGATCGTAGAATTATTCCAATCAAAGTTTATGCGAATATTGGTCAGAGCTACCGTGCGCCAACCTACACGGATTTATTTTATCAAGATTATGCTAACGTGGGGAATCCCGATTTACAGCCTGAATATGCTACGAATGCAGAACTTGGCATAGCTTGGAATATGGCTTGGGGTTATACGGGGGAAATAAAGTCAGATTTATATAAATCGAAATTGAGCATAGAGGCTGCAGTATATCGACGAAACACCACAAATATGATAGATTGGGTTAGAAGTACAATGATTGCACCGAATCCTTGGACTCCCGTGAATTTGTCGAATGTCATATTTACCGGATTTGAAAGCAACATAAACTATCGTTGGAATGGGACTGGAAGTATTATTATTCGTGAATTATCACTCGGGTATAACTATATCGATGCTTCGCATCAGTTTATCGATATCGTTCAAAATACGGAATCTAGGTATGCGTTTACTGGGTTGCGAAATCAATTGATTGCCAAGCTAACCATGAATTTAACCCATTGGGTATACGCCACCGTGGCATACCGCGGGGTGGACAGAGTGGATGGTAGTGCTTATTCCTTGGTGGATGCAAAATTAATGATTAACCCGACACGTAATTTTTCTGTGTTTATAGAGGGAAACAACCTCTTTAATACCGATTACATCGAAGCAGGGTATGTGCAAATGCCGGGACGTTGGTTCAAGGCAGGTGTACAGGTGAAGTTTTATGAGTAGGAAATACTCTCCTCAAACACCGGGGCCCAGCCGGACCAGTGGTCTTGAAAACCAAGGGTTTCGTTGTGCCAAATAAAACTAAAGGTGCCGCCGTATTCGCTGACCATCGCTTTGAGTGTCCGTACCTCCTCTATGGCTTGTTCTGGGGAAAGTTTTAAATATTCGTTCAAGGTGCCATCCATGTAACAAAATGGTTGAATCATCAAGCTTGTTATTTGATTGGATTTCAGATTAAACCAAGCCGTTTTGCGTGCTGTCCCCATTCGGAAACCCCTTGTTTCAGCATATCCCATTGAATAATCCGAGGTAATTTGCTGTTCAACCAATAACGAATACGTCTCAGGAATTCGAAGCCTTAGGAAATGTTGTCTGCTCGATTTTACCGGTGTCCCGAGTACCGCCGATAAGCGACTGATTTCATTTGCAAGGGTGTTCGAACGGGTATAAGAATCATACCCTGGATGAATTCCGATTTCACCATATTGAGCGATTTCCTGTATGATATCCCGCTGTTTAGTGTTGTTGAATGCTAGGTTTTTATTGTAGGGTCCATAATCAGCCATTAACCAAAAGCAGCGCGTTTCTGGAAATTCTGCCATAAGTCCTTTTATGTAGTCAAAGGTGTCAAAGGGGTCTTTTCGCGTATTGTTCAATACCTGAATTCGCTCTCTGACGTTCGCTATCCTTCCTTTCGATACATCGCGGATTATTCCCGCTGTGTTGCGTAAAAGTCCTTTTTCTTTATACGCATAGGTCGAATCAATGTCGAAGGTTGGTTGGATTTTGAATTCAGAGCGAGGAGCCAAAGGGAATCCGATTAATGATAACAGGCTAAGGGCCCAACGGTCACAAATGGGTTCATGTAACCATCCGTATACCGATTGCATACTGCATGCTGCGGGAAATCGGTCGTGCGCGTCTCGTTCAGTTATCCAATATTCTTCATAACGAGATAAAACAAAGAAAATCGAAGCCAAAAGGTCAGGAATTTGATTAAACGACATGATTTCAAGATCCAAAAATGGAACCTTATCCAACACAAGGGGTTGTATCCCTTCATCAAACAATAAGCTGCATGGCGTTACGGTAGGAATTCCTTCAAAGGACCGATTGGAATAATTGAATTTTGTGGAGCCGCTGGTGCTGAATCGCGCTGCATCCGTGGTCAGTTCATAGCTTAATCCCCGTGCTTTGAAGATAAAATCTAAGGTGTAACTTAGCCTGTTGGTTATTTTTTCCGTAAAGATTAGCGTCATAGGTATTCAATCATCAACCTACATATTTCCTCCGAAGCATGTCCGTCTCCAAAAAATGGGGGGTAGGTGTAGTCGTTCTTTCGGGTTAACTGATGATATGCCTCGACCAGTTTTTCTTCGTTTGAACCAACTAACATCGCATTGCCATTTGCTACGATTTCTACCCATTCGGTCTGTTCTCGGAGAATAATACACGGTTTTTTAAAGAAAAAAGCTTCTTTTTGTACGCCACCGCTGTCTGTAATGACAAGGCTGCAATTGCTTTCCAGTGAGATCATATCTAAAAAACCAGCGGGGTCAATCACGTGTATGTTCTTGTTACTATTTAATTCACCGGCTACGTCTTCTTCCAATAACTCCGTCATTTTTTTACGCGTTCGCGGATGCAAGGGCAATACAATGGCTTGGGATGAAATCCGTTGAATTGCTAAGATGCCCCGAATAATTTGATTCAAATGTTCGGGGTGGTCGGTATTCGAATCACGGTGAATCGTACACAGGATAAATGCGTTGGAGGTTAGATTAAGCGCTGCAATCAAACGGTTGTTTTCATTCGCTATACGTGAAAAGTACATGCTGTTATCGTACATAATATCCCCCGTCTTAAATACCAGGGGACGATCTACGTGTGCTTTTGGATGAATTTCCATTGAAAATCCTTCCTTTTTTAAATTCTCTATGCCTTGATGGGTAGGTGAGAAAAGTAGCGTTGAACAATGATCACAGGTGATTCTGTTGATTTCTTCAGGCATTGATTTGTTGTAAGACCTTAATCCAGCTTCAATGTGAACCACAGGAATATGAATTTTAGCTGCGGCAAGGGCGCCTGCCAGCGTTGAGTTGGTATCGCCATAAACTAAAAGAGCCTCAGGTTTTTCTGAAATTAAAATTGCTTCAATTCCTTCGATCATTTTTGCGGTTTGGGCTCCATGGTTACCGCTGCCCACCGACAAGTTGTAATTTGCTTTCGGAATGCTCATTTCAGTAAAGAAAATGGCGGACATATTTTCATCATAATGTTGCCCGGTATGTACAATTACTTCAGTAATTTGGTGTTTAAAATGCGTGTGAATAGCCCGACTAATTGCCGCTGCTTTAATAATTTGTGGACGAGCCCCTATGATGGTAACGATTTTCATTCCTGATCTAATAAGCCTTCGTCGGCGAAGCTAAAGTAACCATAATCGCTGTAAATGATGTGGTCTAGAATGGGTAAATCAATGAATTTGCCGAATTTTTGATAGTTCTTAGTCAGGAGAACATCTTGTTCGCTTGGCTTGGGGTTTCCACTTGGATGATTGTGACAAAGAATAATTGCGGTAGACTTATGTTCAAAGGCAAGTTTAAATAAAATTCTTCCATCTGCAACGGTTCCGGTCATTCCACCGCGTGAAAGCCGGTGAGCGTGCAATATTTCATTGTTGTTATTGAGTAAAAGGATTAAAAACTCTTCGTGAGCGAGCATAGAAAAGGTCTGTTTAGCAAATCGATATACATCTCGAGAATTTCGAATGATTTTTCCTTGTTTGGGATTGTGTACCGCAAAGCGCCTCCCTAATTCAAAAGCAGCCAACAGGGTAGAAGCCTTTACAGGACCAATGCCTTGAAAACGAGTAAGGTTATGCTGGGTGGAACTAAAAAGCCTACTTAAGTCATTTTTGAAATAAACTAAAAGTCCTTCCGCGAGTTCTTTTGCATTTTGGTGTTGGGAACCTTTGCCTAGGAGTAGTGCTATGAGTTCAGAATCAGTTAGGCTTCGAACACCTTGCAGATTCAATTTATTACGGGGTTGATCAGAAGTAGGAAGTTGTGGTATACGCATAAAAAAAGCAGCGTGGAAAACGCTGCTTAATGAACTTTCGTATGCAATGAACTATTTTTTGTAAAAAGGGAGCTTAACAACTTTGGCCATTACGCCTTTTTCTCGAATTTCAATATAAATTTCAGCATCCAAACTCGCATGAGCAATATCAACATACCCTAGGCCAATCGCTTTTTTCATGGAAGGAGACATGGTTCCTGAAGTTACTTTGCCAATCACCTGGTTCGAAGCATCAAGAATTTGATAATCGTGACGAGGGATACCGCGATCAATTAACTCAAACGCAACCAGTTTACGTGTAACTCCTTGTTCTTTTTGCGATTTAAGTGTCTCTGCGTCCACGAAATCTTTCGTGAATTTGGTTATCCAGCCAAGACCGGCTTCAATGGGAGATGTGGTGTCATCAATGTCATTTCCATACAAACAGAATCCCATTTCCAATCGAAGGGTATCTCTTGCTGCAAGTCCGATGGGTTTAATTCCGTATGCTTTTCCTGCGTCAAATACGGCATCCCAAACCGCACTCGCGACCTCGTTCGGTACATATATTTCAAAACCTCCCGAACCCGTATAACCTGTAGCGGAAATGAAGATGTTCGCTTGACCGGCAAACATGCCTTTTTGGAAGGTATAATATCCCATTTCGGATAAGTTTACCTCGGTTAAGGATTGCATGGCTTCAGCCGCTTTCGGTCCTTGAATCGCCAACAGCGAATAAGCATCAGAGGCATTTTCCATTTCAACACCTTCGGTATTGTACGAAGAAATCCAATTCCAATCTTTTTCAATATTGGAGGCATTCACAACGAGTAAGTATTCTTCTTGGCTAATTCTATAAATGATAAGGTCGTCTACAATACCACCTTTTCCGTTAGGCATACAACTGTATTGCGCTTTACCATCAAACAGCACGGACGCATCATTGGTTGTTACGCGTTGAATTAAATCCAGGGCTTTAGGGCCACGTAGAAAAAATTCTCCCATGTGGGACACATCGAATACGCCAACTCCTGTCCGAACGGTTTCGTGTTCAACATTTACACCCTCGTATTGAACGGGCATGTTATATCCTGCGAACGGCACCATTTTAGCATTCGCATCCAAATGTTTTTGAAGTAGGGCGGTGTTTTTCATGCTTATCCTTTAACGCGTTCTACATAAACGCCTGTTCTTGTGTCAATTTTGATGGTTTCACCATTGTCTATAAACAACGGAACACGAACCTCAGCACCTGTTGCAATGGTAGCAGGCTTCATTGAATTTGTTGCGGTATCTCCTTTTACACCAGGCTCTGTATACGTCACTTCAGAAATGATATACATTGGTAAATCAACCACCAACGGCATTTCTTCCTCCGCATGAAACAAAATGTTTACGATCATTCCCTCTTGGAGAAATAATGGTTTTTCAACCATTTTAGCCGGAATATTGATTTGTTCAAACGTTTCATTATTCATGAATACAAATTCAGAACCTTCTTGATATAAATACTGATATTCTCGATTCTCAATACGAACAGGCTCAATTTTATGCCCAGCAGAGAAGGTATGGTCCAATACTTTCCCGGATTCTATTTGTCGCATTTTGGTGCGAACGAATGCAGGTCCCTTTCCTGGTTTAACGTGTTGAAATTCAATGATTTGAAATAGTTTTTCGTTGTGCTTGATGCACAATCCGTTTCGAATGTCTGAGGTATTTGCCATATTTGCTCCTTGATAATGACGACAAAGATAGTTAAAAAGAGAAATTGCCTTATCAATAAGTAGCCTAAGTTTTTTTAGTGGATTGTATTTTATAGGGATTCATTTGATTGACGCAAATTATACGCGATAATTCGATCAATTAATGACCATGGTAAAGGGTCAACCAGGTTGAATTGTACTGCCCCTTTGGAAGTCTTGTAGTCTACCAATTGTTCTTTGAAATATTCGATGGGCTTAGCGGTTGGATAGAATCCAATATGTCTTTTATAACCTGCGAAATAAACAACGGGTTTATTATTAACTATAAAACAAGGCATGCCGTAACTGATGCATTCTGTGGCGTTTGGAATCGTTAATTGAAGGTGCTTATACAAGGTGTTTAGTTGCTTAAAGGCATCCACATTTAATGTCTCTTGGGTCGATGCTATGTATCGTTCAATTTCGTTCATAAGTTCAACTCAAAATGGAGTAGTGCAGGTAAGGGATAAGAATTGTTTGTTTACTGGATGCCAATACCTCAGTGATTTGGCATGTAAATTTAAGCGATCTAACTGAGTACCATATAACTCGTCTCCGAGAATTGGGCAATTCAAACCAAGGGGGTGAGCTGCATGCATCCTTAGTTGATGGGTGCGGCCGGTTTTTGGGTAAAATTCAATGCGCGATATATTGCCATTAACTTCCAAAACGTTGAATTCCGTGTGTGTTTTCTTTCCGTGTTCAAAGCATACCATTTGGTGTGGACGATGGTCTAAATTGAGGCGAAGGGGAAGTGTAATGACACCTTTTAATTCATTTGGAATTCCATCTAATAAAGCTTCGTACGTTTTTGTTACCCGGTTTTTTGCAAATTGTGCTTGCATGGCAGCCAATATTTTTGGGGATTTTGCAAACATTAAGATGCCTGAAGTTCCCATGTCGAGCCGATGAATCGCTTTGATGTAAGCCCTCTTTCCTTCCCTGAGCGCTAATCGGTCTTCCGCTGAATCGAGGTCACTTCTTCCGGGAACGGACAAGAGGCCGCTTGGTTTATCAATGACCACCAAAAAATCATCTTCATATAAAATAGGTAATGGGGATGTGTTTACAATGGAAAGTATTGGATTTTTTGCAACCGAAATTCCTTGAAGCATAAAACTTAAAATTGGCTCACACTTCGCGCGGCAGGAAGGATAAAAATGCCCATGTTTACGAATTTCGCCTAAAGGAGAAACACCCCACCAGAATTCAGTA
Source organism: Flavobacteriales bacterium (assembly GCA_046081745.1). Lineage (GTDB taxonomy): Bacteria > Bacteroidota > Bacteroidia > Flavobacteriales_D > Crocinitomicaceae > UBA952. The sequence goes on along the minus strand of JBJTWL010000094.1, from coordinate 170 downwards.
AAACAGATGGGCTTTAACTGGTTCAAGGCGGCAAAATGAAGCAGTTTCGGCAATGCGCATTCTCCCGTTCCTGAAGGTGGGATATCGCCGTTGAATGCCGTAAATACATCAAGAACCGTGGACGATTCATCCATGAAGTTTAATAAGCGATAGGATTTGAATAATTCTTG
>JBJTWL010000093.1:0-48822 GCA_046081745.1 Flavobacteriales bacterium | reverse complement strand
TCAAGGATTGTTCAAACATTTGGATCCGCAAAACCTCCCACTCTTTTGGAAAAGCTTGATAAGCCATGATTTTTTCTGCACTAAAAAAAGCATGTAATACTTGGTTGAATGAATCGTTTGACGATACGGTTAACCGGAGTTCTTCTTCGTTTTGGTGCGTAACTTGAACGGAAACAACCGACATTGTGGCTTTAATTCCATTGGAATCTATGACACAAAAATAACTCATGTAATCCGATAAGCTTCCCCAAAAATCGTCTTCACGTGCTTCAAATGCAGGAATAAAATGATTCGTGTAACTTTTAAAATCAGACAACATTGCATGTTTCAAGAGCTGGGTTGAATCGTTGAATCGGGTTAATTCTTTTCCTTGAAAAAAGGAAAGTAAGGTCCGGTTTGACTCAATCCATGCATTAAACAGTTCCGTTTGATCAGTTTGAATCTGCTCAAATTCAAGCACCTCATCGAGTATACGCAAAGATTTTCGTTCAGCCTGAGTATAAAAGCGCATGGTCAAAGGTACTGATTTTTAATTCCATGTCTTTTTGTTATCTTTGATTAAATTCTTAAACGTTCAACTATGAAAAAACTATTACTTTCTTTTGCTTCAATTGGGCTTATCGCATTGTCCGTTGACGCACAATCTTGTACCCCTGGGGCAAATTTTGTGGATTCTACCTACGGGGTATGGCCTGACACCACGCAGAATTTCCCTCCTGCAGCGGCGAATGTAGCTTATTCTACGGATTTAAACTTTAAAGTTCCTGCTACCGTTACTGCAGAATTAGATGCTTCTGGTCAATTTGTTGGTTCACCTATTCAAGGATTTACAGTTACTGGTGTCCTCGGATTACCGAGTGGATATAACTATGCCTGCAACATCGCGAACTGTACCTATGCAGGTGGGGCAAATGGGTGCGCAAATATTTGGGGTACAACAGCAACTACAGGAACATATCCTATTACGATTGAGGTGGATGCCACGGTATTGGTTACCTTAATCCCCGGTTTACCTCCAACTCCAGTAACTCAAAGCGTTTCTTTTGAGGGATACAAAATTATTGTTGGTAATGCGGGATTGATTACTTCTGTAGTAGAGCCCTTGTCCATTTATCCTAATCCTTCAAACGGACAAGTTTCCATCAAAGGAATTGTTGCAGATGAACTTACCATTACAACCTTAAGTGGACAAGTAATTTTGACTAAAAATGTATCGGGTCAAACACAGACGTCCCTTGATGTATCATCATTAAACGCCGGAATTTACTTCGTGAACACGCTAGGTTCATTGGGTAAAGAAACCATTCGTTTTATTAAGAACTAAGGTTCTGATACCACATTTAAAAGGCCGCAAATGCGGCCTTTTTTTTATTCAATAACTTGTTTTATAACCTGATAAATTTCCCATGTGGTTTTATCATAAACGTAAACCAAGACATGCATGTTAGATGCATTGTAAGTTCCATCCAGTTGATTTGGAACAACGAAACTATAATTCACATAATACTTATCCCCGATTAAGTCCGTACTAATAAGCGTACGGCCAAAGGGCGTATTATTTAAATTACCCCTGTGTATATCCCGATGGATGTACGATGAATTATGGGAATTATCACTCATTTTTTGATCGCCCACTAAGGAGTCCTCTACTAGACAAGCAACAATCCCTAGGTCTGAAGATACGGTTTGATCTACTTTATCAACTTCTACGTGCAAAAATGCACCTTTCGTGCTTGGATAATAGTTCAGGGCCGATTGAATGTTAACCTTTAAATCGTTTTGAGCAAGCACATTAGAAACCATACCGGTCCATGCTCCTGGACTTTGAAAAATTACACCCCCGTTATTTATTCTTGATACCGTACCGCGGGGGTTTCCTACAAACCCGCCATCATTAATCCCAAAATATTGTGCGATTGCCAAGCCATCCGATGTGGTGAAATCCAAGGGATATTCTGGAAGGGTCACCGTTTGAAAATCACCAATACCTGTTGGTCCTGCATGAATCGAAAGTGGGAATACACGGCCCGGATTTGATTCATATAAGGCATGGGCAAGGTCCGCCGCTGCAGGACAATATATACACTTGTGCCCTGTAAAATCCTCTAACAAGATATTTCTATTCACATTCGTGTTTTGTGAAAATTGTGGCCATTCGTTGGCTAAATAATCCGACCAATTACCCGGATAAAGGGTGGTGTCTAAACCATTGGTTGATCCTTGCGGATATGGATTGGTAACATGATCACAACTCGAGCTGACGATTAGTAACGCCAAAAAATACCATAACAATCGATTCATGGATTAAAAACTTTGAGTGAAACTTAAGGTAAGACCATTATTTGCTGGCACAAACCGACAAACACCTCCTACACAGAATAATCCGGCGCGTTGACGCCCATAGGAAAGCATAATTCGAGTAGATTCATGAATGTAACCTGCGGTTATATTCGGATAATTTACACGCTTGTTAGCGTCTGGATTACCATAATTATATTGATTAATAAAGCTCACAAAATAACTTGGAGAAACGGTATATTCAATCAATGCTGTAGCCCAATTTCCCTTGTCATTAATGGTTCCATCCGCTTTCTTATTGACAAACATACCTTGAAACTCTGCTCGAATGTTATGTTTTGAATTGATTTTGTAGGACGCTTCAATTACACCAATATGAGACGAAATAATTCCCGTTGCGTCGTTAGAAACTTTGGCGATATCATTATTAATGGTAATATTAAAATAGGAAATAAGTAGGAGAAGTTTCTTGTTAATTCTCCGTGTGATATTTACATTAATGTCTCTCCAGTATAAGCTATCGCTTTTGTCAAATAGGTGCGTTTCATATGTCACGCGGCTAGAATCAAACTGATTAATTCCACTGGTATGCTGCACTGGTCTATACGTTGTGGAAGCATTAACGCCAAGCGTAGTCCCGTATTTTCCTCCCAATTTGGAGCCTTTCTTAATGGTATATAAAAAATCTGCTTGGTACGCTACTTCTCCGAGGGGTTGAGTTGCGTATGGGTATAAGGTAGCCACCAAATTATAGGTGTGCGTTTTATTGAGGGCTGGAAGATAATTAATGAATACATCCTGAAGCTCTTTATTGCGGTCAGATCGATAGCTCATGTTGTCGACCGACTTTGCAGATAGACTAAAACCAATGCCTTTTTTCGAATATCCAAAATTCACCACGGCTGCATGGCCATAATTGTAAATTTTACCGTTATCTATGGAGGGGTCTTGTTCTTTCTGAATATACTCTCCATCTAGCCGAAAGTTCTTGTATTGCAATTTCATGCGTCCACCGTAGGCACCAACATTCTCTGGTAAAATCAATTGATCATCGTCATCTATTTGGTATTTACTGACAAAGCTACCTCCTAAAATTACATCTAATGGAAAAGCACTGAGTTTAGTAAATGTTTCATTTAAATGGATGTCTGCATCTAACCCTCGCACAATTCCTTCTGAATTAACAACCCGACCAGCCTCAAACGAAAGTCGTTGTTGTCCATATACACCCTTAAATTGAATACCTTTAAACGGCTTGAAAATAATCCGAGCACCGTCTAACACATTATCATAACCTAACGCACGGTCCTCATAGGCTCTAAGCGCTAGGCCATTTCCAAACTGCTCATAAAAATGCCCAAGGGTTACATCTACTTTCGAATTGGAATAACCGACATACCTCATTCCTATTCCGGTGCCATCAAAACGATTTGGATATCCTTGAATTCTTGGTAAATAACTTTCTAAGCGCATTCCTGCTTTAAAACCAGCATTGGTATAAAAAACATTCATGTACGAATTAACCAAGCCCTTAGACGGGGGCTGAATGGCATTAATAACCGGGTCGTCATTTAAATATTGAAACGTTGATTCAATATTTCCTGTAAAATTTCCTTGGGACCAAATAAACGTACTGAAAAGGCCGCTAAAAAGTAAAAATAGCCCCTTATTCAATGGTAAGTTTCTTAATTTCTTCATATAATTTTTCTTCATCCCCCGGCGCATAATTATTGTGGGTGTATACAATGTTTCCATTTTTATCTAATAGAAAGGTATGAGGGACATTATTAACCCCCATGCTTCGTTTGAAATCGCCATTAGGGTCCAATAAAACGGTGTAATCCCACGCTTTTCCATTCACATAGGTTATCACATCGCGTTTTGTTTTTTCGTCATCAATGGACACCGCCACTAAGGTTACCCCCGTTTCTGTTTGCCACTCTTCATATAGGTCATGTATCGCCATAAGTTCTTTTTTGCACGGGGCACACCATGTGGCCCAAAAACTAATTACCACAGGGCCACCAAAGCCAAAAGCGGCGGTATTGACCTCTTTTCCATTGATATCCTTCAATAAAACGGATGGAACTTTTTTTAAGTCTAAAGAATCTGAATTGATAAGTTGCGTTTTAGCAAGATAAGGGACCCCGATTAAAAATGCAATTAATAAATGTTTCATGTTGTTAAATTTTCGTGTGCCTAGCAAATACTTTGCCATTTCAAATTTACATGAAAAATGCATATTTACATGTTATCCATTTGGAAACCATCGTATTTTTATTAACTTTGAAAAGATTGAAATACTTTATATGACTAAAATTATTCTCCCTTTTGTTGCGTCGATTTTAATCGGTTTTTATTCCGTTGCTCAGGATAATATTGTGATTTATCTTGACGGACAAACTACCGATCTTTCGTCTGGCGCAGGACCATACCAAGTCGCGGCGCCCTCTGCTGCTGCATTTGACGTAACGTTTGATGTTTACAACAATACCGCCAATACCCAAAAATGGAGAATTACCCGATCCCATATTTCAGTGCCTGGAGGCTGGACTGACGGATTGTGTTGGGGACACGCTACAGACCCCTTTGGAGGGTCGTGTTATTCAAGTACCCAAATGAACACCTCCCCATGGACTTCTCCCGGTGGGGCAGCGGTTCTTTTTGATTTGTTACCCGGTGAGTATGGGAAAATGAAGCCGGATTTTAACCCTGCGGACGGAATTTCAGGAACAGGACATTATAGATATTATATTACAAGTACTTCGGGTACAACTTATCTTGACTCAGTGGACGTAATTGTAGACTATGTAGCCGATGTTAAACCACTTAAAGATCCTGTAAGTGTTACCTTAGTGCCAAATCCCGCGGATGATTATATTAACATTTCCGTGAGTGGTGGAGAATCTTTTCAGTTCAAAATTTTGGATGCGATGGGTTCCACAATCATTCGTGACCAGGTGAGTTCATCGAAAAAAATCAATACCTCTGAATTTAAAAGCGGCGTTTATTTCATTTCATTTGAGGGACAATCAACCAAACCGTTCACAAGAAAAATAATTATTCGCCATTAACTGGCCTTATAATGGCTAAAAAAAAGCACCGAGGTGCGCCCCACAATAAACCTGAAAAACAATCAAGCGGCGGTTACAGAAACCTTGTGCTAAATGTATTCGCGAAAAATCAAGGTGCGACACTCACCCATAAACAACTTTGTTATTTATTGTCCGCTAAAACACCCAATGAACGGCAACATGTTTTTGATGCCTTAATGGCCTTGGTTGAAAAACGACAATTAAACCAACTCAATCACCACAGTTTTACATTGCCCATTCAAACGCCTGAAGAAGGTGTGCTTGAAATGAATGCCAAAGGATTTGGTTTTGTTCGAATAGACGGCTCGTCGAATGATGTGATGATTCGCGAGGAAAACAAAGGGATTGCCATGGACGGAGACCGGGTGCAAATCACAATAATTAAAGACCGAAACGGGAAGCGCGAAGGATTAATTTTAAACGTACTGGAGCGTGCTCGAATGCAATTAGTTGGTACGATTAAGATCCGTAACCAAAAAGCCATTTTATATCCAGATTCGGCAAAATTCGGGGTTCCGGTTGAAATCCCAGAAAGCAAGTTAAATGGGGCTCAACAAGGCATGCGGACTGTAGTAAAAATTACCGTATGGCCCGAACAACGAAAAATGCCATATGGGGAGGTGGTTGCGCTACTGGGTTATGCGGGAACGAACGATGCTGAAATGATCTCGATTTTAATTAATCAAGGGTTTGATCCCTTTTTTCCGGAGGAAGTTTTACGAGAAGCAAGTTTAATTTCTACAGAAATTACTGCTCAAGAAATAGCAAAACGACTAGATCTTAGATCCATTACCACCTTTACCATTGACCCGGTTGATGCCAAGGATTTTGACGATGCGCTTTCTATTGAGCGTTTGGAAAATGGAAACCTTAAAATCGGAGTACACATAGCGGATGTTGGACATTATATACAAGAAGGTTCGGCCTTAGATAAAGAGGCATTAAAGCGCTCGAATTCGGTTTATTTAGTGGATCGCGTAATGCCCATGTTGCCGGAGCAACTTTCCAATGTATTGTGTTCATTAAGGCCTCATGAAGACAAACTGGCTTTTTCTGCAGTATTTGAATTCAACGATGCCCATGAAGTGGTTTCTTCTTGGTACGGTAAAACGGTGATTCACTCAAATCGACGATACACCTATGAAGAAGTTCAAGGCATAATTGAAGGGTCTGAAGAACAATATGCCGAAGAAGTGCACACATTCAACAAAATCGCTAAAGCGCTTCGCGCAAGCCGCTTCAAAAAAGGAGCATTAAACATTATATCTGAAGAGCTTCGATTTGTGCTCTCCGAAAATGGGGCCCCCACAGGAACTGTACTGAAAACCTCAAAAGAATCTCATCAGCTTATTGAAGAGTTTATGTTGTTAGCAAATCGTTCCATCGCGGCCTATTTAAGTCCGAAAAAAGAAAAAGCAGAAACTCATCATACTATTTACCGGGTACACGATTTGCCTGATTTAGAAAAACTAGGCTTATTAACCTTGTTTTGCGAAAAATTCGGATTGGAGTTGAATATCGACCAAATACAAGAGGCCGCCCTGAATCTTAATAAATTACTCGAAGAAATTGAAAATGAACCGTTCTTTTCACTGATTCAGGGAATGGTAGTAAGGTCTATGGCCAAGGCGGTTTACAGTACCAATAATAAAGGTCACTTTGGATTGGCTTTTAAGGAATATACACATTTCACTTCACCCATTAGGAGGTATGCTGATTTAATCGTACATCGTCAACTGTTTGAAAAAACACAAACCGGGAGTATAAAAAGCAGTATTAATCTTGAAGAAATATGTAAACGAATTTCTTCAAATGAACGAAAAGCCATTGAAGCAGAGCGTGAATCGGTTAAATATTTTCAAACGCTTATGTTAATTGACCACATCGGAGAAACCTTTGAAGGAATTATTTCCGGGATTTCTGAATATGGCATTTTTGTAAGATTAACGACAAATCACTGTGAAGGAATGGTTTCGATCCAATCTATTACCTCCGATCGTTATTTCTTTGATCCCGATCGATATGCGGTGGTTGGTAAACGAAGTGGGAACACCCTCAATTTAGGGGATGTTGTTAGCGTACAAGTGGATGAAGTAAGCCCTAGAAAACGTCAAATCGATTTCGTGCTTAAATCCGCTTAATTATTTTTCAGGAGAAAAAGGGTTCTGTCCTGAAACACGCTGTAATTCATGGCCTTTACGAAACATCTTTTGAGTGATTGGCTTTCCGTTGCTTCCGTAAACAATAAATAATCCATCCTTTAAGCCATTCTTATAATGAATCTCATTCATTTTATTTCCCCGCCGATCATTTTGATAAAACGCTCCGTGAAGTAGCCCGTTTTTAAAGGTTGAAACCACAGCAGGCACCACGCCGCCCGGATAATAATTCACCCAAGTTCCAACCTTTTTACCCAAGTGATATTTACCTGTTTCCTTAATTTCAAAATCAATTTGTGAGTATGCTTTATACACCCCATGCTCTACGCTTTGTTTTTCCTTAAATCCAAGAGCCACCACATCTTGAGAAGCATTTTTCAGCGTTTTTACTTTATATGAAACCTCCTCTTTTTTCCTTCCATTATTGTAGAATTCCGTCCACTTGCCTGTTTTGTGAGCATGTTTGTAGCGTCCGAATAGAAGTAATTTACCTTCTGGACTAAACGAATACCATGCGCCGTTAAGCTTTCCTTCCCTATAAAAGGCGGTGTTTTTAACCCTGCCATTTGGCCAAAAGTTCTTCCATTCTCCATGTTCTTTTCCCTGATTATACGCTCCCGAAAGTAATGTAGTGCCGTCCTCATACCAAGTCTGCCAAAGTCCTTGCTTCAAATCGGATTGATAGTTGCCTTTTTTAAAAGGGGTGCCGTTCTTGTAGTAATAATTCCACTCTCCTTCTTTTAACCCATGATTAAATGTTGCCGTGTAGGAAAGTTCGCCCGAGGAATAATAATACGTCCAAACACCGTGCTGTGCATTCGAGGCAAATGATCCATTCATATCCTCACCACCATCCATTCTTCGCCAAATCCAGGGTCCTTCTTTTTTCCCCAATTGATAATTCCCTTCGGTTTGTAACACCCCGTTTTCATAATAAACGAGATAAGACCCGTGTAAGGAATCTTGAATGAAATTCTGCTGTTTTTCTATGCTACCATTGGGAAAATAAAACACCCATTTTCCTTGTTTTTTACCCCCAGAAAATGCCCCTTCAATCGATGTCTTTCCGGAAGCGAGCAATTCTATAAACGGGCCATCTCTTAATCCATTATTAAATGTATAAGATTCTTTGAGCCCCCCGTAAGTGTAGTAGGTGTTTACCTGTCCGTTTCCTGCCTTTACGGTCTGGGTGTGTAGAGTGTCAGACTCAAAATAATCAACTAAATAGGTGGTATCATTTTTTACAATTTCAGTTTTCCAAAGCGAGGAATTCGCATAATAATACGTCCACAAACCCTCTGGTGAGCCTAATTGATAATTGCCTTGAATGAGTAAAGTCCCCTGTTCATTGTATTCTTTAAACGTAGAATCTGGCACATTAAAAGTAGCAAAATACTGTTGTTTAATTTGTTTATTAGGGAAGTAAGTGGTTTGTTTACCGTGCATACGGTTTCGATAAAAATAACGCTCTTCTTCAACCGTACCATCCAATGCATAAAAAATCCATTTTCCATGTTTTTCGGACGTGTTAGTGTTGATCTCATCAATATAATAACAGCCGGTTGAATGAATTCTTTTGTTATTAGCATCCCAAAACACTTTTACTTTAGGCCCCAGGTTTTCGGGTAAAATCTTTTGAGCGCAAGCGGCATAACCTACAAAAACAAGGAACACCAACGCAACGTAATTCATAAAAAACAAACGAAAATGCATAGATATGTTACATTTAAATGAGCTGCCGCAGAATTAGAAAAACTCCTGTTCCGGAAAATACAACCCCTATGAGCACATTTAGGGCTTTTAACAAGGTAACCGTTACCAAAGGTTTTAGCTTATTGGCAACATAGGCTTTCAAACCATCAATTCCAAAGAAGGTGCTTAAAATAATCGCCAAATAAATAGCAATATGAATATCACTTTCATATTTAGCGACTAAATCGAATCCTTTTGCGACGATGGCCAACCAATATATTACAACGCCGGGATTTAAAAAATTTAGTGTGAATCCTTTAAGCACTAAAACGGTGTTGTCTTTTTTGCTATTCGGTTTAACCTGTTGTTCAGGCTCATCAATTAATTCTTTAGAAATATCAATGGGCTCCAATTTTACTTTTTTAAAAAATAAATTATAAACCCCAAATGAAATAAAAAGAGAACCGCCTAACACACTCAGTGCCAAGTTGTTCTTAACATCACCTAGCCCTTTTAATTGATACGCAAAAAACAAGGAAATAACGAGATAAAACAAATCACTCAACAACACACCAAGATCAAAAATAATGGCGGATTTAAATCCTTTTGTTATACTAATCTCTAGCAAAACAAAAAATACCGGCCCAATCATTATGCTTAATAGGAATCCAATTCCGATGGCTTGGAAAACATACTCCATATCTACAAAAATAATCAAAAGGTTCGGGTATGGTGAATTCTATCTGACACAATGAAATAAAAGTGGAATAATCTGTATCTTTGCTCCATTAAAATAGATTCATGAGAACGAAATTAGCCAATGATAAGCTAGATGCTATTATAAAAATGGTAGAAAAAGAGGGCGTAACCGCCCCTAAATTAATTGATGAATTAACGTCGCTTCGTGTTAAAGCACTTGAAGAGAAAGACCCATTAGTAGTAAAAGTCCTTCGATTAACCTATGAATATTTAACAGAAAACCAATCTTTCGACGTTGAGGGTCAATTTGACGAGGACGAGGAAGGCAATGAATATCCGATTGAAATTGATGAAAAAGATAATTTATTATATCTTCTATCCTTGCTTCAAAATGCGGAACAAAAAGTAAATCGGGAAGAATTAAAAGATTACAGAGACGCTTTAAAATCACAATTATATTAAGAGATAGGCAACGTATTGTAGTTACAATACGTCATGATTATACTCATAGGCGTAAGCTTAGATTTATTTAACTTGCAGAGAAAGCCGAAAAACCACCTTTTTCGGCTTTTTTATTTAACAATAACCACAATATTTAGCGGTTGAGGCATGAGTAAATGGAATGGTTTCATCAAATATTTGTGAAATTACCTCATTCATTAATTGCTGAAAATCCGATAAGAATTCTTCATGAGTTAGACCATTAATGTCCAACGGAAAAAACGCATCTGTTTTACGCTGAATGGCATAAATCCCCATAGATGCTGGGTGCTGGTTATAGGCAGATTTAAACAAGTACGTATAAACGGCCAGTTGTAGCGCGTGTTTACATCCTTTAAAAGATTCTACTACGGTGTCTTTCCGTTTATAGGTAACGTCTTCTATTTTTACTTTGCCGCTCTTATAATCAACCAACCTGAATGAATCGCCAACCCGATCAATTCTATCCACAAATCCAATCCACTGTACCTGCTTTTCTACATCGGCAATCATAACCGTCATAGGTGCCGTTAATTTCGCTTCTACACGATGAATATAAACCGGCTCTGCTTGACGGTTAATGTACGTGATATCGTTTTTTAACAGATTAAGGGTTAATTCTTTAGCCACATTATAGGTGAGCCAGTTTTTCCCAGTTTCTATAAGGTTGTTGTCATTATTTAAAAAAGCCAAAAATTCTTCTTTTAACAATGCGGGCGCAACAAGCAACATGTTTTCTACATCCTGGGTTGAAATGGCAGGAGGAGGTGGAGTAACTAGATTTCCTTGTTTATCTACTTCCACAAACGGGGTAAATAATTTTTCTAGCGTATTGTGTATAAATCTGCCCATACTGCTTGATTCCAGCTCTTCTTCTACTGAATCTTCTTCTCCAAATTCGGCTAAATAACGATAATAGAAGTCAAGTGGACATGATAAATATTTACCGATCGCACTGGCTGAAATGTTTTTTGAAAAATAATTTTCAAGCAACAAATGTATTTGTGGTCGTTTTACAACCACTGCAGAATCAAATTCATTGTTTTCAGGAAATGACGTTGAATAAAAGTGATGTTGTATGGAACAATTTTCATTAACCCGGGCTAATTCCATTTCAAGTTGTGCGATATATCGACTCGGCTCAGAGGTTCCCAGTGAATCATTGGAGATTCCATAAGTAATCATTACTTCTTCTGCAGTATGCAACAAGCGATAAAAATGATGCGCAAATAAGCCCTGTTTCTCTCTAGCCGTGGGCAGGCCAAGCCCCCTTCGTAGATCCATTGGAATTATTGAATCAATTGGATTGGTTGAAGGTAACATTCCCTCATTCATACCAAGCACAATTAACTGCTTGAAATCTAACATTCGACTTTCAAGCAATCCCATAATTTGTAGCCCTTGGGTTGGGTTTCCATGAAATGCGATGGCTTTTTTATTCCAATGCTGATTAAAAAACGTTCTAAACGTTTTAATATTCATGGTAGGCAGCCCTTCCGCCGCCAAAACAGACAACGTCACAAGGGCCTCTTGAAACACAATTAACTGCTGGTGCTCTAACTCAACCCCCTGTTGCATTTGTTGTTCCAATATACTGATCAACTGCTGCATTAAAGTTATCCCCATTTGATAATTACCGTCCCACGCAGTAAATGCAATCGATGTCAGCTCATCCAACAATGGGCTAAATGATACACGAGCGGTATGCTGAAATACTTTGTTTTGTTGAATCGTTTTCCGCTCCCATTCATTAATCTGATTTATGGTTGGTTTATCGAGCCAAACAGCAATTAATGGATGCTGAAATAAGCCCATCAAGTCCTTATAATAAGCCGCCTTAGTGTTAAATCTAATATAGTTTTCTTGAATCGAAAACAGCACGTCAATTAAGGACTTTATAGAGGTCTGTTTTAGAGGCAATCCAATGGTTATGTTTGCTCGATTAACGCTTGAAGGGATATTCTTCATTAATGGAACAATTAATGTTTCATCTGCCAACAAAACCAGGGTTTGATTCAGGGATTCAACTGATTTTTTAGCCAACTCAGTAGCAGCTAACTTTACCTGTCCAGTAATTTGAGAACAAGCAACAACATTGATATTTAATGGCTTATCTACCAACGAGTTTTGGATAAACGGTGTCTCATTCAAACCCAAAAAAGCCAAATTCTTTCGAATAAAAGTACCTGCTTCATGCCTCGGATTGTTTACATAATATTCATCCGCATCCACCCAATATGTTGCTTGTTTACGCTGTTTTAACGCATTAATCACTGTAAGCTCACCCAAGGATAAGGCATTAAATCCGATAAAGTAGTAATGCTTATCATCAGAAATTAAATCAACTGCATATTCTGCAAGATGCCTGAGGGCTTGTCCTGAAGTAGATTTATTTTGTGAACTAAGTGCCTTATTAAAGGCCTGATGAATGGCGGGTAGCTCATCCCAAAACTCCATAAACTTACGCTGGCTTTCTGATAATTCTTGAGATTCATCCAGGTTCCAACTTTCTAATTCTTTAATTGCCAATAAATTCGAAAACACATGATTTGCATTTAGCAAATACCGATTTATATCTTCAAAATCATCTGTCAACATAGGACCCCAATTCAAAAACTCCTCAAACGATAGGTCTTGGAACTTTTCTGTGGATTTAATTACCTTGAATAACAGAAACAATTGCCTTGTTTTGTCTATAATAGGTTGGTTGATCCAACGAGCGGTAAACTCTTCAATCGTGTAAATGATTGGAAGAAAGATTGGTTTATTATAGGTTCTCGCTAATTCCTCTAGCACATATTTTTTTGCTCTTTTGGAAGGGATAACGAGTACATAATTTGAGGTGTCTTCATGCCGAGACACCAATTCTCTTGCACATTGTTCAATGAATGTTTTCATATTAAATTCTGTAGTAGCCCCCTATTAACATTTATTTACACGGGACGGAATTATTAAATCTGCATAACGGTCGCCCGTTTGTTTGTAATTATTCAAGAAGTATGTTGTTAAAGAACCTACGTGGACGATCCGAGTTCATAAACTTATTTCCTCCGGAGCAGCTTGCAATTAATACAAAGGTTTCGTTCACTAAAATCCGCGTCCATTTTAATCCATCGGGATATGCGTCACTTAAGCCTTGAGTAAATTCGGTGCCGTCGTCCAGAATTCCAAAAACATAGGGGCTTTGCATTGGACTAGCGATTAAAATCTCAGAATACTCCAATAAGGAAAGACTGGTGTCTCGCTCAAAATATCGTACTTCATACGTGTTTCCCTGCCCTAATTCTTTGTAAATCAAAACCGTTTCATCTTCCATTTCACTTCGTGTTTCTCTTGGGAGGCCTGGGACTGAAAATTTAAGCATTGTGTTTTTAAGTTCGCGAGAAAATTCATAGGACCTTATTGATTTTAGCTTTTGCTCTGCCACCGAGGGCTTATCCCCTTTCGTAAGCTTAATTGCCCTTAATTTAAACCCTTTATCGCGCAAAAGGCTTAATAAGCCCTTCTCTCCATAAAGGTGCCCAGCACCCACCGCAAAAAACACAGGCCCCGCCATAAGGTGGTGCGCAATGTTCTCAGCCATAGCGATATTTCTGTTTTCGATGAGTTTAATATAGGCTTCTTTGTTGCTTGACAACCCCCCTTTTATTAATCGATCAATGAGGTCTATACGTCCGTCTAAATAAAGATCATGCAACACCTGGTTGTCGGGGCGCATCCAGGAACTATTTTTTTCTTTTTCAACGTAGGGTATTTCTTCTATTGCTTTGGTTTGTTGCGCCAAAGATTCTAAAGCTATTACTTCTTTATTCAGAAGTTCTGCCTTTTCTTGAAACCAAGCATCCATAAACTGAGGCATTCCGTCTTCGTTGCCGTAGTACGTTGTTGTTGGGTCGTCATTGGCTGTATAAAGTTTACCCCGTTTATCGAGCAACAACAAGGACCTATTCGGTATGGGATCTTTATCCATGAATAAATCAAATACGTTTACCTCAACCGCTAATTTATTACAACTTAAAAACGAAGCATAAACAGAATCTGGAAAATCAAAAAGCCGTTTATCATTTGAGTGTAAGGTGCCAAATAAATATGAAGTACCCTGTGGCGTTCTAATTTCCCACAGTAAATTCCCTTTAACATTATATGTTTGTGAACAAAGCGATAGGGTAATCCAAAGAACAAGTATAGTATGAAAGTACTTCATTGATTAATTTATCAAATTACGTATGTGATTGCTGGCAAATGCATATGGGAAATAAGCTAAAGACGAAGCTGGTTTTGTAATAATTAACTTCCCTGCATATCCTTTAAAAATAGCCCCGTGAGTTTTCTCCAATCCCATTGCAAACGCTGCGTTTATGGTCAATGCATTTAAGGCCTCATGTGGCGTTAATTTCATTTTAATGCACGCTAATGACCACACAAAAAACAAATTCGATGTCGGTGAGGATCCCGGATTGAAGTCGCTGGCCAAAGCAACAGGTATTCCCTCCTTAATTAACTCCCTCACGGGTGCAAAAGGGATGTTCAAATAGAACGAACATGCCGGAAGTAAGGTAGCCATTGTATCTCCTAATTTTAAAGCCTCGAGGTCTTTGGAATCTAACACTTCCAGATGATCTACAGAAACCGCCTTCCTTTTTACCGCAACTTCAACTCCTCCAATGGCGGTAAATTGATTCACATGAACTTTCAGCTTAAGGGGCGTTCCCTCAATCGCTTGAGCGATTAATTCAACATCTGCGGCATCAAAGTAACCCGTTTCACAAAATAAATCAATGTAATCAGCCAAGCCCTCCGAGATCACAGCAGGAATCCACTCATTTGCGATCAATTTAATGAATCCTGGTTTGTTGGTCTTATAATTTTCTGGGAGCGCATGAGCTGCTAAAAACGTTGTTTTTATTGGGATATCTACGTGTTCTTTTATTCGTTTTATAACCCTAAGCATTTTTAATTCATCCGCTAACGTGAGTCCATACCCACTTTTGATTTCTACCGCTCCTGTACCCCCTTCTATTAATGAATGAACCCTTGGAAGAGAAATATCAAACAATTCCTCCTCAGACATTTGTTGTACGTGTTTTGCACTGTTTAAAATCCCACCTCCTTTAGCTGCAATTTCTTGGTAACTCAATCCATTAATTTTATCAACAAATTCTGTTTCTCTGGGCCTTGCAAACACCGTGTGTGTATGAGAATCACAAAACGCAGGCAATACAAAACACCCCGTTAAATCCATTATTTCATGAGGGTGATATGCTGCGATATTAAACGAATCCATACTTCCAAAATCAAGTACAGAATTATCCTCAAGCACCAAAAATGCATTCGAAATAGACGGCACTTGTTGAAATTCAATTCCTGTGAGTGGAGAGGGAGGCAAGGTCCTGACTTGAACCAATTCCTTAATATTAATGTATACCTTTTTAGTCATGACAATCAAAGGTAATATTAAAACAGGTTGTAACGTTGATTAAGGAAATGTGTGAATTACAATGACTGAATAAAATAAAAAAACCAACGTATTAAAAGCTCAAAAATGGGCTTGTAACGTTGGTTTAGTACCCCGGGCCGGAATCGAACCGGCACTCCCGAAAGAACAGGATTTTGAATCCAGCGCGTCTACCAGTTCCGCCACCGGGGCCTCATAATGAGGGGACAAATATACAATAATTCTAGGAAATAAAAAGCCCTAACGCAGGATGGTTAATGAAGAAAAACGATTACACCAAGCGCCCTTTTCATCGTTAGCTGTAAAATAATACTGATATATACCTGCAGGAGCAGGGTCCCCGTTCTGGAACAAACCATTCCATAGGAAATTAGGATCCGTCGAAGAAAAAACCACCTTATTTGTCACGTCTAATACCACCAAACTAAAATCGGTCAAGCCTTCGGTATTCAAGGTAAGTACATCGTTGACTCCATCACCGTTAGGGGTAATGGCGTTAGGCATTACTATTAATCGAGAAGCGCTGGGTTCATCCGTTGATGACCCTGCATTTAATACGGTTGCATTGATAATATTATTAGTTAATGTAGCGTTAGCGATCGGCGTAATGACTGGTTCTTGGATGCCCGAAACGATTGCATCCAATGATTCATTTTTGGCCGCTTCCGGGAAGGGATCCTCCTTCGTATTAAAGAGCTGATCCTCTGTGTCCTTTGTAATACCGTTATAACTATCCTTTCCAGGAATTAACGATTCCGTTGTACCAGTTTTTGCCTTTTCGCTGCTGCTTTCCTCGTTTCTTACTTCCTTAGAAAAATTAGCATTAACCCGGGCGTTATGTGTTTGTTCTTGGGTTGTTTTATCCGCATTAGCGCTTGTGGGGGTTTCGTTGAGCGAAGCAACATAAACTACACCAACCGTAATTGCAACCGCAATACTTGCTATTCCAATCCATGAACCTATGCCTAGTCCAGCACTTCCAGATGAAAGGCCTGCTTGTGTAGAAACACTTTTCCACAAGGAAGGATTCACTGGCAACTCATGGTTGCCAAGTTTTTCTTTCAATATTGATTCAAAGGTCTCTTTTTCCATATTATCGTTCATCTATACGTTGTCTTAAGTATGCTCTAGCTCTTAAATATTGTGACTTAGACGTGCTTTCGGAAATCTTCAGTTGTTCGGCAATTTCTTGGTGAGAAAACCCTTCTATGGCGAATAAATTAAAAACCACACGATATCCAGCGGGCATTTTTTGGATCAACGAAATCAAATCCTCGGCCATTAATTGCGAAGAAATTTCTTCCTTTACCTCAATACGAAAAGAAACATCATCGATGTTCTTATCGCTTACGAAGCGTTGATTCTTACGAAGTTGATCAAGGCAACTATTAACCATAATTCTTCGAATCCAACCTTCAAGTGGTCCTTCCGCTTTAAAGTCGGAGAGTTTATTGAACACCTTTACCATACCGATTTGAAACACATCTTCTGTTTCGGCTTGGTCTTTCATATATCGAGCACAAACCGACAACATTTTAGGAGCAAACTTGTCAAACAACGCTTTTTGAGCCCTTGGTTTACCCTTCAAACATTCTTGCACAAGTAACACATCTTCCATGGGCTCGTGACTATTGACTATTTTTGAAGAAAAAAGGTTGCATAGATATGGGAAAGGTACATATTTTAATTTTGTTTGTTTTCAGTTTTTGGGCGGTCTTAACAGAAGTATGGGGGCAAAGCAACATGGATAAACGGTATCATGCTGTGCTACAACTGAACGATCGAAGATCAATCCCATTTGATGTCACATATAGTGCCGGAAATCTCCCCCGCCTAACGATCCATAACGGAGAAGAACAGATTGATTTACGATTTTTGGTGGAAAAACACGATTCTATTTTTATGGAATTCCCTGAAATTGCTGGGAAAATCATCTTTCACAAGCAAACCTTAAACGGACGATGGATCAATTTAAATAAATCAAATCCCACTTCATATCCATTCCTTTTTTATTCGGTAGCTGAAGGATTAGACCCCCGCTTTGATTTACCGCTTGACCTCGCTGTCCCGATATTCGAAGGAATCTACGACGTGATTTTCACAGATTCCGAGGGTGACGCTCAAGCCATTGGTATTTTTAAACAAACAGGAAGTAACATAGAGGGAACATTCCGAACAGAAACCGGCGATTACCGATATTTATCTGGCGGGATTTTTAATGGGGTAATGAAGCTGAGTTGCTTTGATGGGGTGCATGCCTTTTTATTTGAAGTGGCAATGGATACCGATGACTCTACCGTAATACGTGGGAACTTCTATTCAGGCAGTAAATATCATGCAACTTGGACCGGTGTTCTAAACCCAAACGCTAAGCTAACTCCCCCAAATGCAATAAGCTGGCCCAATGAACCTTTGGCGGCATTAAACATCGCCATAAAAACCAAGAAGGGAAAAGAAAAGAGCCTAGATACTGATTTCTTTTATGGAAAACCAAGCGTGATTCAACTCATGGGAACGTGGTGTCCGAATTGTTTGGATGAAAGCAAATATTTCATTGAATTGAGCAAGCAAACAGCATATAAGGATATTCGTTTTATTGGAGTTGGGTTTGAAAATGGAAACTCAGATAAAGACCGATTGGTTCGCTTAAAGAAATATCAAAAGAAAATGGCCTTTACCTACCCGCTATATTTAGGGGGTGGCGCTTCTACCAAAGACGCTCATGCTGTATTTAATCAATTAAATGGGGTTTTTTCTTTTCCAACCACTATTTTCCTTGACAAAAAAGGCCGCATTGTACAAGTGAATTCGGGATTTGACGGCCCAGCCACCGGCGTGTTTTATAAATCGATGCAAGAAGAAACAGAACAATTATTATTAAAATTACTCCAGGCGGATGAATAGCATATATATTCTAATTCCTACCTTTGAAAAAAAAGAAGCAGCATGTGGTCAATGACGGGTTTTGGAAAAAGTAGCGGGGTTTTTGAAGGGAAAAAGCGCTCCATCGAAATCCGTTCATTGAATGGAAAGGGCCTAGACTTATCGGTAAAAGTTCCATCCGCCTTTCGCAACATGGAGTCACTCATTAGAACGGAAGTAGGACAAGCCTTAGAGCGTGGTAAAGTTGACGTCGGCTTATACCTTGAAGACAACCCAAATACAAAAAACAGTAATGTTGATTTCACCCTTGCAAAAGCATATATAGCAGACATTAAACGGCTCTTAGACGAGGAAGCACTTGAGCCGGCGGAATGGGTTGGAACACTTACCGCATTACCCGGAGTCATTAAACAACCATCAGAAGAAATCACGGCAGAAGAACAAGATTTTATGCTCAATTTGTTGCGTGAGGCTATTCATGCTGCTATTAACTTTCGGTTGACAGAGGGCAAGACCTTGAAAGATGACTTAGAAACATCCTTGCTTCACATTGAATCCATAGTTGCACAACTTGAACCTTATGAGAAGGAACGTATTTTGTCCGCTCGCACTCGATTGGAACAGGCAGTAAAAGAACTCGATAACCAAGATATTCAAACTCGTGTTGAGCAGGAACTGTTGTTTTACATGGACAAACTTGATGTTTCTGAAGAAAAAATTAGATTGAAAAGCCACATCGCTTACTTCCGAGAAACCATGGCGTCGAATGAATCAAGTGGCAAAAAACTTGGTTTTATTGTACAGGAAATGGGAAGAGAAATCAATACACTGGGAAGTAAAAGTAGTCATGCAATAATGCAACGCATGATTGTGGATATGAAAAATCATTTAGAGAAAATTAAAGAACAAGTTCAAAATGTCCTCTAAACCGGTGAAAATTGAAAAGTCGATTATTGTTTCTGCTCCCTCGGGGGCCGGAAAAACAACCATTGTTCACCGATTAATGGATGAAATTAGTCAGTTGGCCTTTTCCGTATCGGCATGCTCGAGAAATGCTCGGCCAACGGAAGAACATGGTAAAGACTATTACTTTCTAGGCGTAGAAGGATTCAAACAAGCGATTGAAAATCAGGATTTTATTGAGTGGGAAGAGGTGTACACGGATCACTACTATGGGACGTTAAAACGTGAGGTACAACGATTATGGGACGATGGAAAAGTGGTTGTTTTTGATGTGGATGTGGTTGGAGGGTTGAATTTGAAAGCGTTATTCAAAGAACACGCATTATCCGTTTTTATTAAACCTCCGAGTATTGAGATTCTTGAAAAAAGACTTCGCGCTCGAGAAACCGAAAGTGAAGAACGCATCGCATTAAGAATTAAGAAAGCCTCTTGGGAACTTTCACAAGCCAGCACATTTGATGCTGTGATACTTAACGACGAACTAGATAAAGCGGTTGCTGAAGCAAAAACACGGGTAATACAATTTATAACCCAATGAAAATAGGGTTGTTTTTTGGTTCGTTCAACCCCATTCACTCGGGACATCTTATGCTAGCCGAAGGGGTAATCAATGAAACCGATTTAGATCAAGTTTGGTTTGTGGTTACACCACACAACCCGATCAAAAAAAAGGGGAATTTATTGGCGGATCATCACCGATTAAATATGGTGCGAGATGCGATTCATGATAACCTCAAATTTCGAGCTTCGGACATTGAATTTAACCTTCCTCAACCCAACTATACGGCGGTTACACTCACTTATTTAGTAGAGAAATACCCTAATCACACCTTTTCTCTGATCGTTGGTGAGGATAATTTAAGGGGAATGAATTCGTGGTATAACGCCGAATTTATACTGAATAATTTTAGGATATTAATATATCCACGCAGCATTCAAAAGCATGAAACCGAAAAGACATCTACCCCTACAGCGGAAAAGAATCTTGAGTTTTTATCAAACGTTCCAGCATTAGAATTATCTTCTAGTCAAATTAGGGCCTTAATTAAAGCAGAAAAAAGTATCAAATATATGGTTCCGGTAGCCGTAGAGCGGATGATCACGGAGATGGGTTTTTATCGCTAATCAACGTTTAATGAGGGATTTAATACGGTTGCACACTCCCATAAAACCACACCAACACACACACTAACATTCAAACTGTGCTTTGTTCCAAACTGAGGGATTTCAAGTACAGCATGACATTGGTCTATCACGTCTTGATTTACGCCATTCACTTCATTTCCAAAAACCAAGGCTATTGGTGATTTAATCGACTTTTTTAAGTGCTGAAGCATGATGGTTTTTTCTGCCTGTTCAAGGGCATAAATGGTATATCCTTCCGATTTCAACTTTACAATGGCCTCCGTAGCTTTAGCAATATAGGTCCACTTAACCGTATCCGTCGCACCCAAAGCAGTTCGATGAATTTCTCGGTGAGGGGGGACGGGTGTAATCCCGCATAATATTATTTCTTGGATATTAAACGCATCGGAAGTTCTAAATACAGAACCAACGTTTTCAAACGACCTCAAATCATCGAGTACCACCACCACGGGCAACTTTTCTTGTTTTGAAAATTCTTCAGGAGATACCCTGTTCAATTCCCACAGTTTAAGTTTCTTGTTCATGTTGAAAAGTCCTTAGTTGTTAATTTTGATATTCGGTTTACTCAAGCTAATTTAGATGCTAAATTCTGAAATCTAACTCATTTGGCGAAATCTAGTTCCAACGAAGAAACACCGTTGATGAAACAATATCATCAAATTAAAGCAAAACATCCAGGTGCTTTATTGCTGTTTCGTGTAGGAGATTTCTATGAAACCTTTGGAGAAGATGCGGTAAAAACTTCGCGAATACTTGGGATCGTCTTAACGAAACGAAAAAATGGAGCTGCTGCAGAAATCGATTTAGCGGGATTCCCCCATCATTCGTTAGAAACCTATTTACCTAAATTAGTTCGAGCAGGGCAACGGGTGGCGGTTTGTGACCAGTTGGAAGACCCGAAAATGACGAAAACCATTGTTAAACGGGGGGTAACCGAATTAGTCACTCCAGGTGTTGCATTCAATGACCAAGTATTAACTCAAAAAAATAATAATTTTCTTGCGGCTATTCATTTTGGAAAGCAATCAGTTGGTGTTGCTTTTTTGGATGTTTCGACCGGGGAATTTCTACTGGGAGAAGGGAATATTCAGCGTATTGATAAACTCTTGTCCGTATTCAACCCGGCAGAAATTGTATACCAAAAGCAAAAACAAGATGACTTTCGGAGCCTGCAGTATTCAATCGATTGTTTTTATCGCTTGGACGATTGGGTTTTTATCGCTGATTTTGCGGAAGAGCACTTAGCGGCTCATTTTGGCACAAAAAATTTAGCGGGTTTTGGTGTTACTGAGCACATCAATGGTATCATTGCTGCTTCTGCCGCGCTCCATTACGTTAAGGAGAACCAATTACAATCTTTGCATCACATTCGCTCCATTGCCCGTATTGAAGAGAAGGAGCACCTTTGGCTTGATCGATTTACCATTAAAAATTTAGAACTGGTATACCCGCAAGATGAACGGGCGAAAACATTACTTGAAGTAATTGACCATACCTTAACGGCCATGGGAGGTCGCTTATTAAAGCGCTGGGTGTTGTTGCCCCTGACCAACCTGAAACAAATTCACGCCAGAAATGAAGCGGTATCTTGGTTTTATTCAGCCCCTTCGTCAACGGAAAAAATTCGCGAGCTCTTATCACGCTGTGGGGATCTTGAGCGACTCATTTCGAAAGTAGCTGTTGGCAAGGTTAATCCACGTGAAATCAGACATATACATCGCAGTCTTGAATTAATAAGTCCCATAAAACAAATCCTAAGCAAAGAGACGGAAAACGTCATGATTCATGAACTTTCTAATTCCTTTAGCGCCTGCGAAGACCTGTTGCATCAAATTGACTCCACCATTGATATTTCGCCAGCGATCGCTATAGGAAAAGGTGCGGTCATTAAGTCTGGGGTGGATGAAGAACTCGATGAGTTGAGAAACATTTCAAACAACGGAAAACAATATCTACAAGATTTACAAGACCGTGAGGCTGAAAAAACAGGCATTACAAGTTTAAAAATCGCATTCAATAATGTGTTTGGATATTATATCGAAGTAAGAAACACCCATAAAGATAAGGTGCCCTCTGAATGGATAAGACGGCAAACGTTAGTAAATGCTGAGCGCTATATCACCGAAGAATTAAAAGAATACGAAGAAAAAATCTTGGGTGCAGAAGCGAAAATCGTTGCACTTGAACAGCAGATTTATTCTGATTTATTGGGCGCTTTAGCAGGGCATGTGGCAGTAATTCAACAGAACGCTTCCACCTTGGCTCGATTAGACGTGTTAAGCAGTTTTGCAGTATTAGCGAAGGAACAGCAATATTGTTTACCCGAAGTCACGGATTCTCTGGTGATTCATATCGAAGAAGGCCGACATCCGGTGATAGAAAAACAACTAAAATCCGGAGAAATTTACGTCGCTAATGATCTGTTCTTATCCAACGAAGAACAACAAATCATGATGATTACTGGTCCAAACATGAGTGGTAAAAGTGCTGTATTAAGGCAAACGGCTTTAATCGTAATTTTAGCACAAATAGGGTCGTTCGTTCCGGCCAAAAAAGCGACCATAGGATTAGTAGATAAGGTTTTTACGCGGGTTGGGGCATCGGATAACCTATCCGCAGGTGAATCAACCTTTATGGTAGAAATGAATGAGACCGCGAGCATTTTAAATAACTTGTCCGAACGAAGCCTGGTTATTTTAGATGAAATCGGAAGAGGCACCAGTACCTATGATGGAATTTCAATTGCTTGGGCAATTACCGAATATCTTCATGAAAATAAAAAATATCGTCCCAAAACCCTTTTTGCGACTCACTATCATGAATTAAATGAAATGGCTGGTAGATTTGATCGGATAAAAAATTACTCCATTGCTGTTAAAGAATTAGGAAAAAACATTTTGTTTCTTCGAAAACTGGTTCCTGGGGGTAGTGAACATTCGTTTGGAATCCATGTCGCTAAACTCGCTGGAATGCCAGATTGGGTGGTTTCCAGGGCCGAACATGTGCTTTCAGAATTAGAACAGAGTCACCAACATGTTGGTCATTCTGAATCGAACCTCCCTAAAAAACCGAAAAAAATCAGCAAAGAAACCCCAATGCAGCTTAGTTTTTTTCAATTAAACGATCCGGTGTTGGAACAAATCCATGAAACACTAATCGCTATTGATATCAACGTGTTAACTCCCGTTGAGGCCTTAATGAAGCTTCACGAGATAAAAAAGCTAACGGGAGGATAAAATCCATTTGGGATAAAAAATTGTTTTTCGTACATTTGCAACGCACAACAAGTTAACAAATCGTTAACCCGTTAATAAGCGAGAATAGCTCAGTTGGTAGAGCGCAACCTTGCCAAGGTTGAAGTCGCGGGTTCGAATCCCGTTTCTCGCTCAGGATTGCTCGAGTGGTGGAATTGGTAGACACGCCGGACTTAAAATCCTGTGGGCATTTGCCCGTGCGGGTTCAAGTCCCGCCTCGAGTACAAAACCCTGACTTTGAAGTCAGGGTTTTTTGTTTTTTCAAAAAATACCCCTGTAACCCCAACGGATTTCATAATCTATCTTCAGGAAACCGTTGAAATTTGTAACTTTGTAGGGAATTTTAGGTAAACTAAAACCATGTGGAGTAGAATAGCAAGCATCATTTTAAGGAACCGGTTATACATCCTAACCATTATCTTCCTGTTGACCTTGTTTTTTGGATATTTTATCGTTTCAGACTTGCGTGTGGACAACCGGTACGGAATACTTCTTCCGAAGGATCACCCCACACAAATGAACTATGTGAAATTCAAGGAACAGTTTGGAGAAGACGGAGCCACGTTGGTCATGGCTATTTCTTCAAAAGACCTCTATTCTGAAAAGAAATTCAAGGCCTGGAAAGATCTTGGGGATAAAATCCTAGCACAACCCGGAGTTGAAACCGTTATTTCCGAAGCCACCTTATTCAATATTGTTAATGACACGACTGAGCAAAAATTCGTGATACATCGCATATTTTATGATACCACCTTTAAGGAAAAATCCATTGATTCTATTCATACATTAATTAAGAAAAATCCAGCCTACAAAAACGTATTATACAATGATTCGAGCGAAGTATCTTTAATGCTTATCGGATTAAACGAAAAAGTACTGGAAGATAAAGTCAAGTCCAAAGTGGTTTTTCAAATCGAAGAGCTTGCTAAACAATACGAACCTACCCTTGGCAAATTTTACTTTTCGGGATTACCGCATATCCGCGTAACCGTTGCAAAACGAATTCTAAACGAAATGTTCCTGTTTCTAGGGCTTTCCATTTTCGCTTCATCCTTGCTATTATATATTTTCTTCAGGTCTTTTAGAATAGTTGTTCAATGCAACTTGGTGGTGTTTGTTTCTGTGATTTGGGCACTCGGAACCATAGCCTTATTCAACTACTCAATCACCATAATGATGGCCTTAATTCCACCATTACTTATTGTGATTGGGGTGCCTAACTGTGTGTTTATTGTCACTAGATACCACCAAGAGTTTAATCGAATGGGTAATAAAACCAAAGCGTTATTTATTATGATTCGACGCATTGGTCCTGTAACATTTTTAACAAATTTAACGACCGCCGTAGGATTTGTAACATTTACCAGCAGTGATCGACTGGCTGAATTCGGTGTTATTTCTAGCTTGAACATTATGGTGGTGTTCGTACTTTCGTTGTGTATTGTTCCGATTCTCGCTAGTTATAGTGCCCCCCCAAAGGAACGCCACTTAAGACACTTGTCAAGGGTCTATTCACAAGGCTTTATTGAATATATTATTATTATTATCGGTCGTTATCGACCCATTGTCTATGTGTTATCGGTTGTGATGTTGGTTGTTGGAATCTACGGCATGACAAAAATTACAGCCACAGGAAACGTTACCGGAGACATCCCTGAAAACGATCAAATTTCTCGCGATTTAAAGTTTATCGAACGAAACTTTGGGGGATCTATACCGTTTGAAATTACTGTCAATTATAAAGCGCCCGGCAAACTTTTCAATGAAACAACCATGTCCCGCGTGGAGGGGGTTCAATCTATGTTTGAACAAGACACTTTATTCTCAAAAAGCCTCACCTACCTTGACTTCTTGAAAGTTATTAATATGTCTTATCATCAAGGCAATCCTGCTTATTATAAGATTATTAAAAAACGAGATATGTTGAAATTAAAAACGTATTTTGAAAAATTTGACTTTAACAATGTAAATAATGGGAATCTATCCTTAAAGGATTTGGTGGATACGGCTAACACCACCTTACGGATTAGAACTCAGATGAAGGACCTCGGATCGTATAGTGTTGCACAAAAAGTAGATACCTTAAAGCTGGAGGTAGATGCGCTAATGAATCCTGAACGACAAGAATGGGAACGTTTGTTTAAAAAATATGAACGAGGGGACCACCGTTGTTTTGATTCACTGGTGTCTTATTCAGGTATAGCTAACGATGTAATCCGCTCTATTGCCCAAGGTGACGAGGAGGTACAATATGCATTCGACGTAGATCCGGATAAGCTTTATAAATACCGTGCTAAAAAATCATCTATAAAAAGACTTAGAGACGCGATAAATAATCAGTATTACGACGTAACTTTTACTGGCGTTTCTGTGGTGGTTTCTGAAGGAACCAAGTATCTTTTTGTAAACCTTTTACAAAGCTTGTTATTCGCTGTACTTTCCATTGCCTTGCTGATGGCGGTATTGTTTCGTTCCTTAAAAATCATCGTGGTTTCAATGATTCCAAACATCATTCCGCTGTTGTTTACCGCAGGAATAATGGGGTATTTCGACATTCCATTAAAACCTTCCACCTTATTGGTTTTTGGAATTGCACTTGGTATTACGGTGGATAATGCCATCCTCTTTTTGGCTAAATACCGACAGGAGTTAAAGGCAAACACGCACGACATGAACTATGCTATATTAACGTCGTTACGTGAAACCGGACTTGGGATATTCTACACTTCGGTTATTTTATTCTTTGGATTTATCATGTTCGTGTTTTCTCAATTTGGAGGAACGAAAGCGCTTGGTTTATTAGTATCAATTACTATTTTGGTGGGAATGGTTACAAACCTCATTATTCTACCTTCCCTGTTACTGACTTTACAAAAACGGATTATGTCCAAGTCGTTCGAAGAGCCGTACTTTGAAATATTTGATGAAGAAGAGGATTACGATACGGAGAAAATTCAAATCGAAATTTCTAAAGCACTTGGGGAAGACGCTTAACGGAATTTCTTAAGCGCTTGTTGAAGTTCTTTATCGTAGTTCGACGTCACTTTATAAACACCAATCTCATCCCATAATTGTCTGGCAAACTCTGCCTTCAATTGCTGATTAATGCGAAGTGTTTGACGCTTGTTTAATTGATCATAACCATGAATGTGGTAGGTGTTTGAAGCAAATGTTGTAAATGTTTTCAAGTCCGCAGTTGACCATAAATAATCCCTTAAGTGCGCTATCGTTTTCCATTTATTTCGATTCGTTTGAAGGAACTTAAATACAAACGCACTGAAGGTTTGATTCATAGTTAATTCGGTTAAATAGTTAGATGAGCCCGTGGTATCTAGCGGAACGAATTCATCAGGTATTACCCCGCCACCGCCATATACACGGCGACCCTTTTTTGTTTTATATACTTTGGATTTATCCAAATACATAGAGTCTTGACTAAATAGTTCTCCTTTGATGTAACGAGCCTCATCGCGCATGTAAGCTTCGTAATCTCCGGTATACGTGCGCTGAATGGATCGGCCTGATGGTGTATAATATCGTGAAATTGTCATTCTAACACTACTTCCGTCTGATAACATCTGGTCTTGCTGTACGAGTCCTTTTCCATAAGTTCGTCTTCCGACCAAGTGTCCTCGGTCGTTATCTTGAATGGCCCCGGCTAAAATTTCAGCTGCGGATGCTGTGTTTTCATCAATTAACACTACCAAATTTATTTTTTCAAGACACCCTCCACCCGTAGATTTAGAGACCTCTCCTTCATTGTTTTTACTTTTAGTGGAGACAATAACATTTCCTTTGGGTAAAAATTCATCGGCAATTTTTATCGCTGCATCCATTACTCCGCCGGGATTTCCCCGCAAGTCAAGCACTAACTTTTTCATGCCCTGGGCTAAAAGTGATTTGGCGGCTAAAACAAATTCATCCGCTGTAGGAACTGAAAACTGATCAATGCGTAAGAACCCAATTTCTCGATCAATCATATAATATGTAGAAACCGTTTCCAGCGGGATCTCACCCCTCGTAATACGGATACGTTTTTTATTTGTTTTTCGAAGTACGGTAACTTCTACTCCCGTATTAACATCTCCTTTCAATGCAGCCATCACCTTATCCGTTGTAATTTTATTTCCGGTGAAGGGTTTGCCGTTTATAGCAATGATTTGATCTCCGCTTCGAACACCCGAAAAAAATGCGGGCGCATTTGGGATGGCTTTAATAACACAAATAGTGTCTTTAATTAATTGAAATCTAACGCCAATTCCTCCAAAACTTCCCTGCATAGATTCTTGTTCTGATTTTAGCGCTTGTGCGGTAATGTATCTTGAGTGAGGGTCTAATTTATGCAACATATCGTTTATTGCTTGGTTAAACACCTTGTCTTTGTCAATTGAATCCACATACTTTTCGTCCAAGGCATTTAATACTTCTTCAAATTTGGAGGCCCGTCTTGAATCTACTTTCGGGTGTAATAAATACCCCATTCCGAATCCAATCACCACCAAAATCGATGCGGCTATTGGTAAAAAAAATCGTTTCATATCAGACATGATCTATCTCGTTAATTTGTGTGATTTCTACTCCTGCATCGGTTAAAAACGTTAATCCGCTTGGGTCTTTGTAAGCTTCCATATAAACCACTCGTTTAATTCCTGATTGAAGAATTAATTTACTACAGTCCTTGCACGGCGAATGAGTCAAATATAATGTTGACCCCTCTGTATTATTGGTGGATTTTGCCACTTTTAAAATGGCATTTGCTTCCGCGTGTAGCACATACCAATGAGTTTCTCCCTCGTTATTTTCACAGGCATTTGAAAATCCAGAAGGGGTGCCATTATACCCGTCAGATATGATCATCCGGTCTTTAACAATGATTGCCCCTACTTTTTTGCGGGTGCAGTGCGATAACATGGCCCAATTTTGGGCAAGCCGTAAATATGCCCGATCGTAACGCGCCTGCTTTTCTTCCTTTTCAATCATAGGTACAAAGGTATCGAAAGTTACTTAGTATTAAATCGATAGGGGTGAAGATCTGGCGTCACATCAATGTCATTAATTATTGCGCTACTGAGCGCAGCGGCTAAGGGTGGCGCAAGCATATAACCCTTTGCCCCCAATCCGTTGAACATAAACACTCGTTCATACGAGGTGTGTTTACCAACCATTGGTCTTCGGTCTGGAGTGGTTGGTCTAATGCCTGCTGAATGAGCGATTACATCCAGGGAATCCGCTGTTATGGACTTTGCGTTAGCTAATATTAACGCCCTTCCTTCGGGTGTAGCCTCGGGTACATCATTGTGCCATTCATACGTCGACCCGACTCTAAACTCATTGTTGCCGATTGGTAAGGCAAATGCTTTACGATGTAAAGATGTGTTTTGTATTGGATTGTTCCATTTAACCGTTAACAATTGGCCTTTCGTGGAATTAATCGGTACATCTGAAAACCATGGGGTTTGCTTGTTTTTATAGCCCGTAGCAAACACTACGGCATCATACCTATCCCCATTAAACTCCAAGGTTTCAGGATTAAAATTATCTGCTGTAATGGTGTCATTTATAAGCCGTTGATGCTCCGAAAAAAAGCGGTGACTCTCTGAAATAAACACCGGTGCATCAATCCAAAATCCATCTACCCTACCCGAGCCATGGGGCTTGAACGCAATATCTTCTGCAGCAATTTGATGCATGAATGGCTTGAATTCAGGGTCTTCCAGGCGCTCCTTCCAACAAACCTCTTCTTCTGTTGTAGCGAATAAACGTCGAACCATGATTGGGTGAAAAAATCTTGCATTTAATACGGATTCCAACTCCATATAGAAAGCTTTCGACTCAAAATAAAAAGGGTTTGCTCGCCATGAAAGCAAGGTTCTCCGGAACGACATCGGGTGGACAATTCCTGCAGCAACGACAGAACAAATATTGTTTCCGGCATCAACAAGCGTAATTTGATGATTTTGTTTTATTAATTGATGAGCAAGGCAAACACCCGCTACTCCACCGCCAACGATTAGAAATTTCTTATGCATGTTATTTGGTTACCGCCAAAACAAAGATAGTAATTCGAACATGGGGATGACTAGATTTAATAAGATCGATAATCCCCTTCAATGTCGCTCCCGTGGTAATTACATCATCTACCAAGCCAATATGAGAAATATTCCCCCATGCCTCAGTATTTAATTCAAATACGTTGCTAACATCATTCAAGCGGTTGGCTCGATTCTTTCGGGTTTGACTACGGCTATTTTTAACCCGTTTAATTAGGTCTGGTTTTAAGGTAACTGCGGGATAAATCGCTAGTATTCCTTCGGCTATGCATGCACTTTGATTGTATCCGCGTAAAAATTCTTTATGCGGGTGCAGCGGAACTGGTAATAAATATGGGGGTATTTCAAGCTCTTGAGCCTTAAGGCTTTTAGCAAACACCTGTCCCCACCAGGAACAAGCGTCGCTTTCGTGCTCATATTTTAAAGCGTGAAGCAATGATTGAGCACAACGATCTTTGCGGTAATAAAAAAGCGAATGTAAATCAATCGCTTCTGTCGATAAACAGGTAGGGAGGTCCGCCTGGTTGCTGGTGAATTCTAAAGCAGTTTCACAAAACAAGCAAAGAACGGATTCGTTCCGAAGCAATTCAAGGCCACAGGAGCGGCAACGAAATGGAAAAAACAGATGCAATAAGGGTTTAACAAACCCCTCCATCAACGCATATTTGTTGAACAAAGAATTAAACATCTTTATGTTGAAAATGAATTCAATAAATCACTAATTACTCCTGCCAAAAGAGGTAAGTTTATAGGCGGATTTGTCAAACCGAAAAATCAAGTCAATTTCGGCTTAGAATTTTCAATTTTGGCGTATTAATAACTTTTAAAAGTTGTTAATAAATCACGCAACAAAGTGCTACTAAGGGATAGCGGTTAAATAGCAGTTGACAAAAAGCAGAAGGTGAAAAAATCGCATTGTGTTGAACGTTTTTTTTGACAAAATTTGTAAGCCTTTATACAAACTTTAAAACAGCAAGTTTATTGCTCCCGTAGGTAGAAAGGAAACAATGTTTTTTGTTAGCTAATTCGGAGTCGACGTGAATCGGTTGTAGGGAGAGCTATCGCACAAAAAAATTAGAAATAATAAATTAAAAATAACCATGAGCCACGAACCAATTTTAGCAGAGAATAAAAATCGTTTTGTGCTGTTTCCGATTGAGCACAGTGATATTTGGAGCTTTTACAAAAAAGCCGAGGCAAGTTTTTGGACTGCCGAAGAAATTGATTTATCACAGGATTTGGTAGACTGGGAGCGTTTAACCAACGATGAGCGTCATTTTGTAAAACACGTGCTTGCATTTTTTGCGGCGTCAGATGGTATTGTTAATGAAAACTTAGCAGAACATTTTTTATCAGAAGTTCAATACACGGAAGCTAAGTTTTTCTATGGGTTTCAAGTAGCCGCAGAGAACATCCATTCTGAAACATACTCATTATTAATCGATACGTACATCAAAGATTCTGCAGAGAAAGCAGGGTTGTTTAATGCCATTGACACCCTTGATTGTGTTCGTAAAAAGGCGGATTGGGCTTTGAGATGGATTGATAAGGGTTCGTTTGCTGAGCGTTTAGTAGCTTTTGCAGCGGTTGAGGGCATTTTCTTCTCTGGATCTTTTTGTTCTATTTTCTGGCTAAAAAAACGCGGGTTAATGCCTGGACTTTCTTTCTCCAACGAACTTATCTCAAGAGACGAAGGCCTTCATTGCGATTTTGCTTGCTTAATCTATACTAGACATCTGGTAAACAAATTACCCAAAGAGCAAGTGCGTGAAATTATCATGGATGCGGTTGAGATCGAAAAAGAATTTGTAACAGATGCACTTCCTGTTAAGCTTATTGGAATGAATAGCGACTTGATGAGTCAATACATTGAATTCGTTGCTGATCGCTTATTGGTAGAACTTGGCAATGAGCGCGTATATAATACATCGAATCCATTTGACTTCATGGAAATGATTTCAATTCAAGGGAAAACAAATTTCTTTGAAAAACGAGTAGGTGAATATCAAAAGGCAAGCGTTCTGTCCGATAAAGAAACCCAACGTTTTACGCTGGATGAAGAATTTTAATTTAAGAAAAAGAAAAAGTGATGTACGTAGTTAAAAGAGACGGAAGAAAAGAAGCGGTTAAATTCGATAAAATCACCGCACGAGTAATTAAAATGTGTTACGGATTGGACCCCTTAGTTTCACCAGAAGCTGTGGCAATGAAGGTTATTGAAGGGCTTTATGATGGGGTTTCAACGACCGAACTTGATAATTTAGCAGCGGAAGTTGCAGCGGCGAAAACAACAGAACACCCAGACTATGCCTTATTGGCTTCTAGAATTGCAGTTTCTAATCTTCATAAAGAAACGAAAAAGACCTTTTCCGATGTTATGACAGATTTATATGAATATGTAGATCCAAAAACAGGACAGTCTGCCGCATTGTTATCCGAAGAAGTATACCAGGTTGTCGTTAATAATCGAGAGACCCTTGATTCCAGCATTATTTATGATCGTGATTTTAGATATGACTATTTCGGGTTTAAAACACTAACGAGATCATACCTAATGAAACTCGAGGGGAAAATTGCAGAGCGTCCTCAACACATGCTAATGCGGGTCTCTTTGGGAATTCATAAGGATGACATAAAGTCGGCGATAGCCACCTATAATTTAATGTCGGAAGGATGGTTTACTCACGCAACACCAACCCTATTTAACTCGGGAACACCAAAACCTCAAATGTCTTCTTGCTTTTTATTAACTATGAAAGAAGACAGTATTCCCGGTATTTACGACACCTTAAAATCTTGTGCGCAAATTTCACAATCCGCCGGGGGAATTGGATTGTCTATCCACAATATTAGAGCAACGGGATCCTACATTAAAGGTACCAATGGGACCTCAAACGGTATTGTTCCGATGCTTCGGGTATTTAACGACACTGCACGATACGTAGATCAAGGCGGCGGCAAGCGAAAAGGTTCATTTGCAATCTATCTTGAACCATGGCATGCGGATGTTTTCGACTTTTTGGACCTCAAAAAGAATCATGGTAAAGAAGAACAACGTGCCCGTGATTTATTTTTCGCGCTTTGGATTCCAGATTTATTCATGAAACGCGTTAAGAATAACGAAACATGGACCTTAATGTGTCCGCATGAATGTCCTGGATTAGCGGATACACACAGCGAAGAATTTGAAGCGCTTTATACTAAATATGAAGCAGAAGGAAAAGGAAGAAAAACCATCAATGCACAAGATTTATGGTTTAAAATTCTTGAATCTCAAATAGAGACCGGAACTCCTTATATGTTATACAAAGATGCGGCGAATGCAAAATCTAATCAACAGAACTTAGGAGTAATTAAATCATCTAACCTTTGTACTGAAATCATTGAATATACAGCACCCGATGAGGTTGCCGTTTGTAACCTTGCCTCATTAGCATTGCCTAAGTATGTGACAGAACAAGGTGCTTTTGATCACGATAAACTTTTTGAAGTTACCTATCAGGCAACGCTGAACCTAAACAAAATTATTGATGAGAATTATTACCCTGTTGAAGAGGCGAAAAACTCTAACCTTCGTCACAGACCAATTGGTCTTGGGGTACAGGGATTAGCCGATACCTTCATTTTAATGGGGCTCCCTTTTGAATCAGACGAGGCTAGAGCGCTTAACCGAGAAGTCTTTGAAACCATTTACTTTGCCTCTATGACCGCCTCAAAAGACTTGGCGATCAAAGAAGGGGCATACTCTACATTTGCTGGGTCTCCGGTATCCAAAGGGGTGTTTCAATTTGATATGTGGGGAGTTACTCCAACTTCACGCTGGGAATGGGATGTCTTGAAAGAAGAAGTTAAAAAGCACGGGGTAAGAAACTCCTTGTTGTTAGCCCCAATGCCAACCGCTTCAACCGCTCAAATCCTTGGAAATAATGAGTGTTTCGAGCCGTACACTTCGAATATTTATACCCGACGTGTGCTTTCGGGAGAATTCATTATTGTTAACAAACATTTATTAAAAGACCTCGTTAAAGAAGGACTTTGGAACATGGAAATGCGTCAAAAAATAATGGCGGCCAATGGATCTGTTCAAAATATTCCTGAAATTCCAGCCCGTCTCAAAGAACTTTACAAAACAGCATGGGAAATTTCTCAAAAAGCAATCATCGATCAGGCAGCTGACCGTGGCGCTTATATTTGTCAAAGTCAGTCGTTAAATATTTTCATGGAGCAAGCAAACTTCGGTAAATTGACTTCCATGCATTTTTATGGTTGGGAGAAAGGTTTAAAAACGGGTATGTACTATCTGCGTACAAAAGCGGCAACCGACGCAATCAAATTTACCATAGATAAAAGTGTAGTAGAAGAACCGGCTTCGAAATCATTGGAAGAACAACAAGCACAGATTGCATGTTCATTGGAAAATCCAGACAGCTGTGAAATGTGTTCAGGATAGAAAAATCTACTTATCCATTTTATTGAAATAGGAAAATAAGCGATATAAACAGGCGTTCGAAAGACGCCTGTTTTTCGTTAGTTCCTTCTTGTTTTCATACGAATCATATACCACTTCTTTAGCATCAACATTGTATATGTGCCCCCCTTTAGCGTTTACAAAACCAAATCCTCTTATCGTGGAAATAAAGGCTCCTTCTACCGTGTTCATGCTCAACATATTCCTGCTAAATGGGAATTTACCAGCATCTAAATTCAACTGTTCAGCCAAGGTGGCCGCCAAATCACCTTGTGAAAAAGCCCGGTTTATTTTAATACCACGAAAATTTTCATGTAGCGCCGGCCCTACTAGTAGGCAAGGAATTCTAAAAGTTTCTGTTAAATATGGGGATGCAATCCCGGGTGAATTATGGCCGTGATCAGAAACCAACACAAACACCGTATTCTTGTACCATGCCGATTTCTTTGCCTGGGCAAAAAACTGCTTTAAACAATCATCCGCATATACCATTGAATTTAAATAATCGGACTCTTCCCCTTGGAATGGAAACTTCTTCATCGGACAATCATACGGGAAATGGGTGCTTCCCGTGAACGCACAAGCCAAAAAGGGGGGTTTATTCAATTGGATTTCACGCAAAAACTTCTCATATAAATCCGAATCATAATAATTCAGTTTCCCCTTAGGGAGGGAGGGGTTAAAGTCGTTCTCATCCCGTAATCGATCAAAACTATGTTCGGTTAAAAACCCTTTAATGTTTCCATATTTCAAATCGCCACTGAATAGATACGAAGACGAATACCCTTTTTTATTTAATAAATCAGAAAGGGTGGAAACATTTCGATGCTTTTCAATGTACAAAGGCAATGGACACTCAGGAACCCCTGTAAATCCAGAAAAGATTGTGGCGTTTCCAATTTCCGAGGTTGTGTTAGCAGCATACATTTTGGTGAACAGCAGGCCGTTTTTACTCAATCGATCAAAAAATGGCGTGGCAGACTTCTTTCCACTTATTGCACCGACACCATGGGCGCTCCAACCCTCGAAAATAATAAAAACCACATTGGGTTTCTTGACCTTGAACAAGCGTGCATGAGATGGGTGCCAGCGATAATACGCATCAACCAATTCCTGTTCTTGTTGCGAAAGTGATGATTTAATATGATGTTCAATGTCCGACTTATTAAATAGAAAAAAGCTGTTACCGAAATAATATGCAGAATTGACAGATAAATCATTTAGAATCGCCTGATTTGAGAAATACGCAGCATCAATGTTTATCGGGATTTGTTGAAATCCTCCGCGCATGAGCAAAAAAGAAAAAGCTAACCCTAGGGGTAACCCGAAACCATTAACTATATATAACATGCCCTTTGAGACTGCCTTATCCGGTACATCTGGGGTCACAACCCGGTGAAAAACACGATTAATCAAGAACACAGTACTAAACAACTCTATGAGAATAATCAAAAAACTCAAGGCGCCTTTACTGAAGCCGGTGGTTCTCATTACCTCATCTGGATTCAATAAATGCATAAAAACCCTTGAAGATAATTTATGCCCCCATTCACTGTAAGCCGCTATTTCACCGGCATGTATTATACTCAACATGAATAATTCAAGGAAAACTATTCCCTTTAGTGTTTTTAAAAACAGTTGATCCGAAAAGAAAAAACGCAGGATTAAGGTTAATACCGGAAGGATCATTAAGTATCCTGCCGTAGAAAGATCTAAGCGAAGTCCGGCATATAATGCCTTAAAAACATCCCATCTTTCCATGGGGAAAAACCGAGTGCTGTAATAGCCAAGAAAAATCAACCGCTGAATAAAAAAGACAAGAATCCATCCTAAAAACAAGGACCCATAGAGAAAGCCAAGGCGTCGAGTATTTAACACCCTCAAAATTACCGAAAGATTAATGAAATGTTACGTTTTGTTAACATCATTTTATTTTGAAACACACTTTAATCTGTAACTTTGCAGCTTCATTACAATTTCTACATGCTATGAGCGAAAATAAACCGATTCATTCGGCATTAATTTCAGTTTATTACAAGGATGGACTGGACATTCTGGTGCAAACCTTACATAAACACAACATAACGCTTTATTCAACAGGAGGAACCCTAAGCCATATTGAAGGGTTGGGAATTCCGGTTATTCCGGTGGATTCTTTAACTCATTTTCCAGAAATTTTAGGGGGCCGTGTTAAGACATTGCATCCGGGGGTATTTGGTGGGATTTTATATCAACGAGGCCTAGAACGAGATGAGCAATCCTTAGTAGCACATGGAATTCAACCCATTGATCTTGTTGTGGTTGATTTATATCCCTTTGAGGAAACCCTTAAAAACACAACAAACCATGCTGATATTATTGAAAAAATAGACATAGGGGGAGTGTCTTTACTTCGAGCAGCTGCGAAAAACCATAAAGATGTGGTGGTGGTTTCAGCTAAAACACAATATCAAGTCGTCGCGAAACTAATTGATGAACAACGGGGAGAAACCACCCTTGAACAGCGGCGATTATTGGCAGAAGAAGCATTTGGTATTACCTCAACGTATGATTTAGCCATTGCGTCGTATTTCTCAAAAATTAATGGGCGGTCTTCTGAATCTTCCTTGCGTTATGGAGAAAACCCTCATCAAGAAGCTATATTTAAAGGAAACCTTACTGAAATATTCAATAAACTAGCAGGTAAAGAACTTTCATATAACAACCTTTTGGATGTAGATGCGGCGGTTCGACTAATTCAAGATTTTTCGCCTGAGACCCCAATGTTCGCGATTATTAAGCACAATAATGCCTGTGGTATTGCGGCGGGTGTAAGCGTTTTGAATGCCTACCAAAGAGCATTAGAAGCAGATCCAATTAGCGCCTTTGGAGGCGTATTGATTTCCAATCAACTCATTACGCATGACGCAGCAATCCGTTTAAACGACTTGTTTTTTGAGATTCTTATCGCTCCGAAATTTGAACCGGAAGCGCTAACGTTACTTACACAAAAGAAAAACAGAATTCTTTTAGAACAAAAATCGTTCGTTTCTCCCAAGAAAAGCACCAGAAGCATTCTTAATGGTGCATTAATTCAAGATTTTGATCTGAAAACGGTTCAGAAAGAGGACTTAACCATTCAAACAAAAATTTCTCCGAAGGAGCAAGAAATTGACGATCTTCTATTTGCGAATACCATCGTCAAACACACCAAATCCAATGCCATCGCACTGGTGAAAAATCATCAATTGTTAGCAAGTGGAACCGGACAAACTTCTCGCGTTGATGCCCTAAATCAAGCGATTGAAAAAGCAAAAACTTTTGGATTTGATTTGTCGGGCGCTGTAATGGCAAGTGATGCGTTTTTTCCGTTTCCCGATTGTGTGGAAATCGCTCATGCCGCAGGCATCAATGCAGTAATTCAACCGGGAGGATCGTTAAAAGACCAACTCTCTATTGACTATTGTAATGAACATGGAATGTCAATGGTTTTCAGTGGCTTTAGACATTTTAAACATTAATTTTTCTTTTGAAACTTTTTACCTACCTTCGAAACTGTTTTAATACGAATACAAACACATGGGTTTATTTAGCTTTTTAACGCAAGAAATTGCGATTGATTTGGGAACAGCAAACACGCTTATCATTTGGAACGATAAGGTCGTAGTAGACGAACCATCAATCGTTGCAAAAGACATTCAAACGGGTCAGGTTGTCGCCATCGGGAGAAAGGCCCAACAAATGCATGGGAAGACCCACCGACTTATAGAAACTGTTCGTCCGTTGAAGGATGGGGTAATTGCTGACTTCCAAAGTGCCGAACAAATGATTCGAGGGATGATTAAAATGATCAACCCAGGAAGAACCTTATTCAGACCCACCTTGCGCATGGTAATTTGCATTCCTTCAGGAATTACGGAAGTTGAAAAACGTGCTGTTCGCGATTCGGCGGAACATGCTGGCGCCAAGGAAGTGTATCTCATTCATGAGCCCATGGCAGCAGCCATCGGAATTGGGATTGATGTGGAAGAGCCAATGGGTAATATGATTATTGATATCGGCGGCGGGACTTCTGAAATTGCGGTTATTGCATTGGGAGGAATTGTTGCGGACAAGTCTATCCGTATTGCGGGGGATGATTTCACTAATGAAATTGAAGAATATATGCGGCGTCAACACAACATTTTAGTTGGAGAACGTACGGCAGAACAAATAAAAATAGAGGTTGGCGCGGCCATACAAGATCTCGATGAACCACCCGCACCTTATGCAGTTCGTGGTCGAGATTTAATGTCTGGTATTCCAAGAGAAATATTAATCACACATGATGAAGTAGCTTCCGCCCTTGATAAAACCATTGCAAAAATAGAAGAGGCTATTTTAAGTGCTCTTGCTGCAACGCCGCCGGAATTGAGTGCCGATATTTATAAAACCGGTATTTATCTAGCGGGAGGAGGTTCCATGTTAAGGGGCTTAGATAAACGAATTGCCGACAAAACGAAGCTTCCGGTTCATATTGCTGAAAATCCCTTAAGAGCAGTAGCCCTTGGAACTAGTATTGCGCTTAAAAATATTGATAAATATCAATTCTTAATTCGCGACTAAGCATTACGCAATAGACGAAGAGTTAGGTTAATAAAACATGCAGAATTTATTCGCTTTTTTAAGACGATTTCGGGTGTTCATTTTTTTTACCGCCCTTCAAGTAATTTGCCTGTTCTTGTATGTTCAATTTGTAACTTATCCGAAAAGCGTCTTTCTTTCAACTGCCTCGAGGGTTAATGGTCGAATTCAAAAATGGGAGGGGGGGCTAACCAATCACTTTTACTTAGAAGAAAACAACCGCAAACTTCGGTTTGAAAATTCACAATTAAGAAAACGTGTGTTTGTGAATTATTACAAACATGAGCGCCCTACCCATCGGATTAAAGACACTGTTTACGAGCAAGAATACGAGTTTATCCCTGCAGAAATAATACATGCTTCCAGCGCTAGAAGAAATAATTACTTTACTATAAATGTTGGGGCCCTCCAGGGCATCAAAAAAGACATGGGGGTAATCTCTCCCAATGGCGTGGTTGGCATTGTATTTAAAGTAGGCGAACATTTTTCCCTCGTTAAATCCGTACTTACCCAAGACATTAACCTTGATGTAATTGTGGGGAAAGCAGGTCCACAAGGATTACTAAAGTGGGATGGTTATAACCCAAGAATAGGTATTGTAACGGGTGTTTCAAGTGATTTAAATATCCGTAGAAAGAAGGGTGTTTATACCCTTGGTGCTTCAGGTATTTTTCCTAAAGGATTAAAGGTTGGAACCATTGTTTCTAAATCACGGGTTGAAGACCAAGCCTTGTGGAAAATCGAAGTGCTATTTAGTGAGGATTATAGAACCCTACAATCCGTTTATGTGGTCAAATCATTATTGCAGAAGGAACTTCAATCGTTGCAATTAGAAATTCCCGAAGACCCAGAATAACATGAAGAACATCATCACCTACAGCGCCCTTTTTGGCTTGTTTTTCTGCTTACAAGTGTTCATTTTCAACCGACTAGAAATCGGCTTTGGGGCTCAAATTTTTATATTACCCTTATTTTTGATGATTCTACCCTTTGATACCAATGTATTTGGACTTATGGGGCTCGGGTTTTTATTAGGTATATCTGTTGACGCGTTTTCGAACACCTATGGATTAAACGCTTCATCATTAGTTCTTTTTGCCTACCTAAGACCCGTTGTTTTTGAAGCATTTCGGCCACGTGAAGGATATGACCCCCTTAAAACTCCGACCGCAAGTGATATGGGATGGGATTGGTTTCTAGTGGTTTTTGGTATTCTTTTCGTCAGCAGTTTGCTGTGGTATTTCATTTGGGAGATCTTTCGATTCTCTGAGCTCTTGTTGATTCTTAGAAATTTATTCATGTCCGTTCTTGCTTCTTCCGCAGCCATTGGAATTTCACAGTTTATCTTTTTTAATGAACGAAGAAAGTAATGAATCTTGACAATCGTAAATACTTGCTATATGCATTAGTGCTCCTAACCGGAGTATTGTTTTTAACACGATTGTTTTATATGCAAGTAATTGATGACTCATGGACGCGAAGAGCCACCGAAATTGCGGAAAAGCGCCGAGAAATAATCCCCCCACGCGGCGTATTGGTAGACCGTAAAAATCGAAAAATTGTAATCAATAAAATCTCGTACAACTTAATGATGATTGAGGAGCGAATAAAAACGCTCGATACGGCCGCATTTGCCAAACTCATCGGTTGGGATATTAAAAAAGTTAAAACCCGTTTTAAAGAAATTGTAAAAAACGAAGGCGTCTATAAGAATCCATCTACTGGGAAAACACAATCTAATTACAGAAAAGACCGCCCTTATCCATTCGTTAAAGACCTCACCTTAGAAGAGGTAACCCTTATTGCCTCGAAATTAACTGATTTTCCGGGGTTTTATGAAGAACCGACCGGAACTCGATTTTATCCTTATCCCAACGGAGCAAACATCCTGGGATACATGAATGAAGTTGGAAGAAAAGAAATTGAAACCGACCCATTCTATAGACCGGGGATGAATGTTGGGCGGTCAGGGCTAGAACGATCCTATGAACACGTATTAAGAGGAAAAAAGGGTGTTCGATATATTGTAACAAGTGCTACGAATAATGAGATTGAACCCTACGCCGATAAGAAATACGATACGGTTGCAATTCCCTCGCCGAAAATAAAACTCGGAATCGACATCAAGCTACAACAATACGGTGAAGAATTAATGAAGAATAAAAAAGGGTGTATTGTTGCGATTGAACCTAAAACGGGTGAAATTCTCACCATGGTTTCAGCACCGTGTTACGATCCAAACTTATTGTCTGGAAGAAAAAGTATTAGGAAAAATTACCCCGCACTGATTACTGATGAAAATTTGCCCTTATTTGCTCGTCCATTACAAGCAGAATACCCTCCAGGATCCATCTTTAAATTGCTACAAGCTTTAATTTGTCTTCAAGAACAAGAAATTACGCCTAATACTGGGTTCCCTTGCAATAAATCTGTCGTTGGGTGCCACGACCACCCCTCGCCCTCCTCGGTTGCAAAAGCCGTACAGTTTTCATGCAATCCTTATTTTTATGCTGCAGTACGTCGTGTTATTCAGCCAAATAAAAAGAAAAATGTATTTGAGGATGCAGAAATTGGACTGAACAATTGGCATAAATATATGATGGCTTTTGGATTAGGAAACAAGCTTGGCGTTGATATTGACACCTTAGCTCAGCGAAATGGCCTCATACCAAACTCCGCATACTACGACCGCTATTTAGGTCACCGACAATGGGCATTTTCAACCATTCGTTCAATTTCAATTGGCCAAGGAGAAATTAAATTAACCCCCATCCAAATGGCGAATATTGCTGTAATTATGGCAAATCGCGGTTGGTACTATACCCCACACTTTGTAAAATCAATCGGAAAAAAGGGGAAATTGAAAAAGTATAAAACAAAACATGTTACGCCGATTGATCGCAAACATTTTGATGCCGTAGTTGAGGGCATGAGGCGCGTTGTATATGAGGCTGGGGGAACAGGGAAGGAGGCTAAAATTGAGAACTTCACCGTTTGCGGTAAAACCGGAACCGTTCAAAATGGAAAAAATAAAAAAAATCACTCGGTATTTATCGCGTTTGCACCGCTTGAAAACCCAAAAATTGCCTTAGCCGTGTTTGTAGAAAATGCCGGAGCCGGAGGGGCTTGGGCTGCGCCAATCGCAGGATTAATGATGGATAAATATTTAAACAAAAAGATAACGAATAAAGAAAAAGAAAACGCGATTAAAAATGCCAATCTAATGTCGAGTTATTAATATGCGTGAAACAAAAGGAGTCATATCGCGGGTTGATTTCCCTTTATTAATTGGGATATTATTACTGATGCTGTTTGGCATAATGACCGTTTATTCTGTGGCCTATAACCCCGAACACCCCTCTCTTTTTGATACCAGTCAAAAGTATGGTAAGCAAATTCTATGGCTTGGTGCTTCTCTCTTCCTCGGTTTTCTTATCCTGCTCATTGAGGCCGACATTTATCGGAAATTTGCCGAGTATATTTACATCGTAACCTTATTGTTATTGGTTGTTGTTTTGTTTATGCCCCCTGTACACGGTGCAAGAGCCTGGTTAGGAATCGGGGGACTGGGAATTCAGCCTGCTGAGTTTGCCAAAATTTCAACCGCACTGATGCTGGCTAAATGGGTAGATGAAACCAACATTAAACTTCAAAATACTCGTTCAATTTCGGAGACCTTGGGTATTGTATTACTACCTTGTATTTTGGTCGCCCTTCAACCCGATGCGGGAACACTACTTGTATTTACCTCCTTCTTTTTTGTGCTATATCGTGAGGGCATTAGCTTCGATCCGCTTGTGTTATCTGTTTTACGGTATTTTCCAAGACTAAAATTTAAAAACACTTGGCTTGGAACACACTTTGTACCGTTTTTCTTTTTCTTATTAATACTCGCTTTTTTAAGCCTGTTCCTTTCCAGCAGTACTTTTCATCCTTTTAATATTGAACTTTCTGGGCCACTTTTTTTGATCGTAATCATTACATTAATTGCCCTTTTGTTCTTGGGGTTTATTTTGTTTTTTGGCTATCCACGAAATAAAACGAAAAACCTAATCGTATTAATCAGTAGTTATCTGTTCTCCCTTTTTTTGGTGAGTAGTATAACGTTCATTTTTAATAACGTCGCCGCCCCACATCAAAAAAGCAGAATTGAATTGGTTTTAGGGCTTAAGGAAGACCCAAATGGCGCAGATTATAACCGGAACAGGGCCATGGCCGCAGTAGGTAGTGGTAAGTTTATTGGCAAAGGCTATCGAAAAGCCTCTGTTTCCAGTATGCGAACCAAC
Organism: Flavobacteriales bacterium; assembly: GCA_046081745.1. Taxonomy (GTDB): domain Bacteria; phylum Bacteroidota; class Bacteroidia; order Flavobacteriales_D; family Crocinitomicaceae; genus UBA952. The sequence continues at coordinate 5,292 of JBJTWL010000093.1, read as the reverse complement.
CATGTTCCTGAAAGCGAAACCGATTTTATTTTCTGCCCATTTGCAGAAGAATGGGGGTTTTTAGGGAATGTCGTACTTTTAAGTCTTTATCTGTTTATTTTGTTTAGGATTTTCTCCATTGCAGAAAGGCAACGGTCTGTTTTTTTTAGGGTTTATGCCTATTGTGTGGGGATGGTCTTGTTCTATCACTTTGCTATCAATATCGGAATGAACATTGGTTTTGCACCCGTAATTGGAATTCCCTTGCCCTTTATGAGCTATGGAGGGTCTTCCATGATGGCATTCACAATTATGTTGTTCATACTCCTAAAACTCGATAGCCAACGACGAGATGTACTTAGATAAATGTTAATTTTGAGGTAACTATGTTGACAGAAGAACAAAAGAAAAAATTTACCCGAATCTTTTGGGGGTTTTCATTATTGCCTTTCCTATTGGTTTTTGGATTGTTGGTTTTACAGTCGGAAGACGACCTACCACCAATCTCTATGCTCGATAATCCTCCAGAGTTACAGGCCTCACTAATTCTTGGTCAAACAGGAGACACCATCGGCAGATATTGGCAAGTAAACCGAACAAGTGCCGCTTATAAAAATATTTCGCCCTTTGTTTTTGATGCCCTTATTGCAACAGAAGACGAGCGCTTTATGGAGCATTCTGGGGTTGATTTCCGTTCCATTGCCCGTTCTTTTGGGTCGCTTGGTCGTTCAGGTGGTGCATCTACCATCTCACAACAGCTTGCGAAATTGTTATTTACACTACAACAGCGCCAACGAGAAGAGATAGCAAGAGCTAACGGCGAGTCTTTGCTTTCAAATCGCGGAGGTATTATTGGTAAATTTCGAAGATTAAACGAAAAAGCTAGAGAAAACATCATTGCAACTCGTCTTGAATCAAGATATACCAAAGAAGAAATTATTACGATGTACCTTAATCAATTTGATTTTCTATATAATGCCGTCGGTATCGAAAATGCGGCAAAAGTCTATTTCAATAAACGGCCAAAAGAATTGAAAAAAGAAGAGGCCGCTATGCTTATTGGAATGTGTAAAAATCCGGCACTGTATAACCCCTACACCTACAAAATCAAAAACTATCGACGAGTTATTGCTCAAGAAGACGGGGTGGCCATTAGCAATGTTTCGATTGAAAAAATTAACGAGGCTCGTGCAAAAGATTCCCTTCGGGCATTGACAAGAAGAAATCAAGTCCTATATCAGTGGCTTAGAAATAGCACGAAAAACAACGATGCGATTTCACACAAATTAACCCGAGAAGAATACGATGAACTCATCAAAAAACCTGTCGTTGTTAATTATCAATCTGTTGACCACAAAGAAGGGATGGCCCCTTATTTTCGGGAAGCGCTGCGGCAAGAGGTTACTGATATTTTATTGAAGAAAAACGAAGACGGGACGCTTAAATATGTTCGAGAAGATGGGCAACCATACGACATCTACAGAGATGGTTTGAAAATATACACTACCTTAAATACTAGGCTTCAAAAATATGCGGAACTGGCCGTTGAAAAACACATCAAAGAATCCCTACAACCCGCATTTAATTCAAACAATCGAGGATTAAAAAACTATCCGTTCTCAAATGAAATTTCTACAGACGTTGTGAATGAAATCATGAATTCTGCTAGAAAAAATTCAGGAAGATACAAAAACATGATTGCCGCAGGATATTCAGAAAATGAAATATCAAATGCCTTCAATGCTCCTGCACAAATGCGGGTTTTTTCTTGGAGGGGAGAAGTCGATACTGTAATGACTCCAAATGACTCCATTCGCTATTACAAGGCATTCTTGCATGCCGGACTCGTGAGCGTGGAACCACAAACGGGTTTTGTACGCGCCTGGGTGGGCGGCGTTAATTTTAAGCATTTCTCCTACGATCATGTTCGTCAAGGCACACGGCAGGTGGGCTCAACCATTAAACCATTTGTATACGCAGCGGCCCTGTCTATGAAAGTAGTTAATCCCTGCACCTCTTTTTCGTCCGGTGAATATTGCGTTGATTTGGTAGACCCAAATAATAAAGTGGTAGGACAATACTGTCCTAAAGGAGACGTGGCAAGAAATGTGAAAATGGGCCTTGCTCTTTCATCCAACCCAACAACAGTAGCCGTTATGGCTAAAATGGGGCCCTTTAATCCGATGAACAAAACAGGTGGCCCCTACCAAATTGAAAAACTGCTGAAAAAGACAGAAATTAATTTAAATCCAAATGATGTGGTTCCTTCCATGTGTTTAGGTAGTATGGATATCTCCTTATTTAGGTTGGTTGCTGCACAATGTATCTTCCCAAATAACGGCGTATATGTAAGACCTACTACCATTGAGCGCATAGAAGATAGAAATGGAAAAGTGATTTATTCAGCAACGCCCCACACCGATCAAGCATTAAACTCAACGGTTTCCTATGAAATTCTTAAAATGATGAAGTTGGTAATAACCCAAGGAACAGGTGGAAGCCTAAGAAGTGGCAAATATGGACCAATTCCGGTTACCGCAGGAAAAACAGGAACTACTCAAAATAATTCCGACGGTTGGTTTATTGGGATAACGCCAGATTTAGTTACTGGAGTTTGGGTAGGCGCTGAAGACCGATCTGTTCGGTTCAAATCAATGAATTGGGGTCAGGGAGCTCGAATGGCCCTTCCTATTTACGGATATTATATGCAACAAGCCTATAAAGACCACATCCTTGCCTTGTCCTCAGAAGACTTTCCGGAGCCGCCGGATTACGACCCAAAAACCTATGACTGTACAGAGGCCGCCGACCCTGAGGGTGCCGATGAAACAGATGTTCCATTTGAAGAAGGTATCTAATATGAATAAAGTTGTAAACAATGTGCGTGAAGCACTTACAGGGATTGAAGACGGAATGACCATTATGCTTGGAGGATTCGGGTTATGCGGCATCCCAGAAAACTCCATCAAGGAGCTTGTAAATAAAGGCACCAAAAACTTAACCTGTATCTCTAATAATGCAGGAGTTGATGATTACGGCCTTGGGTTACTCTTACAGCGCAAACAAATCAAAAAAATGATTTCATCCTATGTCGGTGAAAACGATGAGTTTGAACGACAAATGCTTTCAGGAGAACTTGAAGTGGACTTAATTCCTCAAGGTTCTTTAGCAGAACGTTGCCGTGCTGGAGGGGCGGGAATACCCGCTTTCTTTACTCCGGCAGGATATGGGACAGAAGTAGCCAAAGGAAAAGAAGTACGCGTTTTTAATGGAAAGCCACATATTCTAGAGTCTGCCCTAACCGCAGATTTTGCTATTGTTAAAGCTTGGAAAGGAGATACCGAGGGCAATTTAGTGTTTAAAGCAACCGCCATGAATTTCAATCCAATGATGGCAATGGCTGGTAAAGTCACTATTGCTGAAGTTGAAGAATTAGTGCCTGCTGGAAGTTTAGATCCAAATTTTATTCATACCCCTGGTATTTTTGTACAGCGCATTTTTCAAGGTCAGGTTTTTGAAAAACGCATTGAACAACGAACCGTAAGAAAACGAGATTGATATGGCATTGGATAAAGTCGGTATTGCAAAACGAATCGCCCAAGAATTAAAAGACGGATGGTATGTCAATTTAGGAATTGGAATTCCAACCTTAGTAGCAAACTATGTTCCTAAAGGTATGAATGTAGAGTTTCAATCCGAAAACGGGGTATTAGGCATGGGTCCATTTCCATTTGAAGGGGAAGAAGATGCTGATTTAATTAATGCCGGAAAACAAACCATAACGGTAAATCCTGGAGCTGCATTTTTCGATTCTGCTACGTCATTTGCCATGATTCGTGGACAACATGTTCAACTGACCGTGTTAGGCGCAATGGAAGTTTCCCAACATGGAGATATTGCCAATTGGAAAATTCCAGGTAAAATGGTTAAAGGAATGGGTGGTGCCATGGATTTGGTGGCCTCTGCAGAAAATATTATTGTAGCCATGATGCACAGCAATAAAGCCGGAGAATCTAAAATTTTACCTACATGTACACTTCCATTAACCGGCGTTGGATGCGTGAAAAAAGTGGTTACAGAACTAGCTGTTTTGGAAATTAAAGGCGGTGCGTTTCATTTACTAGAAAGAGCTCCTGGTGTTACCATTGAAGAAATTATTGCCAAAACAGCCGGTGAGTTAATCGTTCCCGCGCATGTTCCAGAAATGATCATTTAATGGATTTAACGCTTGAATATCGCTTGGCCATTCAAGCAGCAATAGAGGCCTCCTTTGCCATTAGAGAAGTTTATGCAAATGGACACCAAGCATTTCAAAAAGAAGATGGATCTCCCGTAACGGAAGCAGATTTAAAGTCTTCAAAAATCATTAATACAGTATTATCTGCTTCAGGATGTCCGATTATTGACGAAGAAACAGATAAAATTCCGTTCGAAAAGCGGCAAAGATGGACAAGGTGCTGGTGTGTTGATCCGCTTGACGGCACCAAGGAATTTATTAAGCGAAATGGAGAATTTGCCGTAAACATTGCGCTCATCGAAGATGGGAAAGCAGTGCTTGGGGTAATAGCAAGCCCTATGGACGAGGCCTTTATTGTTGGGGGACCAACAACTGGAGTGCAATATTCAACCTTTTCAGAATTTTTGCATGGAAAAAAACCAACCCCCATTCATCGAAATGTTTCAAGGGACGGAATACGCGTGATTGCATCAAATAGTCACCATGCGCCATTACTATTAGATTATTTGAATAAACTAAGTGCCGCAGGGTTAAAACCGGAATTAACAAGAAAGGGGTCCTCCTTAAAATTCTTTAATCTTTCCATGAATGACGCTCAAATTTATCCCAGATTTGCACCCACCATGGAATGGGATATTGCGGCTGGACAAGCAATTCTAGAAGGTGTCGGTGGTGGAGTTTTTGATGTGAAAACTAAATTACCACTTTCATATAATAAAGAAAATTTACTTAATCCACATTTTATCGCCATTTCCGATGTAAATTTATTGGTATGGATTTAAGGTGTGTATTCTGGTCTCTTTGCATACTCCCCCTCTCATTTTTTGCGCAAGCATTCCATTTAAACCAAAATCTTCATCAATCAATAACCACAGATATTATTGATTTTGGATATCGCCAAACAGCTGCTGATGCTAAAAAAGGGTTTTTGAAACGGTTAGATAACAGTTACCTCGGGCAATACACCGACTCTAACAATGCGTTCATTGCTGCTACTCCATTATGCGTATTTAGCGTAGGCCGTGAAAATAATGCCCCGGCCATAAGATATCAGAACTCACGGGGACTAATGATCT
>JBJTWL010000092.1:0-2789 GCA_046081745.1 Flavobacteriales bacterium | reverse complement strand
CTTTTTCGATAACATGAAGATGCATGATTTGATTGGGTTCCTGCTGACTCACTTTTGCTCTGGCCTCGAAGCTTTCCACGTAGCCGTTTTCTGTAATATACGTTGGAACTCTAGTCGACTTACCCTCAACCGATTCATCTTCTCGAATCAATACCACACGGTGTATTGGATCCAAATATCGTCCTGAAATGGAGCTGAAATCTGCGGGAAGCACAGTCTCTTTCACCACGTCGAATCGTGATTTTGTGTGGTTTTTATCGCTCTGCTTTTGATCTCGGATGTATTGAAAAAGTTCAGTTTGTTGTTTTTGGAGATGGGATGAATCGATCGAATTGGCTTGTTTCGGACCAGAATATCTGGTTAGTTGTGTCAATTTCTGCATTCCAAATGCATTGAATGTTAGCAGGTAAAAGTCACCATTGATACGAATTGAAGCTTCCGTTGCCGTGAAGCGATCAATATCAGAAATGAATTGGTCGGTTTGAAATAACAACGTTGATATTAATGTTTTTCGATTAGTTAGCACGAGGCTATTTTGTATGAGCGATACTTGATTTGGATATATTGCTTGACTTGGATCGAACAAAACAAGTTCATTCATATCAACTTCTGACATGCCCTCCAGTGCTCCTGTTTGAATCGTGTACTTATAAGGTTCAGGATTACCCTTTCCGTCTTTATTCCAATTAAAATAAACTGTGGTACCATCAAAATTCCATTGTGGTGCCTCGGGCCAATATCCTGTAAAATCCTGCCCTTTCATGATTTCTTTCAGGTCTAAAGTAGGTTGTGCAAAGAGGTATGCATTAAGCAAACAAAAGAAAACAAGCAAGCGCCGCATGATTAATAAATTTTGCATAAAAATAGCCACAAATGGCGTAATTTCGCAGAGATGATTGTTCGAATCAAAAAGATCCTATATCGAATCCTTCCAACCTCGCTGTACTTGGCTTGTATGCAGCATGGCTTCTTTATGTTATATGACCTCGGTCTCCTAAAAACTGATGAAAGATTTAAGTTTCACTATGCCACAAAAAAATTAATCAAGGAAGGAGACATAGTGCTCGATATTGGGGCAAACCTGGGCTATTTCTCCAAGCTATTCGCTCGAAAAAACACAAAAGGAATACTTTATTCAATAGAGCCTATACCTATGTTTTTCAATCGATTAAAGATTATCTTATCGTCGTTTTCTCACGTCAAATTAATCCATGCAGCATTGGGTGCAAGCCATGGCAATTTACACATGGTCATGCCGGTTCAACAAGGCGTAATGCGGACGGGATTACCGCATGTGATTTCTGAAGAAGAAGCCAAATTAAATCCTAACCACCTGACTGTTCCTGTACAATCAGCCCGTGAGTTTTTAGCTAACCTACCTCATTTAGATTACATAAAATGTGACATCGAAGGATACGAATGGACCGTTTTTTCAACCCTTCATGCTGAACTAGAGCGTCTTCGTCCTGTGGTTCAAATTGAAATATCAGAGCGTTTTATAAGCGAGTTTTGCGCGTTTTTTCAGGACTTGAATTATGTGCAGTGTGGCTTGTACGATGGTAAGCTCATTGAGGAAAAAGGAAAGCAATGTGTTACTTCTGACTTTTTGTTCATTCCGTTGGAGAAAAAAGAACAAATATTTTCTATTTTTAACCGATGAACATTAGACACATTTCCCTATTTATCGCACTATTGCTTCTCTTTGGCTGTAACAAAGGGGCCGGCACATTTACATTAGAGGGCGTGATTACGGATGCTTCTTTTAATCAACCCTTGGCTGGCGCAACCGTAGAACTTTATGGCCTTGGTAGTAGCAGCAATCAATATACCATGGTGGCTAGCGCGGTAACCGGAGCAGATGGTAAATACACGTTCTCTTTTGACCGAACTAGGACCGAGAAATATACCCTATTCGTTAAAAAACCTCTTTATTTTGAACAAGAGATTGATGTTTACTATTCTCAATTGAAGTTAAAAGAAACCAACATTCGCAACGTCACCACTTCAGCACAATCGTGGGTTGAAATTAGAATATTCAACAACAATGCGGCGAACAACGACCATTTGCAATTCATTCGGCAACAAGGGAAGAGTGGATGTGCTGCATGCTGCATTGGAGATTTTACGCACTTATATGGCGCACAAGACACCTCGATTTTTTGTATTAATGATGGAAACGCATTGTACTCCATTGAATATGCCGTGTTCGGCACCTCCAATACCGGAATTCTTGGGGTAACAACCGTACCATTCGATACGACGGTACTTAATTTAACTTATTGATTAATCGACTCCTCGGTTTCAATGACCTGAAATCGTTCGAGTGCTTCCTTTTTTGAATAAGCATTGAAATGCCACCACTCTGTGGGAATGCCACTAAACCCGGCATAGCGCATTACGCTTCTGAGTAACTTTCTATTCGCGAGTTGATCTTTAGTTAAGCTCCCATCTGCTAAATACTTCGCTTCATGCATCGGATAAGCAATCAAACGCATATCATCGAACCCTGCGCCCATATCCAAGGGAATTCCTTTAGCATCGCAAATGGTTAAATCTACGGCGCACCCGAGGTTATGCAAGCTTTTTCCACCAGGGGAGCTCACAAACTTGATGCGCTCTTTAACGGGAATAGAATCCAAAGCATTCCACATGTCCTGCTGCACCGATAAGGGACGGGCAGCATCATAAACCAAAAGATGTAAACCAGGATTCAGTAAGGTGAGCCGATCTTGGGCTTTATCCAACATCAGTGCAACGGGTTTCTGAAGAAATGCATCCTTCCATTTGTG
>JBJTWL010000091.1:0-12675 GCA_046081745.1 Flavobacteriales bacterium | reverse complement strand
AGTATCAACATTACGAATTACTTGCAGGGTTGGAACGAAGTTTTAAATTGTCACGCAGAAGGTTACGTATAGGAATATATGGGTGTGCCTCCGATGGCAACCAAACTACACCTCACTTTAATTATAAAGTGTCGTTCGCATTGCTTGACGACCGCAATATGAAATGGAATTTCTAAACGTCCGTTTGGGATGCTTTCTTAAACGTAAACAGGCTTTTTAGACTAATAAGAACCAATAATCCTACACCAACACAAATACAAGTGTCGGCTACATTCCAAATAGCTGGAAAGACCGGCTTGCCCCCGAGCCATGGCATCCAATTGGGCCAATACGCATCAAACTGAAACATATCTACAACATTCCCGAACAGAAAGCCTTTATTTCTTACTTCAACAGGATTGGAAATCCCGCGTTCATTAACACAATTCATTGTTATACCGGAACCTTCTAGTTTATTAAATACATCACACGGATTAAATGGAAAAATAAAATCATAGCACATGGAATCAATTAAATTACCTGTTGCACCGGCTAAAATCATGGTTAGCGCAATCAACTGAGGCCAGTCAATCTGCTTCTTTACTTCTCTCCAAATGTAATAAGCTATACCGGCAATCGCAACAATTCTAAAAACACTCAAGGCTAATTTACCGTAGATTGACCTTCCCAAGGTGGTACCAAAGGCCATGCCATAATTTTCCGTGTAATTTAATGCGAACCAATTCCCAAAAACATGTCGAGTAACATTGGGTTCAAAATTCGATTTAATGTAAATCTTAACCCATTGATCAATTGCCAACAGGATAAGAAGAATTGCTACAACGACCCAATATTTTCTATTCATGAATTTTTTTGAGCGTTTTTAGCATCAATACTCATAGTAGCATGCGGTACAAGGAGTAATCGTTCTTTTTGTATTAACTGCCCCGTTACCCTACAAATTCCATAGGTTTTATTTTGAATCCGAACTAAGGCAGCTTGTAGACTTTGAATGAATTTTTCTTGACGCGCAGCTAATTGAGCAACTTCTTCCCTAGATAAGGTCTCAGAACCATCTTCCATCATGTTAAAGGTTCGGCCCGTATCATCGGTGCCATGATCATCATTATGAGAAAGCGAACCTTTAAGTAAATTTAAATCTATCTGAGCTTCCTCTAATTTTTTATTAATTAATGTTTTAAACTCTTCGAGCTCAACATCAGAGTATCTTGTTTTCGGATTTGACATAACGCTTAATTTGAAAGGTAACAAATATATAATTTTATTCGATTTCTATGAGGCAATACGTATAAAGTTAACATAAATGGTTCAACAAGAAATGATTAATTTCGTCGTATGATTCGATTTTTTGGGGACAACCGTCCCTTGGTTCTATTTTTTCTTCCACTTGTGTTACTTGGCTTTCATATTGCCTTTCATCTAAGCGTAATGCCAACTGGTCCCTTACACATAGATTTTGGATGGTGGGGAAATGTTACCATCAAAAATGGGAATGGAATGCTTAGCTATGAAATCCTTGCTGGTAGTTGGGTATTACTTAATGCTATACTATCGAGCTATACCTTCAACTCCTCGGAATTAAACGAAAAAAACACCTATTTACCGGCTCTTAATTTCGTGGTGCTTTCCGCCATTTCAATAAATTTTTATCAATTTAACGGGTTGCATTTAGCTTCGACAGCACTATTACTTGGGATATATCAGTGTTTACAATTAAACCAAAACCAAGATGGTGCCTCTAGAATTTTCAATACTGGTTTTTTTATTGGGATTGCAGCTACGGTATATCCTGCCTTCGTTGTACTTATTCCATTTGGAATTTTATTGTACTTAATTTTCAGACCCTTTCTGGTACGTGAATTCTATTTATATGCGTTAGGCTGTGCAATTCCCTTTTTATATTTAATAAGCCGGTCTTATTTGTTTGACCTTTCTTACCCCAATTACTCATTTGATTGGAATGATTTTATAAGAGATTTCAACCTGAATCACGCCATTAATTTAGCGATAATACTATGCGTTTTTATAGTGAGCTTACTAGGGGTGATGCGTAAATTAGCCACTGCCGGAAATCGTGTGAAAAAAGAACTACAACTTATCAATACGATGGGGATCGGCATATTAACCGCGCTGCTGTTTTGTGTTTTTCTTGCAAAACCCGCTTTAAAAATGGAGTTTTTTATCGTTCCATTGAGCTTTCTTTTCACCTTTCCGCTCTTATCCAAACGACTATCTTTTGCATCCTCGTTTCTTTTTTATCTTTTCTTACTGTTTGGACTGCTTAAGTTTACTTTTCTGAATCAGCTTCAGTAAGAATTAATACCTTTGTAACCTAATTAAAGGATATGAAGTTTGGTGTTGTCACTTTTCCCGGTTCGAATTGCGACCAAGATATGATTTATGTGTTGGGTGACTTGTTGAAACAGGAGGTTGTTTCACTTTGGCACAAAGATACCGATTTACAAGGTGTTGATATGGTGGTACTGCCCGGTGGTTTTTCTTACGGCGATTACTTGAGATCTGGTGCTATCGCGAAATTCTCACCCATTATGACCGAGGTTATAAAACATGCAAACCAAGGTGGATATGTATTGGGGGTTTGTAATGGTTTTCAGATTTTAACAGAAAGTGGATTATTGCCCGGTGCTTTACTTCACAATACCGACCGAAAGTTTATCTGTAAAAACGTGTATATTAAGCCCAGTACATCAACGTCACTAATTACTGCTGGATTAGCTGCGGATGAAGTGTATAAAATTCCAATTGCACACGGTGAAGGTCGATTTTATGCCTCTGATGAAACCATCTCGGAATTACAGAACAACGAGCAAATCTTATTTCAGTATTGCCGTGTAGATGGAAAGACGGATGCCGATAACAATCCGAATGGATCCGTATTAAACATTGCCGGTATCACGAATAAATCAAAGAACGTATTTGGCATGATGCCTCATCCGGAACGAGCGGCAGATGACACCTTAAATAATCGCGATGGATTAGCCTTGTTCCAATCTATTTTAACGCACTGCAAGGCATGAGGGTATTATTAATTGGTTCTGGAGGCAGAGAGTCTGCCTTATCGTGGAAAATCGCACAAAGCTCCATGTTGGAGTCACTTTTTATTGCTCCCGGTAATGCAGGAACAAAGCAACATGGAAAGAACGTTGACCTTAATGTCTTGGATTTTGAGGCCGTCAAATCCTTCGTGCTTGATCATAAAATTGAAATGGTTATTGTTGGCCCTGAAGAACCTTTAGTTATGGGGATTGCAGATTTTTTCAAGAAAGACCCATCCCTTTCATCCGTTTCGTTAATAGGACCAACACAGGCAGGCGCAGCCTTAGAAGGAAGCAAAACCTTTGCAAAAGAGTTCATGCAGCGTCATAAAATTCCTACTGCAAAATATGGGTCATTTACACTCGAAACCTTACGAGAAGGGATAGAATTCTTACGTAATATGAAAGCTCCCTATGTCTTGAAAGCAGACGGACTAGCGGCTGGGAAAGGCGTCTTAATTATTGATGACCTCAAAACAGCCGAGGACGAATTGACCCAAATTTTATTGGATGAGAAATTCGGCAGCGCTGGACAAAAGGTAGTGATCGAACAATTTTTAAAAGGTATAGAACTCTCAGTTTTTGTGGTAACCGATGGGATTTCATTTAAATTATTACCGGAAGCCAAAGATTATAAACGGATTGGCGAACAAGACCAAGGAGAAAATACGGGCGGAATGGGAGCAGTTTCTCCGGTTCCATTTGCGGATGCTGGGTTTATGGACAAAGTACTTAATCAAGTAATCATCCCTACGGTCAAAGGCATTAAAAAGGAACAAATTGATTACCGTGGATTTATCTTTTTTGGGTTAATTAATGTAAAAGGGGATCCCTATGTTATTGAATACAATTGCAGAATGGGGGATCCGGAAACTGAAGTGGTTATTCCTCGAGTAAAATCAGATTTATTGGATTTATTGGAAGGGGTTGCTACAAAAACCCTATCAGAACGTGATGTTCAATTCTCAGAACATTGTGCATCAACAGTAATGATGGTTTCTGGTGGATATCCTGCATCCTATGAAAAAGGTAAAATTATCTATGGACTCAATGCGGTAACAGACGCGTTAGTTTTTCATGCAGGCACATCATCCGATGGCCCTCAAGTAATTACCAATGGTGGACGTGTATTGGCAGTAACTTCATTTGGAAAAACACTGGATCAAGCCCTTCAACGTTCCTATGCTGGAATCTCAAAAATATCATTCGAAAATGCTTATTTCAGGAGTGACATTGGAAAAGACGTTATCTAATGGGTGAACAACTTTACATCATTCTATTTATTGCTTCACTAATCGGTTCTGCTTTTTTCTCTGGAATGGAACAGGCCTATCTGTCTTCAAATAGATTGCGCATTGAAGTGGAACGGACACGTGGAAGCCTTAGGGGTCGCATAAATGCCATTTTTTACCGCAACCAATCCACTATGATTGCCATGATGCTCCTAGGGAACAACATCTCTTTGGTGGTTTATGGAATTACGTTTGGGCATTTATTGATCGGAGAATCTAAACAACTTTGGGGTATTGAACATGAAGTTTTAATACTGATCATTCAAACGATCCTATCAACCCTATTGGTTTTGATCGGTGCCGAATTTTTTCCAAAAGCAATTGCCTCCATCAATCCAAACCGTTTCTTAAACCTGGGAACGTACCCCTTGCTTGTGGTATATACCGTCCTCTACTTACCTACACAATTCATTTTGTTTTTAAGTCTACTCTTACTGAAAGCTACCGGTTCAAAAATGAAATCTTCTGAAAAGGTGTTTTCTAAGGTCGATCTTGAACATTACGTGGAAGACCTTAATTCCCGCATTGCGCCGGAACAGGAATTAAAACACGAAATGACCATTTTGCAAAATGCCTTGGAATTCAATCACGTCAAGGCTCGAGATTGTATGATTCCCCGCACTGAAATCATTGCCATTGATATTAACGAACCGGTAAATTCTGCGCTCTCGCTCTTTCAACAACGAGGCTTATCGAAAATTGTTATCTACCGGAATTCCATTGATAACATCATTGGATATGTACATTCCTTCGATTTTTTTAGCAACCCAACCTCCATAACTCAAATTCTAAAACCAATTGGTTTCGTACCTGGAGTGCTTTCTGGTAAAGAATTGTTGGAAACGTTCTCAAAACAAACTGGAAATATATCGGTGGTCACGGACGAATACGGCGGTACTGCAGGAATAATCACCATAGAAGATGTGATTGAAGAAATTTTTGGGGACATTGAAGATGAGCACGATAAAGAAGATTGGTTGGAAGAGAAAATATCGGATTCTGAATATTTGTTTTCCGCACGGGTTGAAATAGATTACATCAATGAAAATTACCCGATATCGCTTCCTGAATCGGAAGAATATGATACCCTTGGCGGTCTCATAACTTATCGATTAGAGCGGATACCTAAAAAGAATACTCGGCTGGAAATAAATACGGAAATTCACTTGGTGATTGAAGAAGTGAGCGAACGAAGGATTGAAAAAGTACGTTTATTCATTCGCTAATGCACCTTGATAAACATACATTCCAAGCAGTGATTTTTGATATGGACGGCGTGCTCATTGATTCCGAACCACTCTGGAAAATTGCCATGTTCGATGTATTTTCGGCTTTAGGGAGCACCTTAAACGCACATGATTTTCAACGAACCGTAGGGTTGCGCATTGACCAAGTGGTAGAATACTGGAATCATGAAGACCAATGGGGAATTGATGACATTCATTCGGTAGTAGGTCAGATCATTGATCGAATGGTCGAATTAGTCGCAGAAAACCCCATTCCGTTACCCGGTGTTATTGATACCCTTAACTACCTGAGCGAAACGGATGTAAAAATTGGATTAGCGACTTCATCGCCCCAACGATTAATCGATGCCGTACTCAAATACCTCAATATCGCTCATTATTTTGACGCAGTGCACTCCGCAGAATTTGAACGCTTCGGAAAACCGCATCCGGATGTATACCTTAAAACAGCAGCATCACTGAAAATAAATCCAATCCATTGTCTGGTAATTGAGGACTCCTTGAATGGTGTTATTTCAGGCAAGGCCGCTATGATGACCGTAGTTTGTATTCCAGAAAAAACGCACATCCCAAATCCTAAATTAATCGTAGCGGATTATCACTTTGAAAGCATGGGAGATTTTCTACGTGATTTTCGTGCATAGAGGTAGGTGTGCAATTCAAATGGAATGGTAATTTTGTAGATAAAGCAAACGCATTGGAAGATTCATTTGATTATAGAGAGCAAGCCGAAAACCAGGAGCAAGATTATGATAAAGTCTTACGCCCTAAAACCCTTTCGGATTTTGCAGGTCAACCCGCTGTGGTGGAGAATCTTCAGGTATTTGTTAAAGCCGCTAAACTCAGAAACGAACCCCTGGATCACGTCTTATTACACGGTCCTCCCGGCTTAGGAAAAACTACCCTAGCCAACATCATTGCCAATGAAATGGGCGTCGGATTTAAAGTAACGAGTGGCCCTGTATTAGATAAACCCGGAGATTTAGCAGGATTGCTCACCAACCTCAGCGAAGGGGATGTTTTATTTATCGATGAAATTCACCGACTAAGTCCTGTGGTAGAAGAATACTTGTACTCTGCCATGGAAGATTATGTGATCGATATATTATTAGATTCTGGGCCTAACGCTCGAACCATACAAATCACCTTAAATCCCTTTACCTTAATCGGCGCAACTACACGCTCAGGTTTACTTACCTCACCCTTACGCGCTCGCTTTGGTATTAATTCACGACTTGAATATTATGATGCAGAAACGTTAACACACATTGTTGAACGTTCTTCCAGTTTATTAAACATTCCAATCGATGAAACCGCCGCCTATATGATTGCAAGTAGAAGTCGTGGAACTCCGCGAATCGCAAACGCTTTATTGCGACGTGTTCGTGACTTCGCGCAAATTAAAGGTACAGGAACTATCGACGACGCCATTACCGAAATTGCATTGAAAGCGCTGAATGTAGACGAAAACGGGCTGGATGAAATGGACCTACGCATACTTAAAGTTATCATGGATAAATTCAACGGAGGACCTGTAGGGTTAACTACAATTGCCACGGCCATCGGTGAAAATGCAGGAACCCTAGAAGAAGTTTATGAACCCTTTCTAATCCAAGAAGGTTTCTTGATGCGCACACCTCGAGGCAGAAAAGTCACAGAGAAAACATACAAACACCTCGGACGAGACATGGGGTATTTTCAAGGTGGATTATTCTAAACATGAATGCCGATCGATATAAATCGTTCATCAAGCAAAAAGCAAACGAGCTCGGTTTTTTTTATTGTGGTTTTTCAACAGCCGGCTTCTTAACCGAAGAAGCACCAAAATTAGAGCGGTGGCTTAATGAAGGACGGCATGGAAAAATGTCGTACATGGAAAATCATTTCGATAAGCGCCTTGACCCTACTCGACTGGTGGAAGGTTCGAACAGCGTGATTTCATTACTCTTGAATTATTTCCCGGCTGAAACGCAGCTTGAAGGCGCGCCAAAAATCTCAAAATATGCCTATGGCGAAGACTATCACTTAGTGATCAAGGACAAATTAAAATTGCTGGTTGAAGCCATTAAGGAAGAAATTGGAGCTATCCAAGGAAGAGTATTCGTGGATTCGGCACCGGTGATGGACAAGGCTTGGGCAAAAAAATCCGGCTTGGGTTGGCTTGGAAAAAACACCAACCTCATTCATCCAAAAGAAGGAAGCTTCTTTTTCATTGCAGAAATCATTTCAGATTTATCATTTACACAAGATCCTCCCATGCGCGACTATTGCGGCACGTGTACGAAATGCATAGATGCTTGTCCTACCAACGCCCTGGCTACTCCATATCAAATTGATGCGTCGCGCTGTATTTCCTATTTAACCATCGAATTAAAAGATCAACTCATCCCTGAAAAATTCAACCAATCGATGGATAACTGGATGTTTGGGTGTGATGTTTGTCAAGACGTTTGTCCATGGAATCGCTTTTCAAAAGTACACCAAGAGGAACGCTTTAAACCCGATTTTGAACTGTTAAATCTCAATACAAAAGAATGGCATGCCTTAACTTCCGATCATTTTGAAATCCTATTCAAAAACAGCGCAATAAAACGGACTGGATTTCACGGATTAAAACGAAACCTCAGTTTTTTGAAACCCATTGAAAAGCCGTAACTTTGAACCATGGCAGGGTCAACCTTTGGAACAGTTTTTCAACTCACCACCTTTGGTGAATCTCATGGTGCAGCCCTGGGAGGTGTTATTCAAGGATGCCCATCCAACGTTGCCTTGGATCTTGAAAAAATTCAAGCCGCATTAAACCGGCGAAGACCAGGACAATCATCCCTCGTAAGCCCGCGCAACGAACGCGATGAAGTTGAATTTCTATCTGGTATTTATCAAGGAAAAACCACCGGTACACCCATTGGATTTATCCTCCGAAATCATGACCAACGACCTGACGATTACCAACAGATAAGCACCGCATATCGGCCTTCCCACGCCGATTTTACCTATGACCAAAAATATGGGCTGCGCGATCCCCGAGGCGGCGGAAGAAGCAGCGCCAGAGAGACCGTATGTCGAGTGGTAGCTGGGGCCATTGCAGAACAATTATTAGCGCAAGTAGGTATTACATTTTCAACCTATGTGGATCAAATTGGAAGTTGTCGATTTATCTCTTCGGACTTTTTTAGTACCTCACACATTGACCAATCATTCGTTCGGTGCCCGGATCAACCCTTATCTAACCAGATGATTGCATTAATCGAAAAAACAAAAGAAGAAGGCGATACCTTAGGTGGCGCGATTCGAGGGGTTATTCAGGGCGTCCCTCCTGGTTTAGGTGAACCCGTATTCGATAAATTGCATGCAGAATTGGGTAAAGCCATGCTTTCAATCAATGCTGTAAAAGGCGTAGAATTTGGAAGTGGATTTGAGGCCATTGAAATGACAGGAAGTACGCATAATGATGGATTTACAAACGATTTTAACACCACGACCAATCATTCCGGTGGCATTCAAGGGGGTATTTCAAATGGCATGCCGATCACCTTTCGTGTTGCCTTTAAACCGGTAGCAACCATCATGCAAACTCAAGCAACAGTTACTACCGAAGGTGAGCCGATTACGCTTGCAGCGCGTGGAAGACATGATGTCTGTGTGGTGCCTCGGGCAGTGCCCATTGTACAAGCGATGGCAGCGCTCGTTATTCTTGATGCCTACTTATTAAATAAGCGCTTATCTTTGTAAAAACAACCCTATGTTTGGACGCATTCAATCCCTTCACTTTATCATTTCCATGTTGCTCTTTGGATCACTTTTCGCTGGATTAAATTTCTTAAAATTTGAAGCGAAAGGAGGTCAAGAAGTACGTACCGTTGATTTGTTTGGAAGATCCTCTTATTACCTGAGTAATCACCAAGAAAAATTTGTTTCAAGCGAAATGATTCCATTGTTTATTCTCGCTGTAGGTATGATTTTCTTGCTTTTCATCACCTTGATGTCGCACAAAAAAGTTAACCGTCAGTTGAGCCTTGCTCGACTTACCCTCATGCTAAATGCCTTACTTGTTTTTCTTTTTGTGGTTTGGAGTACTTACCTGTTTGTAGATGCCCCGTCGGACAGCAATAACTCTGTTCGAATTGGATTTTACCTCCTAAGCTGTACCCTACCCTTTACCTATTTTGGATACAAGGCCGTGCTCAGAGACAAACTGTTAATTGACTCGATCGACCGCTTGCGTTAAGCACCCATACCATGAATGTACTCTCCGTTGAAAACCTCTCCAAATCCTTTGGAGAACGAATCCTATTTGAACAACTTACCTTTGGCATTGATCAAGGGCAGAAGGTAGCGCTTGTGGCAAAAAACGGGGCGGGTAAAACCACCCTATTGCGTTGCTTGTACGGGAAAGAATCGGCCGATTCAGGAACGGTGGTCTTTCGTAAAGAAATACGCATTGCATGGATGGATCAAACAGATGCATACACGACGGATTCTACAGTGTGGGATATCGTTTCAGACAATTACAACGAAAGTCACGGACTACTTTCAGCATACAATAAGGCCTTAGAAGCAGAAGATGCCGATGAAGTTGAGCGGCTTAGCCATGAAATCACGGCAATTGATGGCTGGGGTACAGAGGCAGAAATCTCACGAATTCTCGGAATTCTAAAACTTGATGCCACCGCACTAATAAAAACCTTATCCGGTGGGCAAAAAAAACGGATCTCCCTTGCAAAAGTATTGCTAGCTGGAGCAGATTTTTTAGTGCTGGATGAGCCAACCAATCACCTAGACTTAGATATGATTGAATGGCTTGAGTCCTACTTATCAGCAAGTAAAGCCACCATCTTTATGGTTACGCACGACCGTTATTTTCTAGAAGCAGTTTGCGATGTAATTCTTGAATTAGATGATAAAACACTTTATAAATACAATGGAAATTTCTCCTATTACCTTTATAAAAAAGCAGAACGTCAAGAACAACTCGCATCAAGTATTGAGAAGGCTAAAAACACCTTCCGAACCGAATTAGAGTGGATTAGAAGGCAACCAAAAGCGCGGGGCACAAAGCAAAAAGCACGGATTGATGCCTTTTTAGATGTTAAAAATGCGGCCTCGAGAAAAGTAAGTTCTGAGGAATTGCACCTCGGTATTAAAATGGAGCGCTTAGGTACAAAAATTGTTGAATTCCACAACGTAAGAAAATCCTACGGGGAGAAGAAAATTCTGGATGGATTCTCCTACAATTTCCAACGGCGAGAACGCTTAGGAATCGTTGGTAATAACGGTACCGGAAAAACTACCTTTATCAAGTTGTTATTGGGTGAATTGACACCTGAAGGCGGAAAAATCGTCGTGGGTGATACCCTGTTTTTTGGTCACTATACACAAGAAATTATTGAATTCAAGGCGGATGCCAAAGTAATAGATA
This sequence comes from Flavobacteriales bacterium, assembly GCA_046081745.1. Taxonomy (GTDB): domain Bacteria; phylum Bacteroidota; class Bacteroidia; order Flavobacteriales_D; family Crocinitomicaceae; genus UBA952. The sequence continues at coordinate 1,661 of JBJTWL010000091.1, read as the reverse complement.
TTGTCAAAGAAGTCGCGGAATTCATCCCTTTAGAAAAAGGCAGGCAATTATCAGCTGCACATTTACTAGAGCGTTTTCTCTTCCCAAGAGACATGCATTATCAATTTGTATCCAAGTTGAGTGGAGGAGAAAAACGTAGATTGAAATTACTGCGCGTGTTGATGGCGAACCCCAATTTCTTGGTGCTGGATGAACCCACCAATGACTTGGATATTTTCTCCATGGCGGCACTTGAAAGTTATTTAACCTTATTTGAAGGAAGTTTAGTTGTGATTTCGCATGATCGCTACTTCATGGATAAGATTACGGATCATTTATTCGTGTTTGAAGGCGAGGGTAAGATTGTGGATATTACCGGGAATTATTCGGCCTATCGGGTGGAACAACGCAAACCTAAAGTACCTGAAGTTCAAGCAGAAAAACCGAAAGAGAACAAACAAAGTTCCGAGAAAAAACGAATGAGCTACAAAGAACAGGTGGAGTTCAATCAACTGGAAAAGGACATCGCCCTGCTTGAAACTGAAAAAGAAGCGCTTACTGAGGCCTTATCGAAAGGTGATTTATCGAATGAAGAACTCATGACCTTAGGACAGCGCATTGGGACAGTGGTAGAAAGCCTAGATACCAAAACCAATCGATGGATTGAATTGGCCGAGTTAGCATAAAAAAAGGGCCCGAAGGCCCTTAAAATTGAGTTTTATTCTTTGCTTATGCTTGTTTCACAAATTGCGCTTCGCTCATCAAGGTGATTTCGTCACCAACTACAATGTTCCCTGCTTCCGTTACAGCGGACCATGTTAATCCAAAATCAGAACGCTTAATTTTTCCGGTAATGGTTAACCCTGTTTTGGTTTGCCCGTAAGGATCTAACGCTACACCCGCGAATTCTGCGTTAAAGGAAACTGGATGTGAAACGCCTTTAATGGTCATGTCTCCGTTGATGGTCCAATCGCTTCCGTTTTGAATCACTTCAGTTGATTTGAACGATAAGGTTGGGTGGGATTCCGCGTCGAAAAAGTCCGGCGACTTTAGGTGCCCATCTCTGTCCGCAACGCCCGTTTGTATGCTATCAATCGCCGCAGAGAAATCAAACGATGCGTTCGAAAAATTCTCATCTGCTGCGTTTAATGCTGCATCAAAGGACGCAAAATTCCCTGATACGTTTGAAATCATCATGTGTCGCACTTTGAAACCTACTTCGCTGTGCATGTTGTCAATTTTCCAAGTTGTCATATTCTTATTTTTTAAAGAACAAAGGTAGCGCTGAAAGAAGAAAAACCTGTTGATATAGGTTAAGCATTCTTTCGTAAATTTACTCCATGATTAGATATCAATTATTGTCCTGCCTTTTCATAACCCTCGCGTTTCAATACAGCGTTGGACAACTAGAATTAACAAAGCAAACCAAGGCTAAGAACGGTTGGAAAACGCAAAAATTATCCACACAAGTATCGCTCGAAATCACACGAAATCAATCGTATCGAACCTTGATACCCAATGCGTCCTTTCTAAATACACCGCTGGGTGAACGAGCCAATGAAACACCATTAACGTTATGGAGCTATGGACTTGGCATGCAAACAGGGTTAGGCAAATGGGTGCGATTTGAATCGGGGTTGATATGGCTTCAGCAGGGAGAACAATATCGATATAACGATCCT
>JBJTWL010000090.1:0-20118 GCA_046081745.1 Flavobacteriales bacterium | reverse complement strand
TGGATTTGGGGATGATGCAACCGGTGTTGAAACATGTTCACAACCTGCAAATACAGTAACGATCGGAGGAGATTGCGATGATATGAACGATCAAATTTATCCTGGAGCAATTGAAATCTGCGATAATTTAGATAACAATTGTGATGGTAATACCGATGAGGGATTTCCAATCATTACATATTACGAGGATTTAGATTTAGATGGATTCGGATCAAATGTAACCCTTACCTCATGTGATAGTTTAGGTGCTGGTTATTCATTAGCAACAGGAGATTGTAACGATGCCAATGATCAAATCTATCCAGGAGCTATTGAAGTGATTGATAACGGCATTGACGAAAACTGTGATGGCTTTGATAACTATGCCGGTTTGACCGATGAATCAATGCTTTCCTTGTCATTAATTCCAAATCCTACCGCAGGTGATGTAACGATTTCCGTTTCAACATCAGAGAAATTTGATCTTCAAATTCGTGATGTTACCGGTAAATTATTGGTAACATTAACGCACATTTCAAACGGAACCACGATTGCAACAAACACTTGGGCGCCGGGCACGTATTTCGTGACCTTGTCCCAAAATGATATCCAAGTGATTTCAAAATTAATGGTGAAATAGGAATTTCAATAGCTAAGCGAAAGGCCGTCTTAGACGGCCTTTTTTTGTATTATGAAACCCGTAAAGAAATTATTAAATTTATATCGATTTAAACGAGTTTGTCTTTAAAGTAATTCCTGATTATGCGTATAAAATTTCTTTTACTCTTTCTTTTTGGGTTCCTATATTTCACACAGGCACAGTACTGGCAACAGCAAGTTGATTATCGTATTTCTGTTAAATTAGACGATAAAACGCATCGACTTTATGGTGAAATTGCCTTTGACTATCTGAATAACGCCCCAAGTACCTTAGATTCTTTATACATCCACGTCTGGCCGAATGCCTATAAAAATGGAAACAGCGCTTTAGCCGAACAGTTGAAAGGTGGAGGTAAGAACTTATCCACAATCGATACAGCAAAATTGGGAGGCATTGCTGCGTTGGATTTCAAAATCAATGGGAGTGCAGTGTCATGGTCGTATCATCCCAAGCATGAGGACATCGTGCTCATCAAATTACCGCAACCTCTAGCCCCCGGAAAACAACTCACCCTGACTACGCCATTTATCGTTAAAATCCCATCGGGTTCTATTTCTCGCCTGGGTCATATAGGTCAATCATACCAAATTACACAATGGTATCCCAAACCTGCTGTGTATGATCACAAAGGGTGGCATCCGATTCCCTACTTAAATCAAGGTGAGTTTTATTCTGAATTTGGTTCATTCGATGTTTCGATTACCGTTCCAAAAAACTATGTGGTTGGTGCCACTGGACAACTTCAAAATGCATCGGAAGGTTTGTTCTTAGATTCCCTCGCTCAAGATACCAAATCAAGGTTAACCGAAATTATCGCCCTTCCCGGAGGTAGTTTAAGGGATTCATTTCCTGCTTCTGCGTCGGAATGGAAAACGCTTCGCTATGTCCAAGACAAGGTACATGACTTTGCTTGGTTTACGGACAAACGATACAAGGTATTAAAAGGATCGGTTAACTTACCGGAATCCGGTCGGAGTGTGACCACTTGGGCTTTATTTACACCGGCGAATGCATTAAACTGGCAAAATGCCATTGAATATATTAATGATGGGACCTATTACTATTCAAAATGGAATGGAGATTATCCGTATGCTGCCGTAACCGCTGTGGATGGAACGATCAGTGCCGGTGGAGGAATGGAATACCCTATGATTACTGTAATTGGTAACGCAAGTTCCGCCAAAGAACTAGAGGTGGTTATTGTCCACGAAGTTGGGCACAACTGGTTTTATGGAATTTTAGGTTCCAATGAACGACAACACGGGTGGATGGATGAAGGAATGAATACCGCGAATGAAATGCGATATGTGGCTACCAAATATCCCAATAATCAAGACATGTCCGATATGGTGTTGGGAGGAAAACTTCATTTGAATGACCTTGATCATCACGACATGGGGGATATCTTTTATCGCTTCTTAGCAGTGGTTAATGCAGACCAACCCATCGAAACGCATTCAGCAGATTTTAGTTCTGCCAATTACGGTGCTATTATGTATCAGAAAACCGGGTTGGTTTTTCAATATTTAAGAAGTTATCTTGGCGATGAACTTTATGACCAATGCATGCATCGTTATTATGATTTGTATCAGTTTAAGCATCCATACCCCGAAGACATGCAACGGGTGGTTGAAGGCGTATCGGGACGAAAATTGGACTGGTTATTTGGTGATTTAATTCAAACTACTAAGGTCATTGATTATAAAATTAAGAGTGCCAAGTATTTTGAGCCAATGAATACTTATGCAATTACGGTTAAGAATAAAGGGGCGGTGTCTGGTCCGATAGGCATTTCATCCTTAGATAAAGCAGGCTCAATTTTGGAAACTCAATGGACGAATCCTGCTGAAAAACGTTCAACTTTAATCTTTCAAGGGAATGCTGCACTTGCTGAGTTTGCTATCGATCCCAATCGAAACATTCCTGAAATTAATCGTTCAAATAACCGAATTCTAGTAAATAAAACCTTGTTTAAATCATGTGAACCGCTTAAACTTGAGTTTATGTTCGGGGATCATGAAGCGAATAAGCGAAATGTGTTTTGGACTCCAATGATGGCCTTTAATCATTCTGACCGCGCTATGCTAGGTGTTGCAGTACATAACTTTGGGCTTCCTTTCAAACCGTTTCAATATATTATTGCCCCCATGTACTCCTTTGGAAGAAATACCATAGGTGGGGTTGCGGAATTGAGTAAGATATGTTTTCCTTCACGAGGACCTAAGTCCATCAAAGCAGGAATGAGTATTAAGTCGTTTGGTCTTCAAGATGACGCTAAAGGTCAAATACAAACGTATTTCTTGGCCGTAACGCCATATTTAACGTTGAATTTGGTGCCAGACCGGACGCCAAAAGGATTTCTTCATGATTTAACTTTCAAATGGCTGTGGCGCAGAGATGTCATGCCCATTGATGATTACACCATAGAAAACGGATTAAAAGTTAACCACACTATTCAATGGAACAAAAGACGCGTTTCTTACGCGAGTCAACTTCAATTTGAAGGGGTTCTTGGTTTTACGGATATGTTTTATGACGTTGCTAGTTATGCCCGTATTTCAACTACTCAGGCACTCACCTTAACGTATTTGGATCGTAAAATGACCCGTACTTTGAAATTCAGGATGTATGGCGGATATAATTTAGGCTTTAATCCAGGTTCATCCTATTATAATGCCATGGGACGCTATTCCATATCCATGTATGGTTCAGCCGGTTACCAAGATATATTCGCTGAAAATTATTATTTCAACCGCAGCAATGTATATGGAACTCAATATGCCAACGATATGGGAGGGTTTAGAACGGGGAGTAATAATTTGAGGATGTCTAACTATTGGGCAAGTACAGTGAATACTACAATTCAACTTCCAATAAAACCAAATATGTTCGTCGCTTTTGCTGATTTTGGTGTTTACGATAATGGGGTAGGGGTTGCTGCCTTGTATAATGCAGGGTTGGGAATTGAATTAGGGGATATAGTGGGGGTATATTTCCCCTTGGTACAATCCAATAACATGGGAGATTTGTATTTGAACTACAAAAGATCCATTCGACTCACCCTGCGTTTTAATCCGTTCAATTTACCCGTTAAAATAAGTTCGCTGCTAAATAAATAAAATGTAAGAAATTATGACTGATACTAAAATCCCTTTTTCTCGTATTTTCTGGCCAACCTTAGTGGCTTTTGGTATTGCGCTTACGCTAGGTTTGGTTTTTTTCTTTTTAATTCTTGGAGGCATCATTGGATCTTTCGCGGAATTTGGTCCAGAACCGTATGCATTGGAAAATAAATCAATTTTACATGTAACCCTGAAGGGTACCATTCAGGAGAAAAGCAATTCTGAATTCGATCCCAGTGCTTTTCAGTTGAATGAATCCGTTGGCTTAGCTGATATATTATTTGCCTTAGATCACGCTAAAACAGATGATCAAATAAAAGGGATTTATCTGGATATCGATGAATTGAATTGCGGCATTGCTACGGCTAGAACGATTCGTCAAGCCATTGAAGATTTTAAGGAGTCATCAGATAAATTTGTCGTTGCTTATTTCCAAGGTGAAGGGATATCTCAGAAAGAATACTACATTGGTTCTGTTGCTGATGAGTGCTATGCTTTTCCCACCTCTTCGTTTATGCTCTCCGGTTTAGGCTCTGAGGCTGTTTTTTTTAAGAAGCTCCTCGATAAGTTGGAGGTAGAAGTTCAGGTAATTCGTGGACAAAACAATGATTTTAAGAGTGCAGTGGAACCATTTTTCTTAAGCCAGTTAAGTGATTCAGCGCGCATGCAAAATCAAGTCTTAATGAATGGGATTTGGAATGAATTAGCGGCTGATATTTCTGAAAGTCGAAACATTAAACCGTCCGTGTTTAATGAATGGGTTAATAATATGGAAGTGGTTAATCCTAAGCAAGCATTAGCTCATAAGCTGGTAGATGGCTTATACTATAACGATGAAATAATGAGTAAACTCGCGAAAAAAGCGGGATTATCTAAAACTTCTGACTTAAAATGGGCAGAATTTACGGAATATGCCCAAAATGCATTTTATGAAAGTCAAGTGCTCATTCAAGCATCCAATGCACGTATTGCTGTAATTCTCGCCGAAGGTGAAGTTGCGGTTAATGGTGATGGGGTGAGTAGTAAAAAATTGTGTCGCTTATTTGAAAAGGTTCGAAACAATGATGATATAAAAGCGGTCGTATTCAGAATAAATAGCCCAGGAGGAAGTGCACTGGCCAGTGAAGAAATTTGGCGTGAGGTGATGCTGACACAAAAAAAGAAGAAGGTATATGTTTCCATGGGAGACGTAGCAGCTTCCGGTGGGTATTATATCGCAACTCCTGCGGATCGTATCTTTGCCGAGGCAACGACCATAACAGGATCTATTGGTGTGTTTGGAATGATTCCGTATACCGGGAAAATGCTTGAAAATAAGTTAGGTATCACCTTTGATCGGGTGCAAACGCATAACCATTCGGTGATGTCTACAAACCGTAAATTAACTCCTGAGGAATTGATTATGGTGCAAAATGAGGTCAACGGTATTTATAGCCAATTTATGGAGCGTGTAGCAAAAGGCAGATCTCTTTCCGTGGCCCGAGTTAATCAAATTGCACGGGGTCGGGTATGGACAGGAAAAGATGCCCTTAAAATTGGTTTGGTGGACGAATTAGGTTCCCTAACGGATGTGATTGATTTTGCCAAACGAGCATTAAAAGATAAGGATGCTAAGGTCATATATTATCCAAAGGTTAAAGAAGATAAATTCAAATCGATCATTAAGATGATTGAACAAGAGAATGAAGACGAGGAAGCTGGATTGCATTTAAAAAAGTCAACATTGCCTGATGAATTAGTCGAACAGTATGAGCGAATCAAATCGATTGAATCAAAAATGGGTATTCAAATGCGTATGCCCTACGATTTGGTATTGAGGTTCTAATCTCCAATCCGTTGAAGGGGATGAAAAATGAACGAATTTTATAACAATCCTTGAATCAAGGTCAAGAGCTCTAACTCTAAGGTTTTGCCTTGGTCTTTCGCATACCAACTATGCAGCGCTTCGTGCAACACCGTAAGTTCAACGCCCGCTGCTTTTTGTTCATTAAAAAGTGCTTGTGCTTCGCGCGTTCTGGGTCCCCAAACCAATAAATCAATCTCTTGTTCATCTCGAACAATGACCTTAGGAATGCCTTTACCGCCGTTGGTGAGGTATTGATCAATCAAGGAACTTTGATCCCTAAGTTCAATGGTGAAGGTTGCCTTTGGTATTTCATTTATGAGCTTCAACAATAAAGGAACACTTTGTGCTGCATCCCCACACCAAGGTTCGGTTATGATAATCCAATGAGTGGGTTTCGTAATTCCCTGAACGGCATCAGTAAAATCAGTACTTGGGGTATAAGTCTTCGTTATTCGCTTAAATCGAGCCTCGTTTAATTCCAAATAGGGTTGATAATCGGCTGGATAAATTCCTCCGTTCTTGGCTTTCGCCCAATGCGCTTGGTATTCAATGAGATTCATTAATAAATCGTTGGAAATTGCGTAGGATTTGAAGTTGACATGATTTCATATACCTTTTCTACGATGTCATCAATGCTCGGCTTAGAGAAGTAATCCCCATCACTTCCATAGGCAGGACGGTGGTCTTTTGCGCTTAAGGTTTGTGGTGCTTCATCCAAGTGATAATATCCTCCTTGTTCAACGAGTACTTTTTCCAGTATATACGCTGTCGCCCCCGCTGAAACATCCTCATCTACGATGAGTAAACGGTTTGTCTTTTTGAGCGATTTTACAATATCATGCGATAAATCAAATGGAAGTAAGGTTTGAACATCAATAAGTTCTACTGAAATTCCTAATTCCTCCAAGATGGGCAAGGCTTGCATGCACAGGTTCAATGTAGAACCATAAGAAACCAAGGTTAAATCTGATCCTTCGCTTAGGTGTTCTACCTGACCAAGGGGAAGTTTAAACTCACCCAAATTTGTAGGCATTTTTTCTTTAGTTCGATAACCATTTAGTGGTTCAATCACCAATGCTGGTTCATCTGCCTCCATCAAGGTGTTGTAAAATCCTGCCGCTTTAGTCATATTTCTCGGCACGCACACATGCATTCCTCGAAGTGAATTAATAATCATTCCCATCGGTGAACCACTGTGCCATACCCCTTCCAAACGATGACCGCGTGTACTAATGATGAGCGGCGCTTTTTGACCTCCTTTGGTACGATATTGAACGGTGGCTAAGTCGTCAGATAAAATTTGAATGGCATACAATAAATAATCCAAATATTGAATCTCCGCAATCGGACGAAGGCCTCGCATGGCCATCCCGATTCCTTGACCAATGATCGTGCATTCACGAATTCCAGTATCAAATACCCGTAATTCCCCAAAGGCTTCTTGCAGTCCTTCTAAGGATTGATTTACACCACCAATTTTACCCGCATCTTCACCAAACACTAAAAGATTCGGATATCGTTCCAGTAATTTTCGATAATTTTCCCTCAATATAATGCGTCCGTCTTCCAAAGTTGCATCCGCATCATAGCTCGGTTCAACGTTTGAAATATTTGCGATTCGTAGGTTTGATTCACTGTATAGGTAAGAGGAATAACGGTCATGACTTTCTTCTTTTTTATGGCTTAGCCATTGAACGAGTGCAATTTTATTGGGTGATACAGAGGATCTTAACGTTCGGAGGGCACGTCGTGCTAATGAAAATACATCCTTGCGTTGCGGTTCTCGGTTTTTGATTAACGCATCTAATTCCCCTTGAAATGAATTGCTCAAGGTTCCTTCTTGGATTAGCCCGCCTAAAATGCCTTCTAAGGATAAACTATCCTTTTTAATGTCTTCAGTGTATAACGCCCATGCTTTATTTTTCGAAGTTTTAACCTCTTCTTTTGCCTCATGGGCCAATTGATCCAGAACTTCCTCGCTTGCCAAGGGTTCGGGCCCCCCGCTAAACGTCAAAATCCATTCCCTAAACTTCGCAATACAATCGTGAGTTTTTTCCCATTCCATGCGTTCGTTGCTTTTATAACGCTCATGGGAACCTGAGGTTGAATGTCCTTGTGGTTGATTCACTTCTTGTACATGCACTAATACAGGAACATGTTCTGCACGGGCTATGTTAACCGCTTTCTCATACGTTTGACACAAGTGCGCGTAATCCCATCCTTTCGTCGTTAGTATCTCAAATCCCGGATTTTCGGCAGTTCGTTGAAAACCGGCCAAGGCTTCTGAAATACTATTCTTTGTAGTTTGGAGTTCTCGGGGAACAGAAATACCGTAACCGTCATCCCAAACCGACATCACCATAGGTACTTGCAGCACACCTGCAGCATTCAGCGTTTCCCAAAACGGTCCTTCAGAGGTCGAGGCATCCCCAATAGAACCAAAGGCAACTTCGTTTCCTTGAATAGAAAATTGTTGGAACTCACTGGCGTGCAAAGCCGGATTGTTTCGATAGATTTTCGATGCGAGTGCCAATCCTAACAATCGAGGCATTTGGCCTGCAGTAGGTGAAATATCGGCAGAACTATTTTTTTGCTCAGTTAGGTTTTTCCATTGACCTTGTTCGTCTAAATTTCTAGTAGCAAAATGTCCCCCCATTTGACGTCCAGCAGATTGTGGCTCAACAGCCACATCCGTATGGGCGTAAAGTCCTGAAAAATATGCTTGCACACTCAGTGCTCCAATCGCCATCATCCATGTTTGGTCTCGGTAGTATCCGGATCTAAAATCACCAGGCTTAAAGTTTTTTGCTAAGGCTAATTGTGCTAATTCTTTACCATCACCGAAAATTCCAAATTTTGCCTTACCGGTGAGTACTTCCTTTCTACCAAGGAGGGAGGCTTCTCGAGATACACAAGCTAATTTGTAATCCGCAAGTACTTCTGCTCTGAAGTCTTCGAATCCGAGGGTTGCTTCGTTGATGGATGACATAGTTCAAATTTGATTGCAAATATAGCGATTTTGTGCATTTTTTTTTAGCCTATTGTCGCTCAGAAATTTGCATTTTTGCAGTATGAAAATTGAATTATGTGTTGCTTCAGTTGAAGCCCTAATGGCCGCTAATTCGTTGGGAGTAGATCGCATTGAACTTTGTGTTAACTTAGAGCAAGGTGGATTGACACCCTCGATTGGTTTTGTGCAAAAAGCACTGAGTTTAGGTCTAGAAACGCATGTTTTAATTCGTCCAAGAAGTGGCGGGTTTGTTTACAATGAGCATGAACTTGAAATTATATATTCAGATGTGTTTGAATTTCAACGCCTGGGTGTAGATGGTTTGGTTCTAGGAATGTTGACAGATACCATGCGTTTGAACCGATCCTTCCTGGAACAAGTACGAAATACGTTCAAAAAATCCCTCACGTTTCATAGGGCCTTTGATGATCTCGTGGAATGGAAACAAGAACTCAATTGGCTTGCAGAGATCGGATACAATCGGGTGTTGTCCTCAGGGCTATCTACGACCATAGCTACAGGTATTCCCGTGTTAGCGGAAATGAAATTAGAATCAAAAGGACGCATTGAAATTATGCCTGGAGGAGGTGTGAACCTAGCAAATCTGCCAATGATTATGGAGCAAGTGAGGCCCGATGCAGTCCATTTTTCAGCCACTGGAAAGCAATCCTTGGATCCAGATTCTATGTTTTCAGAGGAGGTGCTTATCTTTGATGAACACAAAGCCAAACGGCTCATAGAAATGTGTCGAAATTACAGCTAAATACTGACACCAAAGGCGCATAATTCATACAAAACTGACATTCTGTCTTTTGTCTAGGAATATGTGGTGAATGGAATCTAATTTGTGCAACACAAAACAAAGTAAGTGAGATGAGTAAACGAAAAAACAATAGCATGGAAGATAATACAGTGGAACCAACGAATTCGCATGAAGAACAAATCCCACAGGAATCCGCAGAACACACCAACAATGCGGCAGGTGAACCTACAAGCGACCCATCTCTTGATTTTGAGGCGAGGTTGAAAGAACAAGAAGACAAGTTTCTTAGGCTATATGCTGAATTTGAAAATTACAGACGACGATCTGCTCGCGAGAAAGCAGAATACCTTTCCTCTGCAAGTCAGGAAATGATTATGGCGATGCTTCCCATTTTGGATGATTTTGAACGAGCAAGTAAAAACAATGAGCTGGTAACGGACATTACCGTAGTTAAAGAAGGATTTCAATTGATTTATACCAAATTAGGCCAAATTCTTGAATCCAAAGGCCTTAAGCCGATTGATGCAATGAATCATCCCTTCGATTTTAACCTGCATGAGGCCATTGCCAATGTTCCGGTGGAAGATGAGGCAATGAAAGGTAAGGTGATCGATCAGGTTGAAAAAGGATATTATTTAAACGATAAAGTGATTCGCTTTGCAAAAGTAGCGGTCGGACAATAAGGTTATGAGTCAAAAAAGAGATTATTACGATGTACTAGGTGTTTCTAAAAATGCCACGGAAGCTGAAATAAAAAGTGCCTATCGAAAACTGGCATTAAAGTATCATCCTGATAAAAATCAAGACGATCCCTCCGCAGAAGACAAGTTTAAGGAAGCAGCGGAAGCCTATGAGATATTGAGTAATTCGGAAAAACGCGCGACCTACGACCGGTTTGGTCATGCTGGAATGGGGCAAGGAGGTTTTGGAGGCGGCGGGATGAACATGGATGATATTTTCTCCCAGTTCGGGGATATTTTCGGAAGTGCTTTTGGCGGTGGTAGTTTTGGTGGCAGCCGCAGCAGCGGTAAACGCGTTGTGAAGGGTTCAAATCTTCGCGTTAAAATGAAGTTAACCCTGGAAGAGATCGCCACAGGAGTAAAAAAGAAAATTAAGGTTAATAAGTTGGTCCAGGCTGAGGATGTTACGTTTAAAACCTGTGCTACATGCAAAGGATCAGGTCGTATCACCCAAATGGCTCAAACTTTTTTAGGTGCCATGCAAACCCAGACCACATGTAATGTGTGTCAAGGTGCAGGACAAATGATTGATAAGAAACCAAGCGATACCGATCATTACGGCCTTCGTAAGCAAGAAGAGGTAATTGAAATAGAAATTCCCCGTGGTGTTGAAGACGGTATGCAACTTTCTTTACGCGGTAAAGGTAATGCTGGGCCATTCAACGGTGTAAATGGTGATTTAATCGTTGTGATTGAAGAAATTGAGCATACGGAATTGAGGAGAGAAAATGAGCACGTCCATTTTGAATCCGTGGTTTCACTATCCGATGCAATCCTAGGTGCTTCTATAGAAATCCCAACCATACATGGTAAAGTAAAAATAAAGATCGATCAAGGGACTCAAAGTGGGAAAGTACTTCGACTAAAAGGGAAGGGTTTGCCAAACATTCAAGGGTATGGAATGGGCGATCAATTCGTTCATATTCACGTTTGGACACCAACCAATTTAACTAAAGAAGAAAAAGAGTGGTTCGAAAAGAACAAAGAGAATCCAAATTTTAAACCCACGGAGCGCGAGAAAGAGGGGGGGTTCTTCAAGCGGGTTAGGGACATGTTTTCATGAGAAAGTTTGAGAATTCATGGGAACTTGGAAACTTTAGTACCCCAAGGGTTTTTTTAACCTTGCTTTTAGTGCTTGGAGGATTTCTGCTGGGAAATCTTCCCCTGATTTTACTTTATCCGAACAAGGGGGAAGTAACCATGACGGATTTGGAAGCGTATTTCGGATTTACAGCGTTGTTTGTGTTACAAATGATTCCGTTTTTTGTCGGAATTCTTGCCTTTTTTATAAGTGTTAAATTTGTTCATAAAACATCGTGGTTAACGTGGATAACGGCACGAGAGAAAATCGAGGCGCCCCGTTTGTTTTTTGCGTTTGGCTTATGGGCACTATTGATTATCATTCCAACCCTTATTGATTGGTTGTTGTTTCCCAACAAGTATGAGGTTCAAGCTGTGAATTTTGAATTCATAAAAGCGTTTTTATTACTTTTAATAGGTTTACCTGTTCAAGTGTTTTTTGAAGAATTGTTGTTTAGATCGTTCATTTTTCAAGGGATTTTCAAACGAACTAATTCCGCATTCTTAGCGATATTGCTTAGTGGTGTTATGTTTGGGATGATGCACCTAGGGAATCCAGAAGTTACCGCGCATGGGTATGGTTTGCTTGCGATTTATATCACATTGGGGGTGTTTATTTCCTTAATGACCTATTTAGATCAAGGAATTGAAGTGGCATTTGGTTTCCATCTGGCTAATAATTTCATAACCGGGTTATTGGTAACCTCTTCAGAACAAGCGTTTCAAATGCCTGCGCTTTTTAAAATGGAATCACTTGAGGTGAACACAGCTTCATTCATGACCTTGCTTTGTTCATTGCTTATATTTTTTATACTTTGTTTTCGAAGGTTTCAATGGAAACAAATGTTTATTAAATCGAAATAATCATTAGTTTCGTTGCATGATTGAGGTCAAGGGAATAAGTAAATTTTACAGCCAAAAAAAGGCGCTAGAAGATGTAGATCTCAATATTCAGGCCGGGAAGATCTTTGGGTTAATTGGTCCGAATGGAGCCGGTAAAACTACCTTGATTCGAATCTTAAATCAAATTATCGAACCAAGTTCCGGTCAAGTTTTAATCGGGGGAATCCCCTTAAATCCAGTACATGTAAGGTCCTTTGGCTATCTGCCTGAAGAACGCGGGTTGTACCGAGAAATGAAAGTGCGTGATCACCTGGTTTTTTTGGCCCGTATTCGAGGGTTGGGTAATCAGGATGCGCATCAAGCCGCACTTCATTGGCTTGAGAAATTTGAAATACTTCCTTGGTCTAAAAAACGAATCGATGCATTATCCAAAGGGATGGCTCAGAAAGTTCAGTTTATTGGCAGTATGATTCATGATCCTCAAATTGTGATTTTAGACGAACCCTTGAGCGGATTTGACCCACTGAATATTCAATTGATTTTGAATGAGATAAAGGCCATGAAAGCGCTCGGGAAAACCATCATTTTTTCTACCCATAATATGAATAGTGTGGACGAGATTTGTGATGAGGTAGGATTGATTAATCAGGGGAAGGTGGTGGCTCATGACAAAGTCAGTAGCCTAAAGGATACTCATAAAAATGGGGCATATAAGGTGCGGTATAAAGGCAATCAGATTGCTTTTGCGAATGCACTTTGGACCGGATTTGAGATCATTTCAACGGAAGAGATTGGGGATCAATGGTTTCAGTCGATTATTAAAAGCCGTCATGGGCAATCCTTTAATGAGGTGTATTCAACGTTGTCTCCGGCCCTTGAATTGCAATTGATTGAGGAACAACTTCCAGGAATGCAAGATGTATTTCTAAAACTTGTAACGGATTCAACGCCATGAGAAATAGCTGGTTAATCGCCATTCGTGAATTAAAGGAGCGTTGGGAAAATCGATCGTTTCGGGCCATGTTATTTTTAGGGCCATTATTAATTATCTCGTTAATTTACTTGGTGCTTGAATCCGGAAATCAAGGAGTTACCTCGATGAAGGTCCTTATAGCGGATCCAACTAATTTGTTTGAGAATAAAATCGCATCTAGGCCTTCAGAATCGGTCACTTACTTTTTTTACGATGATTACATTGAATTTGAATCTTTTAAAAATAGCCCAAAATTCAAAGAATTTGATGCCTTGATTGAAATTAATGAAAAGGTGTTAATCAATAAAAAGGTTTTTCTTTTTCATCGGCAAGATCCGAATTTACAACTTAAAATGAAACTGAAGTTCGAAGTTGAGCGCAGAATGGAGGAAGTGATGATTGAGCAGTTCACAACCCTTGGTGTGGATGAATTTCGTAAAATTAAACAACCCCTTAATATCGATTTTCGGAATGTTGATGACCCCTACGATCAATCTGATGAGGGGATTGCTTGGGTTGGCTATTCACTCGGATATTTAATGATCTTTTTCATTGCCATTTTTGGGACCAACATTACGAAAAGTATCAACAGGGAAAAGATAAATCGAATTTCAGAAGTAATTCTTGCCAGTGTAAAGGCGCGTGAATTAATGTTAGGAAAAATTTTCGGGAACTTAATTGCTTCGTTTTTGCAATTGTTTGTGTGGTTACTCATTGTGGGTATTGGATTATGGGTGCTGCAAGCTATAGTAGTTCCTGAGTTGTTTACGCCGGAGCATTTAACCGGGGTACAAGTTTCAGATCAGCAACTCAAAGAGTTAGGCATGCAAACCATGGCGCAAGAAAATCAACACCTCGATTTGATTTATCACAGAATAAACTATGTTTGGGTGATCCCGAACTTTGTGCTATTCTTTCTCGGTACCTATTGGATATTTGCTTCGTTTTTTACCATCATGGGAGCAATGAGTGGCGATGAATCGGATGGTCAACAATTTTTAGTGCCTATTTGGATCATGTTGACACTGACAATCTTTGCAGGCTATAATACCCTTTCCTATCCAGATTCTAGCCTTACCCAATTTTTTAGTTTTTTCCCATGGACTTCAGGAATGGTTTCAATGATTAAAATTACGGTGGGGGTTAGTTTAAGTCAATACCTCGGAATACTTTTCGCATGGTTAGTTCAAGTGATGGTAGGAACGTTATTTATGCTGCTGGCTTCGCGTATTTTTAAGCACGGCATATTATCATATAGCCATCGGTTTAGCGTGCGACTTTTTACTGATTGGTTAAAGAAATAAATCGTCCGTATGATATTAGCAGGAATTGACCTGGGAACTAATACCTTTGATTTGCTCATTGTAGATGCTTCAAAATCCCACTGGAAACTGCTCCATCAGGAGAAACAATGGGTAGGTCTCGGAATCGACTTTTTTGATTCGTCTTGTATTTCGTCGAAGGCCATGCAATCTGCTACAGCTTGTTTAACCCAATTTAAAGCGAAGTGCGTGTCCATGGGGGTAGAAAAACAACGGTTGGTTGGTACCAGTGCCTTGCGAGATGCTGTGAATGCTGTAGAATTTCTGAACGCTTTAGATGAAGCGCTGAATATTTCAGTAGAGATTGTTTCCGGTGAACGAGAGGCTGAATTGGTTTTTATGGGATTGAATTCCTTGACCAATTTTCCAGATCATGGGTTGATTATGGATGTTGGAGGTGGGAGTACAGAATTGATTGCCTTTCAAACACAAACGATGTTGGGGTTGAATTCCTTAAACATTGGGGTAACCAGGTTGATGGCGCATATCGACATTAATCAGGTGCTTACACACACCGATGTTCAGGTGTTTGAGCAATGGTTTAACACAGCATTGAATTTGAAAAAACAGCATTTTCCTGCACTGATTGGAAGCGCAGGTCCATTCGAAACATTTTATCACTTGCTTTATAAACAATCGTTGCCATTTCGGTCTTTACGTGAATTACCCATCGAATTGCTCAATCCATTACTTGATGAGTTGATTTACAGCACGTATAAGCATCGTCAAACACTAGAATCAGTTCCAGATTTGAGGAAAAAATACCTACATTTAGCTGCGTTACAAATCAGGTGGGTAATAAAAACGTTTGGTGTGAATCACGTTTATACGTGCACCGCTGGATTAACTGACGGCATTATTGCGGCTCAAAAATTGTCCGAAATGTCAAATTAATTCGAGGTTCCAATACCTTTGGTTCTTTGGGAATACAATGTTTGTAAGTGTGTTGCGTATTCCCACCCATTAGCAGCAAGGAACCGTTACCTAGTTTTATGGAATGCGATTCAGTACCTAAATTCGATTTTAATTTAAAGGTTCGTTCAGCCCCAAAACTTACAGAGGCAATGATTGGGTTTTTACCCAATTCTTTTTCATTGTCCGCATGCCATCCATTCGAATCCATGCCCGTTCTATATAAATTGATTAACACGGAATTGAACGTGTGACCCGTTATTGTTTCTATTCGCTTCATAATTTCAAAAAGCGGTTCCTTAAAGGCGTTTGCCGGTAATTCTTGTCCAGAATACCAGTAAGAAATTGAATTTAGACCATGAAAAGACTCGAGCCTAGGTGTTTTGTAGGTTTTCCCAAAGAGTTGAATTGATCCTTGTTCAAGGGTAGGGTATGAGGCTAGGCTTTTGAAATATTCGCTGGATTCCGTTGCATTGAAAATAGATTCCCAATAAAATATATGTTCGGTTAGCGGAGTCATTGATCGTTCGTTAATGAAACGGCTGAAAATTACTACTTTTGAAGCATAATTGAATGTATAGATGAACAAAGATGATATGATTCTGGGATATAAATATGTGGATTTACTGCATTATTTAGCGAGTATAGGCCTCAACATTTTGTTGGCCTTGTTGATCTTGACAGTAGGGTTTTGGGTGTCGAATCGCTTGGGTAAAATGATATCAGGCATCATGAAGCGCCGTCATGTAGATGAAGGATTAACCTCGTTTATTACTAGCCTTTCTATTGTAGCTTCAAAAATATTGGTAGTCGTTACGGCAATAAGTCAGTTAGGGATAGCAATGACTTCTTTTGTTACCATATTGGGAGCTGCTGGTATTGCTATCGGTATGGCCTTTTCTGGGACCTTAAGTAATTTTGCGGGTGGAATTCTGATCCTGATTGTTAAACCATTTAAAGTTCACGATACCATCACCGCATTGCAAGTTACCGGAGAGGTTAGGGACATACAGATCTTTAATACCTACATTAAAACACCCGATAATAAGACGATAATTTTACCCAACGGACCACTGATTAATGGGACCATTATAAATTTTACAAGGGAAGGAAAACGAAGAGTTGATGTAGTTTTTCCAGTTAAGTATGGGACTAATATTGCAGAGATGATAGCTCAAGCACAACGCGTGATTGACGAACATCCTTTGATACTAAAAACCCCAGAATCCTTAATATATTTGACGGATTTAGATATGAAATCGGCTAAGATAAACGTAAATTGTTGGGTAAAAACGAATGATTATAGTGCTGTAACTAAGGAATTAACAAAAGAATTTTTTCAATGGCTAGAACCGATAGAGGATTAGCATTAATTCAAGAATACAACCTTAAAAATTCGTTTGCTAACCTGTTGGGTTTATCCTTACTTGTAATCGATGAAGGGGTTGTGTCATACCGATTAACCGTCGAAAATACGCATTTGGCAACACCCGGTTTCGTTCATGGAGGTGTACTTACTACCCTATTGGATGCAACGATGGGGGCAGGGGCATTGACACTGGTTGCTGATGAGGGGTTAGTGGTTTCAACAATCGAAATGCAGGTTAATTTTATTCAAGCAATTACTTTAAATGATACAGTTACAGCGACATCTGCGGTAATTAGGAAAGGGAAAAAAGTTATCTTTATGCGCGCCGAGGTACGGGATGAACAAAATACACTGATCGCTGTTTCAAACGGTTCATTCTATCCGTTTAAGGCGGAAAAGGCTGGTTATACTTTAAAATAATTTAAATATGTTAGCTACAATACTCTTGTTGATTTTTACGGTTGTTGTTTTACCAATTGTTTCGTTCTATTTTGGTACACCCCTAAATGCCTTGCAACATGATATCATGGTAAACCATATGGTGTATGTTGTTGGTGCAGTGGTTGCATATTGTTTTCTCATTGGAGAACTGACGCGTAATAATTCACAGGTTGATAAATTGTGGAGTATTGTTCCGATCTATTACGTATGGCATATGGCGGCGGTTGCAGGGTTTCCAGACCGAATGGTACTCATGGCCATCCTTGTTTCAGTATGGGGTATACGCCTAACGTTTAACTTCGCAAGAAGAGGTGCTTACACCTGGAGGTTTTGGGCAGGAGAAGAGGATTATCGATGGGAAATCTTAAGAAAACGACCAGGGTTTTCAAATAAAATTGTTTGGGGTTTGTTTAATTTCTTTTTCATCAGTGCGTATCAAAATGTACTGATTTTCTTATTTACAGTTCCTATTGTGACAGCCGTTGGCAATAAGCCACTTGGGGTTTGGGATATTGTCCTTTCGGCGATCTATTTATTGTTTGTTGGTATTGAATTCGTTGCTGATCAACAGCAATGGAACTTTCAGCAAGAAAAATATCGACGCATAAATGCAGGTGAGCCATTAGGGGAATATACGCATGGATTTGTACGGACCGGTCTATGGGGTATGGTACGTCACCCAAATTATGCCATGGAACAGAGCATTTGGATCGTTTTCTACTTCTTTTCGGTGGTTGCCACCGGAGAATGGATCAATTGGTCCATTGCCGGTTGCGTTCTTTTGGTAATCTTGTTTAAAGGGAGTTCTGATTTTTCAGAGGATATCTCTGCGGAAAAATATCCGGAATATAAGGAGTATCAAAAACGAGTTCCTCGTTTTATTCCGTTTACCAAGTTTTAAGCGTAATCAATCGCTGTTTAATTGACTCTAACCGTTCGATTAATTCGAGTTGTTTCTTTTGTTTTTGATGTTCATTAGTAGGTTTGTTCAGTTTGAGTTGCTGTTTCGCGCCCTCTAAAGTGAATCCTTGAACTTTTACCAGTTGATAAACGTGATTGATAAATGCAATTTCTTTAATACCATACATTCGATTACCTTTTGCATTCTTTTTACCTACTTGAAAGTCAAATTCTTTCTCCCAAAATCGTAATAAAGATGCATTCACATCAAGCATTTTTGCTAACTCTCCAATGGAATAATATAGTTTGGTGAGTTTTGAAATATCAATTTCTGCCATTGGAAGGGGTAAAGTGTTTTCAAAAATAGTTATAATTTCGTAGGATGAGAGTTTTGCTCATTTTTTGTCTTTTTTTAATTGAAAGTTATTCGATCGGATACGGACAAGTAATTAAGGACAGCACTGCGCATGTCCCCGTGGATAGCTTGTTGAACCCCTCAAAAGACTCTACCGTCGTAAATGATAAAGTAGCATCGATTATTTCGTTTGCGAAAACATTTCTGGGTACTCCCTATCATTGGGGCGGAACTACACCCTCTGGATTCGACTGCTCAGGTTTTATTAATTATATTTTTGGATCTTTCGGTTTTTCATTGGTTAGGACAAGTTATAGCCTTGCAGAGTTGGGTGAAACCGTCACCTTGAGTGAGATACAACCTGGGGATTTGATGTTTTTTCGAGGAAGCAGTAATACCGGTGGTGTTGGGCATGTTGGTATGGTGATAGAGGTTACCCCTGAGGCCATTAATTTCATCCATTCGTCAACGAATAAAGGGGTGACAATTAATAATTTTAAGACCAGTAAATACTATATTTCTCATTACGTAAAATCTAAACGCCTCGATTACGGAGTCTCAAAGCAAGTGAAAAAGAATTAATATGAATTTTGATCGTAAAACATGGCTGTTTATTATATTGTCCGGGCTATTTGTCACGAATGCAGTAACCGCGGAATTGATAAGCAATAAGCTAATTTCCATTCCAATCCAAGGCAATTTATTTGGAGTTAAGTTTGGACCTTTTGTAACGGTCATAGGGATTTTACCATGGCCTTTTGTGTTCTTATTGACGGACTTGTTAAATGAATTCTATGGGTACAAAACCGTCAGAAAACTCTCATGGATTACCGCAGGTTTAATTCTATATTGTTTCCTGATTGTTGGAGTTTCGCTTAAAATTCCGGCTGTTGAATTGCCCGGTACTTCGCTTGCCGATGATAAATCGTATTCCTTAGTATTTGGTCAGGCACAAATGGTCATTATTGGAAGTATTTTGGCTTTTTTACTCTCGCAGTTGATGGATGCCTTCCTTTTTCAATGGATAAAGTCAAAAACGGGAGAGAAGTATATTTGGCTGCGTAGTACAGGGAGCACCGTCCTTTCTCAATTGGTAGATTCCTATGTCGTGCTGTTCATTGGTTTCGTAATTACAGGGAATATGAGTTTTAAAGATTATTTGATAATTGCTCCAACAAATTATGTCTTGAAGTTGTTAATCGGATTAGCATTAACACCTTTAATTTATGCGGGTCATTTTTCAGTACGTAAATATTTGTCAAAAGAGTAAGCAAGGCTGTTTATATATTTTGATCTTACTCTTAAATGCCTGTTCATTTTCTCAATCAAATCACCCGATGGACTCAACTGAAGAATTAGAAAAATACGGCGATAAACTCCTCCCGAAAAATGTATGTCATGTCATCAAAGAAGGTGGAACTGAACGTCCTTTCACGGGTAAATACGTTTATCACAAGGCAAATGGAATATACTGCTGTATTGGTTGTGATGCCCCTTTATTTTCAAGTAGCACCAAGTATGATTCAGGTTCTGGATGGCCTAGTTTTTACGATGTCATTTCCAGTGGCTCCATCAAAGAGGTGAAAGACTTGTCTTATGGCATGGAACGCATTGAGATTCGCTGTGCTTCATGCGATGCCCACCTTGGTCATGTGTTTGAAGATGGTCCAAAACCAACAGGACTAAGATATTGTATTAACTCAGTATCACTTGATTTTAAATCGGCGGAGGATGCAACCCAACAAGAGGAAATAACCTTAGGGGCTGGATGTTTTTGGTGTGTGGAAACTTGTTTTAAAGAG